>JANMIF010000405.1:0-25779 GCA_031375695.1 Planctomyces sp.
GCTCAACGGCATTCGCCTCGCGACCCTCAACCTCGCCCGCCGACTCACCCAATCCGTCGGCTCCCTCTGCCGAGAACACGCCCTCAAACTCAACCTCTTGATGAACAGACTACGCATCTTCAAAAACTAGCCCGCCGTGAGGCAACAGATCAGACATCTTTCATTCGTTGGCTGAAGTGATAAACTGCTGGCCCCCGAAATCTAGGCCGATGGCCCGTTTCAATTCGACGGAGGCTGAGTGATGCTGACGATCGTAGGACCCCGGCAGAGTGGCTTTTGCGACCAGTTGAATCGTCGCAGTTTTTTGCAGATTGGTGGACTCGCATTAGGCGGGGCCACGTTATCGCTGCCGCAGCTTTTGCGTGCCGAAGACACTGCAGCTCAGTTGGGCGCAACGCCAGCTCGCCACAAATCAGTGATCAACATTTTTTTATCGGGCGGACCGCCACATCAGGATTTGGTGGACTTGAAGCCGAGTGCGCCGTCGGAGATTCGGGGCGAGTTCCTGCCGATCGCGACCAATGTTCCCGGCATCGAGATTTGTGAACTGCTGCCAAAGCTCGCCGGCATGACGGACAAGTTGGCGATCATTCGGTCGTTGGTTGGATCGGACGGACTGCACGCGGCGTTTCAGTGTCAGACCGGCCGCCGCTTCGTGAATCAGATTGCCGGCGGTTGGCCGTCGTTCGGATCGCATGTGTCGAAGTTGCAAGGAGCCGTCGATCCGGCCGTGCCGCCGTATATTGGGTTGGCCCCGAAGATGATCACTTCGACTTGGGCGGATAACGGCCAACCGGGATTCCTCGGCCCGGCGCATGCGCCGTTCCAACCGAATGCCGAAGGCAAAAAAGATATGGTGCTGAACGGCATCGATACCGATCGCTTTGGGAATCGCAAATCGTTGTTGAAGGGTTTCGACACGCTGCGGCGCGACGTCGATGCCAGCGGAATGCTGCGCGGCATGGACAAATTCACCGAGCAAGCCTTTGGCATCTTGACCTCCAGCAAATTGGCCGAAGCGATTGATCTCGAACGGGAAGACCCGAAGCTGCGCGATCGTTACGGCCGAGGGAGCGACAAGCCGGCCGGATACGGCGATGCCGGCCCGCTGCTCAATGATTATTTCTTGCTGGCTCGGCGATTGGTCGAGGCGGGAGCTCGTGTCGTTTCGCTGGCTTACGGTCGCTGGGACTGGCACGGACTGCCTCACGGCACGAACTTTTCAAACGCTCGCGAACACTTTCCGATGCTCGACATCGCGCTCTCCGCATTGATCGAAGATTTGGAACGTCGTGACATGCTCGACACAACAACGGTGCTTGTCTGGGGCGAGTTCGGTCGCACTCCGAAGATCAATCCGAACGGCGGCCGCGATCATTGGCCGGAAGTCGCCTGCGCGATCCTCGCGGGAGGCGGACTCCGGACAGGCCAAGTCATCGGCTCCACCAACCGTAATGCCGAGCACGCGAAAGATCGCCCCGTCAGTTTTCAAGAAGTCTTCGCCACGCTGTACCACTCGTTGGGCATCGACGTGAATACCGCCACGATCAACGATCTCTCCGGGCGCCCGCAATATCTCATCGATGGCGTGCAGCCGATTCGGGAATTGGTCTAACCATCAGTGTCTCACTTGAGCTGCCCAAGCAAGCAGATCTTGCCCCGGCACCGCGACGACGGCGCACTGCCGTTTCTCGCTGGTCGAGTACGAACGAATATTCTCGCTCGACATCTTGACCAAGCAGGACCATTGCGAACTTATCCGCCTCAACCGAGAGCAATCGGTTCCAGCCATCGCTATTCGACGTAATGCGAACATCGGTCGCCGGGCGCTGAGCCGCGATCAAGTCGGCGACGTCGTCGCCGCAGGACAACACGCCGGGAACGATTGCGTCGTGAGCAATCAGCACGAGGTGGCTTGAACGCGGCGGCTTCCATCTGCTGAGTTCGCTGTGAGTTTGAATCGCCGAAATATCGTCGTCAGACAGTCCGCTTGCAGGGGATTGTGGTTCAGATGGAGCGACCACAGGACGAGCGACCGGTCTTTCGCAACCATGCGAGCGACGTGCGCAGATCGACCAGATATACCGGCGCTACGGTGCGACGCGCTCGGCCATTTGTCGCCAGCAACCGCTGGACGTGGTACGTTACTCAGCGCAACGAAATTGGATGAAACCTCCGGCCCCGTTTGGCCGATGTCCCGGAAGAACGCAGAGGACCACTTCATGGGCAACACGTCCCCGAATCGACGATTCGAGAGCACTGCTTCGCGCCGCAGGTTTCTGCAGGCTAGCGGAATGACGGTCGGAACCTTCATTGGCGGGCGAGACACGCTTGTCCATGCAGACTCCGAAAGAGCGAAGCCTCCGGCTCAGCGGGCGATTGTCCTTTTCTTACAAGGTGGCTGTTCGCAGCTCGACACCTGGGACATAAAACCGGAGGCTCCGGCCGAGTACCGTGGCGAGTTTGATTCCATCGCGACGGCAACGCCTGGATATCGTGTCTGTGAGCACATGCCGATGCTGGCAGCAAGGTCACAGCAATTCAATGTGCTGCGGAGCGTGCATCACGGGACGCCCAGTCATGAGGCGGCAATTCATTGGGTGCTGACGGGCTACGACTATCCGGGAGCCAACACGACCACGAAGAATCGGAATGACAAGCCGTCGGTCGGTTCGTTCGTCGCGAAGGTGCGCGGGCCGAGTCAGCCGGGACTGCCGGCGTATTGTTGTGTGCCGGATAAAGGTCAACTCGGCGACCGTGTGCGATACGCGGGAGCACACTTCCTCGGCATGGCCTACGATCCGTTTGAGTCCGGCCCAATCCCAGTCGATGCCGACTCGCCGTATCAAGTGCCTCAGCCGTTGGTGATGTTCCGGGACATGGCGATGACTCGCTTCTCCGAGCGACAAAGTTTGTTGCAGCGATTGGACAATTTTTCGGGCGACGTCGATGCCAAGGGCATGATGACCGGCATGGATCTGTTCCGCCGCACGGCCCTCGACATGATCAATCATCCGGTGACACAGGCGGCGGTCGATCTCTCGCAGGAGACACTGGCGACGCGGTTGCGATACGGCAGCAACAAATTCGGCCAGCGCGTGTTGATGGCTCGGCGCTTAGCCGAGGCGGGTGTGCCCTTCACGTTGGTGAACCTCGCCGACAATCAGGACTGGGACACGCACGTCGGCAACTTTGCGTCGATGAAGACGCGACTGCTGCCGTTCTTCGATCAAGCGGTGGCGACCCTGCTCGACGAATTGAAAGAGCGCGGGCTGTTGGATTCGACGCTGGTCGCAGTCGTCTCGGAATTCGGCCGCACGCCGAAGATCAATAATAACGCCGGCCGTGATCATTGGAGCGATGTGTTCTCCGTTATGCTCACCGGTGGCGGACTGAAGTCCGGCCAAGTACTCGGCACCAGCAACACACGCGCGGAAATCCCGCAAGATCGCCCGATCCATTACAACGACGTCCTGGCAACGATCTATCGCCAGCTCGGCGTGCCCACTGATCGAGTCTTCATGGATGAGGGACGCCCCGTGCCGATCCTTTATCAGGGAACTCCCATCACCGAGTTGATTTGAAAGTCGGATGGGCGCACTTGCCCCGTCCGCAGCGACGAACGGGCCGGGCAAGAGTGCCCATCCGACGATCGTAGTTTGCCTCGGAGTTGAACGTGATCGCGATTGCCAACCAGAATCTGACACTGGGCAGTGGCGTTTGCCGACGCGAGTTTCTTCGTGTGGGGGCGCTCGGCGTCGGCGGCCTGACGATGACAGACCTGTTGCGGTACGAGGCAGCCGCGAACACGGAGGCTCGGCGGCCGAAGTCTCTCATTTACATCGTGCTCGATGGGGGGCCTTCGCATTTGGACATGTGGGATTTGAAGCCGCTAGCTCCAGCCGAGTATCGCGGACCGCTCTCGCCAATCGCGACGAAACTGCCTGGGGTCTCCATCTGCGAGCACATGCCGTTGCAGGCGGCGATGCTCGACCGAGCTGCGTTGATTCGCGGCATTCGGTCAGTCGAGAACGATCACTATCTCAGCGAGGTTTACACCGGACTGCCGCGCTCGTCGGGCAAGCGGCCGGCATTTGGATCGGTCGTCAGCAAATTATCGCCGACGAAGCATTCACTGCCGACCTATGTCAGCCTCAAGCAGCATTCCGGCGACCTGTTCGATTACGAGAAGCCGCATTACGTCGGAGCCGCACACGCTCCGTTTCGCCCGTTCGAGGAATCACTCAAAGACCTCACTCCGGTCAAGAATCTGGAAGTGTTGGAGAACCGCAAGGCATTGCTCGTCGCGTTCGACAACCTGCAACGCGAACTGGATCGCCCACAGGCGTTCGGCGGACTCGATCGGTTTCAGGCTCAGGCGCTGGAGATGATCGCGTCGCCGAAAGTTCGCGAGGCGTTTGATCTCACGAACGAATCGCCGGAGACGCTGGCTCGCTACGGACACAAGGCCGGAAAGTACCCGCATCAAACGGCCAAGCAATACATGTACGACTGGAACGGCAAGCCGTTCCTGATGGCTCGGCGATTGGTCGAGGCGGGCGTTCGCGTCGTCACACTGCACGCCGCCGAGTGGGACCATCACAGCAGCCCGACCGGTGACATTTTTTTCGCGTTGAAGTGTCTGATGCCGGTGCTCGACATGAGCATCACCGCGCTGGTCAACGACCTGAACGATCGCGGACTGTCCGACGACGTGCTGGTCGTCGTGCTCGGTGAGTTCGGCCGCACTCCGAAGATTTCCCCGGTCGGTCCCGGCCGCGAACACTGGGCCGATGCCGGCTGCGCGTTGTTCTTCGGCAGCGGCCTGACGATGGGCCAAGTCATCGGTGAAACCGATTCGCGAGCCGAACGTTCGATCAACGGCACGATCAGCTTCCAGAACATCATGGCCACGATCTACCACACGCTCGGCATCGACCTCGACGTGAAACTACCCGACTTCAACGGCCGGCCGCAGTTCCTACTTGATGACTGCTCACCGATCCGCGAGCTGCTGGCGTAATTTTGGGAATGCGGAGCCAAGTAACCAGAAGGGTAAGGCGTGAGCGAGGGCAGAAGCTCATTCGATGTGCTTCTCGGCGAAGCGTTTTGTAGCGCCCGCGTCGCTCACACTTCGAGTTATTTACGGCTCCGCGGCATAAAGAAACAAAAAGGAGAATTGAGATGTCCATTAATCGAAGAGCCGTCTATCTCTGTATCGCGGCGGCACTCGTGAGTTCGGCGAGCCTTCGCGCCGAGGATTCACCAGCGAGAGCGGCGCTTGGGCAGCGGTTGGAGAAATATACGCAACCTTCGGCGGAGTTCGCGGGGCAGTTTGGTTCGTATCGTTCGCCGCTGAAGTTTGCGGATGGTTCGATGGCCAAGTCGCCGGAAGATTGGCAACGTCGGCGAACGGAAATTTTCGAGACGTGGCACAAACGACTCGGCCCCTGGCCGCCGTTGGTCGAGCGACCGACCGTGAAGCGATTGGAAACCGTCGAGAAAGACGGCTACATCCAACATCATGTGCATGTGCAAATCTCGCCCGATGGGAAACTGGCAGACGGATACTTGCTGATGCCTCCGGGCAAGGGACCGTTCCCTGCGGTGCTCGTGCCGTTCTACGAACCGCTGACGAGCATCGGCGAAGGTCCGCAAGGAAAGGGACGCGGGACTCACGATTACGGACTGCAACTGGTGAAGCGCGGATTCGTGACGCTGTCGATCGGTACGCCCGGTTCGGTCGAAAAGATCGGACTCGACACGCGGCAGTTGCTGGTCGAGGCGGGCGTTGAACAACGCCGTCAGCCGCTCACGCTATTGGCTTACACGTCAGCGAATTGCCACACCGCGTTGGCTCAGATGCCAGAAGTCGATCCGCTGCGCATCGGGATCGTCGGGTTGTCATACGGCGGCAAGTGGTCAATGTTCTCGTCGTGTCTGTACGACAAGTTCGCCTGCGCCGTCTGGTCCGATCCGGGGATCGTGTTTTACGAGAAGAACGCCAACGTGAATTACTGGGAGCCGTGGTATCTGGGCTTCGACCCGAAGACGCAGCGGAAGCCGGGCATCCCTTCGGCCGAGAATCCTCGCACCGGCTTGTACAAGGAGTTGATCGACGCAGGTGAAGACCTCGTCGATTTCCATGCGCTGATGGCACCGCGTCCGGTGCTGGTCTCCGGCGGTACCGAAGACCCGCCACGCAACTGGCAAGCGCTCAATCACCTGGTCGCGGTGAATGAACTGTTGGGGCACAAGCAGCGCGTGGCAATGACCGCTCGCAACGGCCACATCCCCACGGCCGAAGCGTTGGAGTTGGAACTCGCGTTCCTCGAATACTGGCTGAAGTAGGGCGATAGACTTCCTTGGAGTGCTGCGGCTCGACGCAGCACTCCAGGTTAGCTCGGCAGGATTCGCCTCATCCCTTCGGTTAGCACGTCGTCGATCTCCGGTTCGCAGAAGGCGACGCTGACTTCGTAGCCGCCGTTGGGGTATTCCTCTTTGACCGGGATGTACCACGGGCCACCGTCGCCGTAAGCAGCAGTGCATACGAAATTGTCTTTCGCAATGCTCTGGGCGCGGAGTTGGTATTCGATGAATGACTCGGCGGGGAGATGCAGCAGCTTCACGCCGCCCAGGTGCAGCGAGCTGAGCACGATCGGGATGCGTTTCTCGACGCGATGCAGCCACGAGAGCATGTACGACGGACGGTTGCGGTTCACGACGGCGTTGGTCTTCGTCGCGATTTGCTGAGCGATCATCTCGGCGTGCAGCGATGAACGAGGAGGAGGCAGAATTTCAGCGGTCTTCCAGGCGAGCTTTTCAGACTTCACTTCGGCTCGTTCGAGTTTCGCTTCTGACGCGACGATGCCGTTGTAGACGCGCTTCGTCAGGATCGACCGCACGGGCTTCGAGCCGTCGTTGTACTTGCCGGCCGAGACGTTCCCCGCGCAGCCGGTGAAATACACGTGCAAGCAATCTGGCTCGTCCTGCTGCCGCTGCTTGCGAGCGAGTCCGGCGAAGTCGCTGGTGGCTCGGCCGTCGGCGTAGTAGCTCATCGGGTGCGTCGCGTAGTAATGCCGTGAGGCTAGTTTCTTCTCGCCGTCGAAGAACGCGACCGTCTTCAAGAACGGGTCGATCAGTCCGTCCGGCAACGCGATCAGTTTTGGATCGACACAAGCACTGCCACGCATCGCCAGCACTTTGCCGTTTTCGTCGCGATGAACTCGACGGTTCGACGCGACTCCTTCGACCTTCCCCTGGCCCCAACCGATGTGCGTCACCGGAGTCGCTCGCTTGATTCCCTGCTCAATTGCGGCTCGGCCGGCATCCAGGCAGCGTTTGAAGAAATCGAGATCCACCACATGCGGCAAGTCTCCCTCGGCAGCGACAATCCGTTCGGCTTCGAGACATGCGAACGGCGCGTTGTGCTGATGCACGCAATGCACGGCGACGCGATCGGCCGTCGTCCCTGCTGCCTGAGCCAACGCCGTCCGCCATTCGACGTGAGCCTCATTCAACAGCCCCGTCCAATCGACCGCACACAGCACGATCGGCTTGCCCGCTCCGAGCAGCACGACACCGATAGCTTCGAGCGCATCGTCCACGACCTCAATCGGCTTGATCCAGCCACCGCAACACGAATGTCCAATCGGTGGTGTGACATCAAACTTGAACGGAGCAATGTGCAATCCACCCGCATTTGTTTCGGCAGCGTTAAGTGCTTGGCTGAGCGACAACGACCAACCGGCAGCGGTCGTGAGCACAGTCTCTTTGAGGAATTCTCGACGAGTAAAGTTGGTCGGCATGGAAGTCTCCTGAAAAGCCAGGGGTAGGTGGTTCATTGGCCATGCGTGCGCATCGGCATTCGGACCACGATGTCGTCAGCCGTTTGGTCGTCGCGGCCATTGTCATCGGCTGCGTTGGGGCCGACGCTGTAAAGCAGATAGCCTTCCGCCGTCCGCGCGTAGCGTAGCGGATCGCCATTAAACAGGTCGGTCGGCACCCTCACGAGGTACTTTGGCGCGAGTTGGTCGAGCGAATCGGGATACGCCTCGTGCTCGGTGCGCCAGAGTGCCAACGCGAACGCGACTTCCAAATTTCTCATGCGTTGAATCGCGCGGCCTTCGGCGGAACTCACTTGGGTGAAGCCCGGAAGCAGCTGCGAGATCAGGTCGTCTGACAGGGCTTGAGTCACCGCCGGCTTGCTGCCCAACAGTGCCGGCAAACCTTTCCGGCTGCGACGTTTTGCGACAAGCTCCTTGATGTCTTGATCGAGCTGCTTCAAGGACTTGAGCCGCTCGCGATAGTCGGGTTGGCTATAGGCATCGACGATCCGGTCGTACCAAGCGTTGGCCGATTTCAAAAGTTCATTCCAATCGGCCGATTGCAAAATCAAATCTTCGCCCAGCTTCTGCACCAGCGAGTTCTCGTCAGCCTCCCCTTGCAGGTTCAACGCAATCGATCGCAACGTCATTTGGCCGCGAGCCAATCGGTGGGCCGTGTCCAAGAACGACACTCGCTCGGCGATGTCAAACTTGTCAGTGATGCTGGCTCGTGCCGGCAGGCGATCCAATTGCTTGCGGTACATGGCCAGCAACTTCGCGGACGGCTTCGTCTCCGACAGGAATTCCAGTTCACAGTGAATGGCCATCGATTCGACCGCCAATCCGACCAGATACTCGATCAACATCGGCCCTTGACCGATCAAGCGGCCCAACCGATGAACTGCCAACAGGTCGCGCCAGGCATCCAACTGACGTCCTTCGGCGAGATTCTTCATGGCTCGCGCCGCCAGCGCGCGAGCGACATCGCGTGACATTTGCACGCCCGGCAACAACACCTCGATCATGCCGCCATCCGGTTTGGCATCGGTTGAGACGAGCGGTGAAAAGTAACGCGACCGCTCGGTGGCTTCAGTCGCCGTGAGCAACACCGATTCGTTTTCCCGCAGCCACTCCGCGACATCCGGGAATTCGGTGGTCTTCCAAGGCCGCTCCGAAGCAATGAGAATCGCGTTTCCCAAATCCACCGACGGCTGAAAATACATCCCCTCGTCCGGCGGCGGCTCAATTCCCAGGCGTCGGAAAAAGCGATCCGGCAGCCGCGTCTCTTCCGGGCTTGGTCCCATTGCTTGATACAACAGCACGGCGGCGTTGTTTTCGATCGTCACCTCTTTGCTGTGTCGCCGATTCACGACTTCCAAATAGTCGATGAATCCGTCCGCGCCCAACGGCTCAGTGGCCCAGGTCGTTTCTTTGGAGATCGTGATCTTCGGCTTAGGCCAAGCTGGTTTCGGTTTTTCGGGCGCAGGCTTGTCATGCTGCGCGACGCACAACTCTGAAAGCATCAGGCCAATGCCGACAGCCAGTCCAAACGGACATCGCAATCGTGTGATGGTCATGTCAAAGACTCCGGGAAGAGGGCCGGAAGTTTATCACAGCTGTCGCGGCAGATCGTGTCACAACATTCCCGTTCTGATAGATTGGTACTCAAATGAATTCCGAACCTCAAACATTGGTGGCTTTGCTGATCGTCGCGGTGGCGACAAGTGTGCTGTTGCGCCAATTAGTCGCTTGGTGGCGAGGACAATCGTCGGGGAGTTGCGGCGGTGGGTGTTCGGGTTGCGGCACGGTGCAAACCAACTCGGTCGCTCAAACCACAGTGCCGCTGCCGATCATCGAGTTAGACGCTACAGAATCCACGAAACAAACCTCATGACCGATTCACCAAATTCTTACGACGCTGGCTTGCCGAACGAGCTGACGGACATCGTCAACCGTTGCGACGAAGTGTTGGCTCACGCCTGGATGGTGCGGACGTTTATCAAGCATGGCGAGGAAATCGACGAGTACCCCGAGTTAATGACGATTGTGCGGTCGGTCTTCGACATTTCGCGAGCGCTCGAAACGCGGCAAGACGATCCGGTCGGTTATTTGAAAATGTTGCAGAAAAAAGTTGGCAAGCTCCGCAAAGCGGCCGAGCAATTTGCGGTCGATGCCTTGAAAGCGTCCACTCACACCAACTTTCAGCAAGCGGTCAAATCGATGAACGTCTGCGTGCGCGAACTGCAAATACTATCGCAGCGCGGGCAGGAACTGCTCGCCAACTTGACGATCGCCGTGAGTTCGGACAACGACGTAGACTCCGTCGATGCCGACGAAAAGTAGGGTCCAAGTTTTCAGCAATCGGGGCCATCGCCGCGGATGATGAATTTTCCATTTCCTGGCGACTTGGGCTACGAAGCCGCCAAGGCAATGGCTCCGAAGACAACCACTTCCTCATCCAGTTCGGCAGGCAGGATGTTGATGGAATCGGCCAGCGGCGGGAACACGTAGCAGCGGACTTGTTCGCGGAGCGGCTCAAAAAACAGCCGCTCACCCATCAGCGAGACTCCGCCGCCGATCACAACCACATGCGGCGACAGCACTGTGATCATCTGGGCGATCGCCCAGCCGAGTGTCACATGCATTTGATGCAGCGCCGCCAACGCGATTCGGTTTCCAGCCGCAGCGGCTTGCCCGACCATTTTGGCCGAGAGCTGTTCGACATCGCCGAAACATCGAGCCAGCAGATCGGTGGTGTCGTCTTCGGCAGCCTCGTTGCCGCCCGGGAACGGCCATTTGACTTGCGTGTCGCTCGCGTGAAAGGCTCCCGCACGAATCAGCGAATGCCGTTCATCGCCCCTCAAGATCGCTCGCGCAGCCGCTTCGATGGCCGGTCCGGCAGCGAGTGATTCGACCGTTTGATGCGGATCATCCGCGAGCGAGCCGGGACGTAGATGCCCGATTTCGGCAATGGCCAGTCGCCCTGCACCTTGCGACTGGCCGTCAATCACCAAGCCGCCGCCGATGCCGGTTCCGACCGTGATGTAAAACACCGTTCTCACGCCGCGGCCAGCACCGCACGTCGCCTCGGCCAACGCGGCGACATCGCAATCGTTGCCCAGCTGCACGGGAACCCCGAACGCCTCGCGCGTCCAATCGACCAGCGGGAAATCATCCCAGCCAGAAACTTGATGACTGGTGATGACGCGACCGGTTACCGAGTTGACTGGTCCGCCGAATCCGTATCCGATCCGCTGGATCGGGTGCTCGGAGAACAACTTTCGGCCCGCTTCCAAAATCTGTTCGCGAATGCCGGCAGCTCCGCGCGAACGATCGATGACTCGCCGTTCGAGTGCGATCAGTGGTGGTCCGTGACCGGAGCCGACCCCAAGTTGCAGTTTCGTCCCGCCAATTTCGATGCCGAGAAACATGAGAGTCTTCCCATTCAGTCGTTGGCTAATACCAATTGCACAGCGTCGACGATCACAAACCCGTCGGTGTCTACGTTCGAGACCACGACTTTCACTGGCTGAGCCGCATCGAACTGAAAAATGCCGATCGACCGGAAGCCCTCTTTTGTCACGTCCTTTTGGTTGAGCTTGACCAATTTCTCGCCGTCCGCCGCTGTGATCGTAATCGGGACGTTTGTCGCGCGATTCGGATTCGGCGTGTACGCGATGTGGACTTCATAGCGGCTGGGCTTCGGCAACTTGAAGGTGAATTCGGCACGGCATTCACCTTTCGCCGTATTGCCGTCATGCAGATAGTCAGTGCCGACGAATCCGGAAACGGACGCGCTGCTTTGCCAAGCGCCCGCCAGCTTCGCGGCCGAGTTATCGACGACGAGGCCCGGAAGTTTTTTCGGATCAATGCCGGATGTTCGCTTCGGATCGGTCCAGTCGAGAACTTGTTCGTCGGCGAGCAATCGTTCTCGCAGCTTCACATACGGCAAATCCTGCACGGACGACTTGGCGTCAATCGCGAACGACGCAGCGGTCGCCGCACTTTGACCGAGCACCATGAAGACCGGTTCCATGCGGATCGAACCGTAGGAAATGTGCGACGCTGCCAAACAAACCGGCACCAGCAGGTTCGAGCATTGCGACTTCTTCGGAACGATCGAGCGGTACGAAATCGGATATGGACTGAAGCCGCCGACTTGCACATCCCCTTCGTTCCAAACGCGACCATCTTTTGCGTATCGCTGCGTGTTATGCGAGTCCATCGTGTAGGCCGCCAGCCCAACGGAATCCTCGGCGACAACGCGCCCCTGGCAGTTGTGTTGAGTCATCACGTAATCCGATATCAACCGCCGAGCTTCCCGCACATACAATTGATGCGGCCAGTTGTCATTGTCCGTGAACTCATCCCTCGCCAAGCCGAGCCGCTGAAAATGCGATCGCACCGCTTCGGGAACTCGCGGATGATTCGCCAGCGACCACATCAAGCCGCCGATGTAACTGATGTGGTCGCGATAAATCCGCTCGCGAGTCGCATGGTCCCCGTCCGGGTAATCGTAATTCGCACCGAGAAAGTCCGTGCTAATCGCAAAGTTGTTATTCGTGTCAGTCTTCCGATTCGGCATGAAGATCGGGTTCCACGGAATTCGCGAGTCCCCCGATTCGCAGTTACGGAACAGCAACTCCCACCGCTTCTCGTCATAGTCCGCCGGCTTCGGCCACGGCTTGCGATTCTCGGCAACATCGGTCGTGCAGAGCCGCAAGTTGTACGCCTGCACGCGTCGATCCTCGGCCCCTTCCTCCCCCGGCCCTTCTTTGGAAATCAGTGGCAACAACCCGGAGGCCGGATCGCCCGGCTTCACGAACGGATCGACCGCTTTGATGAATTGATGGTGCTTCGCGTTCTGAACCTGCACTCCGTTGAGCGTCTCACCGTAAGTTTTGTTCGCCTCGCGTCCGACGTGATACGAACACCCCGCCTTCGCCAGCAGGTCGCCTTCATAGGTCGCGTCGATGAACATCGCCCCGACAAACGTCCGCCCACTTTCCATCTTGATGCTGACGATCCGATCTTTCTCTTTGACAACCCCGCTCTTCAAATCAAGCCGCTCGTTCATCACGACCGGCACTTTGGCCTCGTCGAGCATCTGCTTGTAGATCATCTCGGCGACGTGTGGCTCGAACGTCCACATCTCGGTCTCACCCGTTTGGCGATTGCTGCGATAGTTTTCTTTCTTCTCCCAAGTCCAGGCGTTGTCCTTCGAATAGTGCTCAGCGACTCGCCGATAAAACGTCCGCGACAACCCGCCGATCGCCGCTTTGTTTCCGATGTCGGTCGCCCCCAAACCACCCGACGTCAGCCCGCCCAGATGCTTCGATGGTTCGATCAACACGACCGACTTCTGCATTTTCGCCGCCTGCACCGCCGCCACGATCCCGCCCGATGTGCCGCCGTAAACGACCAGTTCATAGGATGAGCTCGTTGTTTCGCCGTCCGCCCCCTGCGCGAATGGCTTGGGGAAGTATGCCGCAAACAGGATGACCGCAACTACGATGCGATTCATACTCGAAGTTCTCCATACTCACGGATAAGTTGGCCGTGAACACAAGGGGCGAATCATGAGACCAATTACAAATCACGCCTTATGGCTCGGACACGCTGGCGATATTCGCGACGTGCGAATCCTGTATGACACGGGCATTCAAGCGATACTCGACTTGGCCGGCAACGAACCTCTGCAGCAATTGCCAAGAAGCTTTACCTACTGCCGATTCCCATTGTTTGATGACGGCAGCAATCCAAAATGGTTGCTACAGGTTGTCATTCACACGCTCGCCGAACTCATTTCGCTGAATATCCCGACGCTCGTTTTCTGTAGCGCCGGACTCAGCCGTACCCCGGTGATCGCGGCGGCAGCACTGGCCAAAGTGACGCAACTTCCGATTGAGCAATGTTTGAAAACGGTCTCTCACGACAGCCCGGCTGATGTGTCATCTGCACTTTGGGTATCGATCAAAGACGTCATCGCATAGTTCCGTTGATTGTCGTGTCGTAAAGGCAGCTCTAAACTGGCTGCTCAATCGTGAAAGCCAGTTTGGAATTGCTGGCCGGTCCGTCCACCTATTTCAGACGTTGAACAAACATCATGGCTCGCATCAACGAAAACTATTTGAAACTCAAAGCAGGATATCTCTTCCCAGAAATTGGCCGCCGCGTGGCGAAGTTCGCGACTGAGAATCCGTCGGCCAATATCATTCGGCTGGGAATCGGCGATGTCACCGAACCGCTGGTTCCGGCGGTCGTCGAGGCGTTTCATCAAGCGGTCGATGACATGGCGCGGCGCGATTCGTTCAAAGGCTACGGCCCGGAACAAGGCTATGATTTCTTGAGAAATGCGATCGCCGCGAATGACTATCAGGCGCGCGGAGCCGACATTGCGGCCGACGAAATCTTCGTGTCGGACGGATCGAAGTGCGACACGGGAAACATCCTCGACATCTTCGGTGGCGACAACATCATCGCCGTGACCGACCCGGTCTATCCGGTCTACGTCGATACGAATGTGATGGCGGGGCACACCGGACCGGCCGACGACTCCGGCCGCTACGGCGGTTTGGTTTACATCCCAATGTCTGCCGCCAACAACTTCACGCCGGCGCTTCCCGATCGGAAGGTCGATCTGATTTATCTCTGCTTCCCGAACAACCCGACGGGAACCGTGATCAGCCGCGAGGCACTGACTCGCTGGGTCGAATACGCGAAAGCCAACGACGCCACGATCCTGTACGACGCCGCTTACGAGGCGTACATCACCGACCCGTCCGTGCCGCATTCGATCTTTGAAATTCCGGGCGCGAAAGAAATCGCGATCGAGTTCCGCAGCTTCAGCAAGACGGCCGGCTTCACGGGGACTCGCTGTGCGTTCACTGTCGTTCCGAAGGCCCTGAAGGGCAAAACATCGTCCGGCGAGAGCGTCGATATTCATGCGTTGTGGAACCGTCGCCAAAGCACGAAGTTCAATGGAGTTTCGTACCCAGTGCAGAAGGCTGCCGCCGCGATTTACTCACCCGCAGGCAAGCAACAAATTCGCGACATGATCAACTTCTATCTGACAAACGCGAGCCTGATTCGCTCCGGTCTGCAAGGTGCCGGCATCGAAGTTCACGGCGGAGTCAACGCGCCGTACGTTTGGCTCAAGACCCCGCGCAACTTGTCGAGCTGGGACTTCTTCGACCTGCTGATATCGAAAGCTCATCTCGTCGGTACTCCCGGCAGCGGCTTCGGCGCTGCGGGCGAAGGCTACTTCCGATTGTCGGCGTTCAACAGTCGCGAAAAAGTCGAAGAGGCCGTCGCGCGGTTTCAAAAGGTTGTGGCGTAAGTAACCCGAAGCGTGAGCGAGGACGAGCGCTCTATAAGACTCTGCAGTCAGTATTTCTCGACTTGTGAAACGCTCGCCCTCGCTCACGCTTCGGATTACTTATGAGTTCGACGATGCGCCGACTTGGACAAACCGATTTGCACGTCACGCCGTTGGGCATGGGTTGTTGGCCGATTGCCGGGATCACGAGCATTGACGTTCATGAAGCCGATAGCTTGGCGACGATCCAAGCGGCGTTTGATGCGGGGATCAATTTCTTCGACACCGCGTACAGCTACGGCTTCGATGGCGAGAGCGAACGGATGCTCGGCCGAGTGCTCGGCGATCATCGACGCGAGATTGTGCTGGCGTCGAAAGGGGGCATCTTTTGGATTGATCGGCAACAAGCCAAATGCGGCCGTCCGGAAGTGCTCATTCAACAGTGCGACGAAAGTTTGCAGCGGCTCAATACCGATCGGATCGACTTGCATTACTTGCACGCTCCCGACCCCGAAGTGCCGATCGAAGAGTCCGCCGGCGCGTTCGTGAAACTGATCGAGCAAGGGAAGATTTTGAGTGCTGGACTCTCGAACGCATCGACCGATCAACTGGTGCGATTTCATCACGTCTGCCCGCTGACCGCATATCAGCCACACTTCAACATGCTGCAGCGCGAGATCGAATGCTCGCAACTTCCGTGGTGCGTGGCGAACGGGGTTTCGGTCGTCGTGTACTGGCCCTTGATGAAAGGTTTGTTGGCGGGACACCTGGCTCGCGAACACGTCTTCGATCCGAAAGACGGACGCCGCAAGTACCCGATGTTCAACGGCGACGAATGGCAGAAGAACCAGGACTTTCTCGATGTGGTGCGCGCAATGTCCGTCGAGATCGGCCAACCGGTTTCGCAGATCGTGCTCAACTGGACGATCCAGCGACACGGTATTACGGTGGCATTATGCGGTGCGAAACGTGCCGATCAAATTCGCGAGAACGCCGAAGCCATGACGTGGTCGCTGACGGAACTTCAGATCTCACGGATCAACGCTGCGATTGCCGCGCGCGGGCCGGTCGTGTCCAAGGCAGCGGTGTCACATTCCACGTGAAACACAAACCCGCTCACAGTCTACTTCGCGTCCCACCACCAACGGCCAACCGGCAATTTACTGGGCTTCGACTGAGCGGTCATGTGTTGCAGCGACGGCGATGATTTCACGATCTGCTTGTCTTTTACCACGGTCATCAGATCGCCGCGTACGCCGCCCGCCACTTGCACCACGATATCTTTGCCGCGATAGACACGGTGATTTGCAACCGACTCAACTTCGGTTGGCGGCGCGTATTTCGCCGGCTGATACAGACCGTCTGCGGCGAACGATCCGAAGTCCCAGCCGATGCGATTCGCGGCTCCTTCGCTACGCAACAGTGCGGAAACCAGCGCAAGGTCGAACACGTTTTGTAAGTCGGCGAACGCGATGTCGCGCTGTGCGAGATCGGTGTAATGCCGCGTGAAGTTGGCGGCAAATTGTTGATTTGTTGCGTCCGCTTTGCCTGTGCCAACTCGTTCACCTTTGGCTGTGAGAAATTGATTCTCGGACAAACACTGTACCGACGGGCCTTGAATCTCGAAGACGTTGTGATCCGGGCTGTGCAGGATCGCGTCGTACTTCATCGTCAGCCACCAGCGGAGCGCATCGAGCTTGCCGGACTTCTGATCTTCAACCGACATCAACTCAAAGATGCTGGGGACTTGCGGGCCCCCTTCGAGCTTGCCGATGCCGATCATCTTCAGCCGATAATCCGCTTCGGTGACGACTCGCGCCACGCGAGAATCGCGTGGCACGCCCCAGAGTTCGATGTCTTGCTGGCCAAGCTTGCTTTGCAATTGCTTGACCCAATTTGTCACTGCGGCACCGGCGGACAGGGGACCGCGCGACTTCGATTGTTCGACGTAAGCTTGCAGTTGCTGCAACCCTTCCTGACGCGGATTGAACGAGCAACCGAAGTTCTGCTGCCCGTCCTTTGAAAACGTTCGCATGACGGTGACGAGATCATCCAATTGCAACGTCGGCCGACCGCTTTCCGAACCGATCGGGTTACCGTTGGCGTCATACTTCCAAGCTTCGGCCGGCCCACCGAGCAACACATCGTGATTCTCTTGATCGAGCACCACGAACTTGATCTGCGTCAGACCGCCAAGATTTTTCATCGTCTCGACAATCGATCGTCCCTCGGTCAATCGCTTGGACGTTTCTCGTTCCAATCGAGTCAGCGAGACAAACCGCACCGCCGCTGCTTTCGCGACGTCGGCATTCAAGTCGGCTTTGCGAGCCGCGACACCGAGTGCCTTCAACCGGCCGGTGTGCTCTTCTTTCTTGAGCTGCAATAGCAACCCATTCGGATCGACGGCGACACCGTTCTGATACTCTGTGATCGTGCCACCATCGCCACCCTGACTCGACCACGGACCTGTGGTTTCGGACTCAATCAAACGGATCAATGATTGGAAGTCGGCGGGCGCGCCACCACCCATCTGTTGCTGTCTCGCACGCTGAGATTGTGCTGCGGATCGTTGTTCTGTTCCGTCGATTCGTCGCGTGGTCCCCAGCGACCCCGACTGATCACCGGCTCGCATCTGCGCCTCGGCCACCATTTGGAAGAGTTGATCGCGAGTCTGCGGATCGCCGACCGCTTGGGCGGTATCGACCGCTCGGCCGAACTCACCGAACGCCAAATGCCGTTCGATCCGAGCTTTGACATCGCTCACCGGTTTCGGATCAGCCCGCGCGGGCGTCAGTATCAATCCCGCCGACAAAGCCGTTGCGATCCCAACTCCCGACCAACGTCGCATCGCGCAACGCGCCGCGACATTCCACTTGCTTGGCTTTGTCCACATCGTTGCGTCCCCATCAGAATTCTTGTGTCGAATCAGTCGCCGGACCGCTAGCCCCAGTTTTGATTTCGCATAATCGTGGACTAACGCCTGGAGGCGAATTGTCGTATCACAGTAAGGATCGTCTGATGGTGACACCGGGTCAAGAACTTTGCGGCAGTTTTGGCCGTTCGCGGCAAGTTGGCAAGCGAATCACAAAACAACACAAACTCTCGGCAGTTTATGCTGTCTCCGGAAAACCTTCGCGAATCAGACGGCTTTTCCCGATCAGAGAGATTTGCGCCGAACCACTAATCCGAAACCTCAACAACGACGATTGCTCCAAAAGACCTGTACGTCACAGCGTGATGGAACGCTCGCCATCGCGCACACTTCGGGATATTTTTGGGCTGATTGCCTCATATCAACTTCATTTCTCGGCGATCCCACCGACAGTTAGGCATCTCAACTCGCACTTGTTGCAGCAGCTCGGAAGCGCCGTGTTGAGTGGCACAATGGCCAATGTCTCCCCAGCCTACAAGTTCATAATGCTCCGTCACTTTGATCGTTTCTAGCAAGATCTGACGATCGAGACGAAAGTCAGCGCCGAACCGTACGGCCGACATTTGCAGTGACCGCTTTCAAGCGTCGGAACGAAGCCCTCACATGAACGCCCCGAATGAAAAAGGCGAGCATTGTGCAGGCGAGACTCTTACTGACCATGTTTCTATGGCGAATGAAAACACTGGGATTATGAATTCGTTAAACAACATGGAAAGCATTCTCGAACTACCGAAACGTGACCGATTTCATAGGCTGCTCGTTAACTTCCAGCCGGAACACTTCGGGCCGGGAATAATGCCCCACCACATCGAAGTCGAACTTGGCTTTGATGATTTCGCTTCGGTCGATGTCGGCTGTCAGAATGCACTCTTCACTGTACTTCGGCCCGGCCAAGAGTTGCCCCAGTGGGCCGATGATGCAGCTTCCACCACGGATCAGAACGTCTTGGGATGTCGGGAACCGTTCCGTAGGATAGCCGGAAGGAAGATCGCTGCGCTGGAGAAACTGACAGGCCGATAGCACGAAGCAGCGGCCTTCAAGGGCAATATGTGTCACCGTGGGCAACCACGTATCCCGATCATCGACCGTGATGGCACAGTACAGTTCGATCCCTTTGGCATACATCGCCGTCCTCAGCAACGGCATATAATTCTCCCAGCAGATCACCGAGCCAATTCTGCCGAGCTTCGTTTCCACGACCGGAAGCGTCGAGCCATCTCCACTGCCCCAGATCACTCGCTCCATCGCAGTTGGCATCAACTTGCGATGCTTGCCGAGCAGGTTTCCTTTGGGCCTAAGATCAGTGCCGTGCAGTAGAGCGTACCGCCGTCTCGCTCGATCACGCCCACAACAAGGTGAACGGCATGATCTTTGGCGATCTGGCCAATGAATTCCGTGTCCTTGCCGGGAACGTCGATGGCATTCTCAAACAGGCGACGGAACTCGTCACGTCCTTCCGGGGAACGGAGACCCATGCTGACACCGAAGTCGTGCCCCTTGTAGTAACCGCCGATGAACGCTTCGGGAAAAACCAACAGCTCCGCTCCCTGCCTGGCAGCATCCGACGTGAGGTCAGAGAGCTTCTGGAGCGATTTGGGCGTATCGAGCAAAACAGGAGCCGTCTGTACGACGGCGACTCGTGTTTGCTGGGCATCAGGTTGATTACTCGCCATCGGTCATCCTCCGAGTTGTCTCTCTATCGAAAAACGGCGGCTTCACCGATTGTTCCATGTGATACTCTGTTGCAACACCGTCGCCAGCGAGACCCAGACGAAATATGGGATCTGGGGGCCAGAGTCACCCAGCGGTAATGGGGGCCAGATCGCCACGGCCAACCAAATGATCGTGCTCCGGACAATCACGATGTCCACGGCAACATCCGTTATCCCGATCACGGAAAACTTCCGCGCGTCGTGAAGCGTTCAGCTCATCACGCGTGAGCGTGGTGGCTACGTAGCCGTCACCGCTCAGCGTGACGAGCCGAGCGGGACAAAGCGCAGGTATTTTTGCGATCTGTATTAGATTCCGCATCCTGAATTGGATCGGGGTGGAGACCAGGATCGCCAAAAGGTTGACGGCAAACGGCAAGGCGATCATCCAGCCGAACTTGCCTCGAAACATCTTCACGAACACTAAGCCAAACGTAATCGGGGTGACAGGATTTGAACCTGCGACTTCTTGGTCCCAAACCAAGCGCTCTAGCCAGGCTGAGCTACACCCCGCGAATCGGACGATCGGGGCGGCAGTCTACGACTGACCGACGAGACCGTCAACGAGTTGTTTCACGTGAAACCAATGCGGCTAGAAGCTCCCCGTCGTGACATTGACGACCTAGGCGGCGCGGCGGATAACTCGCAGCACCCGCTCGAAATCGTCGTTGTTTCCGAACGTGATCACGATTTGGCCGGAATCTTTCCCTTTCAGCTTGATCTCGACTGGGGCACCGAGCATGTCGCGAAGCTGACTCTGCAATGACAAGACGTGCTGTGTCGGTTCGGGCTTCGACTTCTTTTGAGCTTCGGCGAACGAGACCGTTCCGTCATCGGGTTTTGCGGCGGCAAGTTGTTGGCGGACCGCCGCTTCCGTAGCCCGGACGGACAGCGATTCTTTTTGAATCCGTTCACACAACGCGAGCTGATCGGGTTCGGTCAACGACAATAAGGCTCGTGCATGGCCAGCGGAAATCTTCTCCGCCCGCAGAGCTTGGCGTATCGCTTCGGGAAGTTCGAGCAGCCGCAGCATGTTCGCAATCGTCGAACGGTCCAGGCTGAGTTGCTTCGACAATTCCTCAACCGAGCTGCCGAACCGTTGCAAGTAATCTTGGAATGCAGTCGCCTTTTCCAGAACGTTTAGATCCTTGCGTTTCAGATTTTCTTCAAGGGCGACTTCGCAGACTTGTTGATCGATGAGGTCGAAAACTCGGCACGGGACGGTCGACAGTCCCGCTTGCTTGGACGCCAACCAACGCCGCTCACCCGCGATTAATTGCCAGCCGCCGTTGTCCAAGGCTCGGACGAGCAAAGGCTGCAACACGCCATGTTGTTGAATGCTGTCGCTCAGTTCACGCAGACCCGATTCCTCAAACTCGGTTCGTGGCTGAAACGGATTGCGTTCGATGGCGTTGACTGGGATCTGCCGTAACTCGCCCGAAGGCAGTGCCGATTCGGTACCATCAAATTCGGTCGGCTCGGAGCCGACGTCTCCCATCAGGGCATTCAAGCCGCGACCGAGACGGCGACGGATTTGAACAGGCTGTTGAAATTCGACGAAAGGATCTTGGTTGTTGGGCTGATCGCCGACTGGCTGTTGATAATTGTCGTCCATGACTGTGACCTCGTAATTGAGTGCAACCGAGACGAACCGGAGGGCATTAGCCCCCGAACTTGTTATCGATGTCCAGGGCCTAACGACCTCCGGCTCGCCGGGAAATTTGGTAGTCGGACTGATAGCTCGAAATTTGAGAAAGAGGCAAGACGTGTTTCCGAAGCAATCGAATGGCGAGGCGGCTGACCGATGGCTGTTAGCTGGAAGCACATATCCAATTCCTACGGTTCTGAAATCAAAGGAAAGAGATCACGGCTCACGGCGATCGGCCAGAATCACAAATCACTGCCGCTTGTTTCACGTGAAACAAATCACTCCGCCGCGCGTGACGGATGAACTCGGTAGAGGTGAATCGCCAGCGGCTCACGTCGAGTACGCAACTGCGACGCGCTGACTTCATCCAGCCTCACGAAGTCGCTCGCGTCATACGGATAGCTGGCGACCAACTCGAAATGATCGGCTCGGCTGGCGAACTCGTCCGCGAACGTTTGGCTGCGCTGAGCGTGCGGGCCGGTGACCAAAAATGTCGGCAACTTATGCGTTGCCTCGATGTCCACGAAGTTGAGATTCCCGGCTGGCTGCACGGCAACGCGATCAGCCGGCAAGTGAAAGAAGAGGCCCGGCTCGGCATAGACGTAGAGCACAGCCTGCGTGTTTTGAATCGCCCGTTGATTTCCGGCCCGGGCGGCTTTCAGAGTGTCGCGAGTCACGTCGCGTGCGATCTCACGAAACTTACTCCGCGTTTCCCAGCAGCGGAATTGAAAGGAATCGCTCACGGGCGACCACCGTACGCACAACAGTAGGCTCGTGGTAATGCCCAGAAAAACCATTCGGCTTGTGCGGAACGTCGATTTCAGCTTGTCGATTTCGAAATGCGAGCGAGCGTCCCAGAATGAGCTTAAGAAGAGAATGATGCTCACCAACCAAGGCAGCGCCAGTCGTGGATACGATCGGTAAAGCGGAACGCTCAACGTCAGTCCCGCAATCCAAGCGGCAGCCAACCAGTCGGATTGCCGGAAGTACGAGTGCAAGAGTTGTGAACAAAGATCGGCGTTACTAATCACGTCCGATGCTTGTGGCCGTCGACGCTGAATCCAACGACCGACGGCGTCGACAGCGGTCAGGCTCAGGCTGGATGCAGCGATCACCAGCATTACCAACAGATCATAAGACGCCGTCACCCACAACAGTTGATTGGTGGTAATCAACATTCCGACCAACGCGATTGCCGACAGAGCCAACGCCACAACCGAGACGGCAATCGAACGGACTTTGTTCGCGATCAATCGGCGAAGCATCGTCGATTCGCGATCAAACAATTGCCATCCCACAACGAGGACCGCTAGCCCACACCAACTCACTGGACTATTGAATGACATCATTGCTTTGAGTTGGCGATTCAATCCGGTCGTCCAGCCGGAAAAACCCACGAGATATTGGCTGTGGTTTCGGGCGACTTCGGCATAGCCGTGCGGAAGGGTTAACAAGTATGGCGACCAGATTGCGATTGCGGTCGCGGCAGAAATGGCCCAAAGAGACAAGCGACGGAGGAATTGGCGTTCGTCGCGTCGGGCGAATAACGACCAGGCCATGAGACCGCTGAGGCTGATCGCGAGCGGGAGCCAGCCGTTGTACTTGGTCCACCAAGCCAGACCAGTGATGACTCCGGCAGCGATGGCGGCGGGCCTTGAGAGATCGCGAAAGGCACGCTCGAACAAGTACACGGCAAGCAACAGCCAGAAACAAAGTGGGACGTCGGTCAGCGCGCTGCGACTGAAGGCGATGTGGAAATCGCTGAAGCTGAGTAGCGTCGCGGCGGCGATTCCGGCGAACGGCCCGAACCATTGGCGACCGACCCACCAGATCAACGGAATGGTCAGCGTGCCGAAGAGAAGTGACGGCAACATCGGAGCGATTCCCTTGTCGCCGAAAGCGATGATCGACCACTCGATCAGTGCGGGGACCAGCGATGGGGCATACAGGTGGCGGTCGGGATATTGAAAGCCCGCGTCGGGAAACAACAGATTGGAGGCGTAGACCCCTTCGTCGAAGTGCTCGATCGCCATCCCGCTCGGAAACGCAAACCGGAGTGTGCCGGCAAGCAACGTCACAATGACGATCACCCACAGCTCCGCGCGGGAGATCGGCACGCTATCCGAATTCAGCAATCGATCAGGTGCCAGGTCTTGAAATTTCATGATTGGTGTCGCAAATCTGGGCTCGCGTTGTTCTGTCAAATTGGAAAATCAGGCACCTCGTGTTTTTCGCAAATGATCGGGCAAGTCGAGGGGAATCGGACGGTCTCCGCAAATCGGCAGAATCTGAAAACAAATCACGACACGAAAAACCGGAACCCGTTTCGGTGTCGGAAAAGCTTACTCGGACTTCCCGGACTTAGCAGTTTGCCAGGGTTCCAGTTGTAAGGGGTGTACAGAGGCCGCATAGTTTGCCCAAGGTCTCGGTTCGCGGGGTCGTTTCGGTCAGCATCAGAGGGTCGCGCCCAGCGATCATGCACATCACAGCGGTTCGCTGGTCGAAGTATCTAAAGGACTTAAAGGATGTGGTGTCGGCGTGTCGAAGATAGTGTCCAGACAGTTGGCGACGGAACGATTCAAAGAGCTGAGTGAAGCGATTGTCACAAAGCTACTGAAACGAATGCCGACACACGGGGGGCGAGTTGCTTGGGATTTCTATCCCACCGCGACCAGCCGTAGGCGATTACGGTCTGGTGGCGTAGGCTACCTGCCTCCTGGATGTCGTAAGGGAGTTTTCAGCAGGATCGGAACGGAGTCAGAGTAGATTCCTGCGTTCAGTCGTACTGGTGGTGGCGGAGCCATTGCCTCTGGAACAAGCCCTGAGACAGCCCAAACCCAAGTACCGCGGTGGTTTCGACCTAGGACCAAGTGGCTAGGATAGCCGACCACCATCGATTCAAGGGGGGTGCTCTTTGGAAGCCAAGCTTCCGTCGAGCACAGAGTAAGTGATTGGAGCCCGCGATGAAAACGATCTTCACGACTGGTCAGGTCGCGAAAATCTGTAAAGTTGCACCTCGCACGGTCAGCAAGTGGTTCGATTCGGGACGCCTTCGTGGCTACCGGATCCCCGGCTCGCAAGATCGACGCATTCCGCGTGAACACCTCATTCGATTCCTCAAAGAGCATGGTATGCCGTTGGGCGAGCTCGAAGACGAAGCGATGGGGAAGGTCTTGATTGTCGGAACCGACCCCGTGATCCGCGCCAGCCTGAACGAGATGATGGGCTCAGATGAGTTCAAACTCGAGACGGCTCAAAGCGGATTCGAGGCTGGCATCCAGGCGGAAAGTCTGCATCCCGATTGCGTTGTCATTGACTTCTCAATGGGCCGCAGCGACGCCTTGATGATTGCTGGAAACCTGCGCAAAAACGCAGAGTACGCCGAGACGGTCTTAATTGGCCTGCTCAGCGATGAAGACAACGCCAGCGGTTTTGACCGCACGATCTTCAACGAAACGTTCCGCAAGCCCTTCGATGTGGCATTGTTGGCGGAACGAGTTCGAACTCTGGTGGGTCGCAAGAAGCAACTCGTGTAACTTTACAGAGTCGGGGGAGCCCACCGCCGGAGCTATGTGAATGGCGCCAGGGAAGGCTCCGCGGCAGTCGGTTCCCCGACACACCTGATACTGATTCAGTCCCAAGCAATGAACTCGGCCGGTCTCCGGCCGGGTTTTTTTTTGCGCTGACTTGACCGTAACACCAACCCGACGCGTGAGCAAGGGCGAACACTCGTTAAGACGTAGAATCGACGAACCGGTGCAGCCCTCGCTCACGCGGCGGATTAATGAGTCACAGCGACTGTGGATCGGGGATCGCTCCCGATTCGATGCCGACCAACGCGCCAGCCGCGAACAATGTCAGAATCAACAGCCAAACAATTCCCAGCACATGCCAGAACCAGGCACAGAACAACACGCTCCAGAAATTCTCGTGGTCGTAGCGATCGGCAAAGGCGTTGACCGTGACCCACACCACGAACAACCAGGCCACCACGAAGTGAACTCCGTGCAACGCGGCGACCATTACTACAAAAGCATTCGCGCCAGTTTGAGCCACCTCGGGATTTTGATTATTCGCGATCCGCCACAACCCGACTGTCTGCACGCCGACGAACAACGTTCCGACCGACATCGCCAGCACGAGCGACCGCCGAAACGGTTCCAATTGTTGCACGCGCACCAGCCACGAAGCTCGTTGCAGCGTCAAGCTGCCAAACACCAGCAAAACCGTGCTGATCCAAAACGCTGCTGGCATCGTCACATGATCCACTTGGTGCGGTGGCTTACCGCCGTTAACGGCGACGGCGACGATCGCGGCGGCAACCGTCAACAACGTGATCACCACGG
>JANMIF010000412.1:0-6635 GCA_031375695.1 Planctomyces sp.
AAACAAAACCTAACAAGATCAAGTTGGTGGGCCACTAGCGGTAGTTTCCAAGCCCAAATGTTCGTGAGATCACCGTAATCGCGACCGTGAGGGAGCGGCCTGTGTTCAATGCTTTCGGCCACTCCCCGACGGTCGCGGTACGGTTTGAAACTACCTCTAACGCTGATCAGTAGCGATCAGTGTCCCAATTCAGTCTCCATGCAACTTCCGCAGCCGCGCGGAAGTTCGCAGGATCAACTGCACTCGCTCGAATTCATTCAACCATTCTTGAACAACGGAATCGAGCAAACTTTGAGGCGAACCGAATCCCGTTGGGCACGCGGCCCCGGAGAAATCGGCGGCCATCTGTCGATACTTCGCCAACGTTCGATCGCCGTACAAGCCGCAGCGGAACCAATCCTCGCTCAGAAACAACACCACCGGTACACGAGCCGCTCCGCAGACCGACATCTCGGCCGCGAGATCAGGATTCGCATCGCGATCGAAGTACCGAATGTCGAGACAACTCGTTGCTGCAGCGAAGTGGTCGAAGATCGGACATTGATTGACACAGTCGCCGCACCACGCACCGGTCAGCACAATGACTGGCATCCGCCGCGTGAATGAACACAGCAACTGCCGCTGACTGTCGCTCAATCGCACGCTGCGATGAACTCCCTCCCAACGCTGTTGTTGATCCGCTGTCCCGTACTTGGCGAGAAAGCCGGAGTATTGCAAACCGGTTTCAAAGATTTCAGCGAAATTGAGCATAGTGTTTCCCCTACCTTTTATTTCTCCCGCTCGCCCTCGCAAACGCGTCGAGTTAGAGAGGCGACACATCGCCTAAGTTGTCTGGCTTGGCGAAGAATTGCGACAAATCCACGCCACCTTTGAGTTCCATCTGGATGATTTTGATCGATTGTTCGAGTCGCTGCAGCCGCTGTTCGAGGACCGGCGGAATCACCGGCTGATCGGACTTCGGTAGTCTCCGCGGCACGGCGGGGTAATTCAACTGGCGCTGTAGCGCGGCGAACATATACAGCGGGTCTTTTTTGCGATGAGCCTTCGCAATGCGCCCTTCGCGCGTGCCGAACAACAGCGGGTATGTGACATTGAATTCGGAGTCGCCCGTCGCGCGGCGGCGTTCTTCCACAAGGAACTCCGAGCGCAGGAACAGCAACTCGGCAAAGTCCGTCATGCCTAATTCTCGCCGCAGAATTGCGAACCAGGCGCGCCACGTTTCGTCGAACAACGGATCGCCCGAGATCGCTGCCAAGCCATCGGTGTAGCCCAGCCGGTTTCGAGCCAAGCACTCGAACTGAAAGATGAACAGCCCCTGCGGAGTCGCTGAATTCGCCCGATACGCCGCCTCGGTGTGCAGGATTTCCAAGGCCAGATACTGATCAAACTGCGACTTCTCGTCCTGCTCCGCTTGCCGCATCAAAAACGCTTGGAACGGCGAGAAATAATGCTCTAGCCGAGCCATCGCATCGCTCATTCGGCCGGTGTGCAGGATTTCGCTGCGCAGAAAGTCGATCGCCATCGGCAGCTTGGTCGTGCTGAGAATCTCTTCCTGGACCGTTCTGAGTATTTCCTGTGACGGACTGTTGTCTCGCAATCGCTCGCCGAAGACGCGGAAGAAATGCGCCTGTTCAATGTATTCCTCACGGTCCAGCAGCGGAGTCGGCATCTCGATTCATCTCGCTCGGTGCGTGTGTCGTCACGAGTCCACTCTACGCGATGTCTCAAGTTGAGCAAAGCAGTGACCGGCAGAGCGAGGTCGGGACTTGAGCCGGGATCAGTAGTCGTTGATTGGCGACGTTTGTTTCATTCGGCTGCTGCGATGTTGCCATGATCACCACGAACCGATGCAGTGGACAGGCTGCATCAAGCCCTGAATATGGAGAGAACTCCTGCGTTAAGCCTTTCTGCAAGCAAGCAGACGACGAAGCGTTTGAGAGACTTTTCGGCAACGGACTGGCTCGCAACATTCGCGACGCCCTACCGAATGCCTCGTTCATTAGGCTTCACTGGCACGAAAAGTCGCATTGTTGAGAATTTGCCGAGGCAGCCCTAGACTGCCGACCCTTTTTCCGGCCAGCATGGCCCATCGGGATTTTACGAAATGAAGCATGTTCTTTCGGCACTGGTGATGAATCAGCCGGGTGTGTTGGCTCACATTTCCGGGATGTTGGCGTCGCGCGCGTTCAACATTGAAAGTCTCGCCGTTGGCGAGACGGAAAACTCCGAATATTCCCGCATCACGTTTGTCGTGGCCGGTGACGATCGGGTGCTGGACCAAGTCCGCAAGCAGTTGGAAAAGATCATCACGGTCGTGAAAGTCATCGACTTCTCGGACCAGAAGTATGTCGAACGCGACCTGATGTTGATGAAAGTCAGCACGGCCAACGACCGTCGCGCCGAGATCAAGGAGTTAGTCGAGATTTTTCGCGGCCGAATCGTGGATGTTAGCGCGACCCACGTCATGGTCGAAATCTCCGGCCAAGAGAGCAAGCTGGAATCGTTTATCGAACTGATGAGGCCATTCGGTATTCTCGAAATGGTCCGCACCGGACGTATCGCCCTACAACGCGATCACGAAGTCACTCCGAATGAATGATTTGAGACTTGAGTACTGCTGCCATTTGCCATCTGAGATTTGAGATTTGTCCCACCAATAACAACTATCACGGACACAACAAACCATCATGCCAGTCACCATTTATTACGACGCCGACGCCGACCTTTCGCTCTTGAAAAACAAAACGATCGCCATCCTGGGCTACGGCAGCCAAGGACATGCTCAGGCTCAGAACCTTCGCGACAGCGGTTGCAACGTGATCATCGGCCAACGCCCCGGCGGCGCGAACTACGATCTCGCGATCAGTCACGGCTTCAAGCCGATGTCAATCGCGGACGCCGTCAAACAAGCGGATCTCGTCAACATCCTGCTGCCCGACGAGGTGCAGGGGGACATCTACAAATCGGAGATTCGCCCGAACCTGAAGAAGGGCGCGCTGCTGATGTGCTCGCACGGATTCAACATCCACTTCGGCCAAGTCATCCCGCCGCCAGGCCATGATGCCGCGCTGGTGGCTCCGAAAGGCCCCGGCCATCTCGTTCGCAGCGAATATGAAAAAGGTGGCGGCGTCCCCAGCCTGATCGCGTTGTTGCCTGGTGCGTCGGAAGAATCTCGTAAGCTGTCGCTCGCCTACGCGAAGGGCATCGGCGGAACTCGCGGCGGAGTTATCGAAACGACGTTTGCCGAAGAAACCGAAACAGATCTGTTCGGTGAGCAAGTCGTCTTGTGTGGCGGCGTCAGCGCACTAGTCAAAGCGGGCTTCGAAGTGCTCGTCGAAGCGGGATATCAGCCAGAAATGGCATACTTCGAGTGCATGCACGAACTGAAGTTGATCGTCGATCTGTTTTATCAAGGCGGTTTGAATTACATGCGTTACAGCGTGTCGAACACCGCCGAGTTCGGCGACTACACCCGCGGCCCGCGGATCGTCACCGAACAAACCAAAGCCGAGATGAAGAAAATTCTGTCGGAAATCCAATCCGGCCAATTCGCCAGAGAATGGATTCTGGAAAATAAAGCCAACCAAGCCAGCTTCCAAGCGGTCCGCCGTCGCGAACGCAACCATCCGCTCGAAGTCGTCGGCAAGCAACTCCGCCGGATGATGAGCTGGATCAAATCCAAGGAGTATTAATCGACCGCGCGCGGCGTGGCTGTGTATACTCCGAGCCGTTCAACGCCCCCGTAGCTCAATTGGATAGAGCGTCGGCCTCCGGAGCCGAAGGTTGGAGGTTCGAATCCTCCCGGGGGTACTTGATAACAAAGGACTTACGTCACACTGACAAAGTCCACGAACCGCTTGGTACAGAATTCCGGTACAGAATAAGCTCCCCCTGAGACGCGCCAACGTCTCAGAGGGAGTGCAAACCTTTCGGCTTGCGGGGTGATTCATCACTCGCTGAAAGGTTGTAAAAATGGCTAGGACTTCAAAACCGTGGTATCGCAAAGACCGTAAGGCGTGGTTCGTGACGATCGAGGGCGAGAGGCATAATCTCGGCCCCGATCGGAAGCTCGCTCACCAGCAGTTTCATGAGCTGATGCGGCGGCCCGAGAAACCCGCGGTTCAACCGAGCCTCTTGGTCGTACTCGGTGACCGGTTTCTTGATTGGGTCGAGAAGCACCGCTCGGCCAAAACCTACATCTGGTATCAGTCGCGCCTGCAACTCTTCACTAAGCGCTACCCCACACTCCAGGCCGACTGCCTGAAGCCGTTTCACATCCAGGAGTGGATCGACTCTTTCGACCTGTCGTCCGGCTCGAAACGCAATTACGCCCGTGCAGTCACCCGTTGCATGAACTGGTGCGAGGAACAGGGATTGATCGAGCGGTCGCCGCTCGCACACTTCAAGAAGCCCCGTGGCGGCAAGCGCGACAAGGTCATCTCCGCCGACGAGTACGCGGCGATCCGTCAGCAGATCCGCAACGACGACTTTCGCGACTTGGTGATGTTTATCTGGGAAACAGGAGCGCGCGCTGCCGAGTGCCTTGCCATCGAACCCCGGCACGTCGATCACACCAATTCCCGAATCGTATTTCCGGTCAGCGAAGAAAAGATGGAGCGTGCTCCGCGAATCATCTATCTCAACGCAGCCGCGAGGGGCATCGTTGAACGGCGCATGACGGCAGGCGGGAAAAATGTCTTCTCGAACACCGCAGGTGCCGCATGGACGACCGAGTCGGTCAACTGCGCATTCATCAGCTTGCAGATTCGCTTGGGCATGGCATCGATCAAGAAAAAGGGCCTTGCCGTTTCCGACGACGAAGTCCGCGAGTTCGCCGCGACCCTTCAACCCCAAAGAAAGGTTCGCGGAAAAACGGTTGCGAAAACCGAGCGCGAACTCTTGAACGAAGCACGGCGGAAGCTGACTTACAAACTTGCCTGCCTTCATGCCTCGAAAGTCTGTCTTACCAATTTCAGACATACCTGGTGCCATAATGCCCTCACCAGTGGACTCGATGCTCTGACCGTCAGCATGCTGATGGGCCACGCAGACCCTTCGATGGTGGCTCGGGTTTACTCGCACCTGAATCATGCACCGGACTATCTGCTCAAAGCGGTGGAGCGGGCAGGGAGAAAGGCATCTGCCATGTGAGAACGTCACAGGTGCAAATGCTTTAGCTTGACGGAGCGGGGCCGGACACCCGAAGGGAAGACGGCCTTTCGTTCTCGTTTAGTATCAGCGAGGTACTCGGCAATCTGCTCTTCGGTCACTCGAATTGCCCCGCCGATACGGTGATGGGCGATCTCTCGATTCTCGATCAGTCGATAGACCTTGCTTGGCGAGAGAGAGAGGCGATCTGCTACATCTTTGACGTTTAGCATCACGTCAACTCCTGACTACGGAATCGGTTCACTGACCGAACTTTTGAATTCGACGAGTCGCGACAATGATGCGAAGAATCGACGGGGCGAATGGTTTGTCAGTTTCGCTGCCAACGTCCGTTCGATCGTCCGAGGTCTGGTCACGATTTGAAGACAATGAGTTCACGGGTTACGAGCCGCCTGTGTTTGCTGATAAATCCAGGTATGGGCTTCGTTGAGCGCTAGCCGCATCAACGGAATGTCATCGCGTCCGAAACGGGTTGACTCTTTCCAAAGGTCGCCGTTGCGAAAGAGGCGTGTGACGGTGATCGTGTGCCTCAAACGGTCGCGGGTGCGTTTTCGCCAGATTCGGACTTTGATCAAACCACGGCGAATCTCATGGGTTGGTTGACGGACCATTGAAAAGTTCCCTGTTGTGTCGCCGGTTGCGTTTCTGATTCAGCTTGCCTTGCGGGGAGGGTGGAAAAAGTGGCCGGCTGGAGAAACCAGCCGGCCGAAAACCAATACGGAAAACCTGTTGAAAACCCATCTCTCTCAGTACTCCAATGGAAGAAAGATGGTCGTGACGGAACGATCCCATTCTGTGATGATCCAGAATCGGATGCCGTTCTTGGTGCGATACCTGGACATGAGACGAGCCTCGTGTTCGAGAGCCTCGTCATTCAGCGCCCAGTCTTCTTTGCAGATATCGCCCCAATCCCCCTCGGCATGACGCAACAAGCTCTCCTGCACTTCTTCTGCGGGAAGATCGTTTAACGCGCCTTGGGTGATGACCACCTGCCCCAGTGGAACCCGCTTGCTTGACTTGAGTGTCATCATCGTGCTTACCTCCTATCGAGTGTGCCGACAGGACACGTTTCGTCCTGTCGGCGGTTGATTCAGTTACTCGATTGCCTCGGATTCGCCGGGGGCGGGGTGCTCCCAGATCCAGGCGTAAGCCATCTCGATGGCTTTCGAGAGGATCGGCAGGTCATCACGAAAAAACTTCTTCGTGTCTTTGAACTGCTCCTCGACTCGATAGCTGCGCGACACCGTCACGGTGTACCAGCTCTCCCCAGTCTTTTCGGAATGGTTCGGCCAGATCGCCGCTTGGATTGCGCCCAAGCGGAATTGATGCACGGGTCTATTTTTTTTGTCTGCCATATTGGCCTCCTAAGTGTTGCGGTCGATGTGCAGGATTCCCTGTCCTCATCGATCGCAGTTCATTCAAACGACGACGCAAATCGTCGCTCCTCGTTGACGCGCCGTAGCGAG
>JANMIF010000418.1:0-4705 GCA_031375695.1 Planctomyces sp.
ACAATCCCGACTCGCAACAACCACTGACTGGCGACGGCATATTCGACCGAGACTCCTTTCGGCAGATGATCTTCGCCGACGATGATCCAGTTCCAGATCTTGTTGAGCACTTCTTTCGCGGCCGTTTCAAAGCGACTCGGCTGCCGTTCAGGGGGCGGAGCAAATGGCGTTTTCGGCGACGGCACCCACGGCCGCAGTTGTTCGCTCGTTGATGTTTCGGCATCCGCCGCCGCGAGCACCGGCAATTCATCCTCCTCGCCAGAGACGGCCATCGGCGCGGCTGTCGCCTCACGACCTTCGGACACGGCCTGCATCAACTGACCCAATTCGACAGGCGACTCCGCCGCTGCCGTCACGACAGTATCCAGCGACAACTCCGCCTGATCCGAAGCAGCCGCCGACACACCTTCGGTCATCGGAACTGCGGTCGTCGCGGGCGCGACCGACGATTGTCGCAGCATCGCCAATTGCGTCAGACATTCTTTAACCAATTGCCGACTGTTCTCGATCTCGGTTTGCAGCGTGCGGAACTGTTTGGCCTGCCGCTTTCCGGCGTCTTCCTGTTCTCGCCGCAACGAGCTGATCTTCGACAGAATGATGATCGGCAGAACGAACAGTGCCGTCGGTACCATGAAAAACGCGAGCACCCAAAACAGCTCTTCCATCGCGGCGTCTCCTGATCAGTTCAACGAAACTGTAAGCGGAACAAATCGTAACCACGACTCGAAAACAAATGGCGTTCCAGCCCGCGTACATTCTCTGGAATTCTGCAAATCAGCGTTTGGACTGGAATTCCGCCACGCATGTCACTGGGATCGTCAACCTGTCGCAGCCGATTAACTGCGGCTGCCTGCCGCGAGAAGACTGCGTCGGGTCGCGCCCCTTGTCACCCGATGCTTGAGCGATCCTCGCGAGCTTCCTTCCGGCCGTCCCACCAGCCGAGCAGCAGCGGCAGAAAAACCAAGTTGCCGATCAAGCCGCCCAGCATCGACAAACTGATCAACAGCCCGAAGTAAACCAACGGGATAAAGTGCGACAGCGAGAGCACGCTAAATCCGGCCATCAACGCGAAGTTGGAGTAAACCAGCGATCGTCCGATGTCGCTGTGCGTCTCCTGCAAGGCTTCGTTGACGCGCATCCCGCGCGCCCGTGCCCGCTGATAGCCGTCGAGATAAATGATGCTGGTATCTACCGTCAGCCCCATCGACACACACGCGATCATCGCCGTCGCGATGTTAATCGGCAGGCCAACCCAACCCATCATCCCAATCACCAGCACATTCGGAAACAAGTTCGGCAACAGCGACATCAGACCGATCGGCAAGCTACGGAAGGCGTACCACACCATCGCTGTCATGCCCACGGTCGCCATCCACGAACTGGTCCATTGATCGTCCAACAGACTGTCGATCAAGAACGACAGCAGCACATACAAACCGGTCGATTTCGCCCGAAGGTCAGGACTTTGTTTTGGCTCGTCGCCGACGGCTTCGGCGTTTGTATCGGGAAACGTCTCTTGCGCCAGCCGTTCGACTTCCGTGATCAGTTGCAGTTTCGTTTCCGCCGGCTGTCGCTCGTAGCCCCGCAGCAAAATCCGCATCCGCTTCGTCGACGGGTTGTACAAGCTGTTCACGAACTCCGCCTGCAGTCCCTTCAAAATATTGAGCCGCGTTTCCGAGGTCATGGACACAAACGGGAGCTTGATTTGATCGAGACCGTCGGTGATGGCGATCACTTTGGACAAGCGGCCTTTGTGATGCATGAGTTCCTTGCCGCTGTCGTCCGTCGCGGCAATTTCCTCCAGCGAGACACCGAACTCGCCACGCAGCCGCTCAGCGAAGTCGCGCACTTTGTCAATGTACTCATCTGTCAGCGTTTCGGGTGCTGAAAAGTTGACTTCCCAGGAACCGGCCCCCCCCAGCCGCTTTTCGACATATTTCAAAGCCTGCACAATCGGACTGTTCTCACGAAAATTCTTGCTGAAATCGGTCTCGACTCGCAGCCACAGAAATCCGACCGAGGCCACGGCGACCAGGGCCAGCGAGCCTCCCAAAACCTTGCGCGGATGCTGCTCGACCGTCCGCGTGATCTGACCCAACACTGCGGCCACGCGACGATCCGATGCCGTCGGAGGGGGTTCGCTGCCAAGCTCGCCGTACAGAACGATGCCGGGCAAAAACATCAACACGGCCGCCAGCATGACCATCGAACCAATGGCCATCATGATCCCGAAACTCGCCACCGGATTGATGTGGCTGCAGTACAGCACCCCGAATCCAAATGAGGTCGTCACCACCAACCACCAGATGGGCGAGGCCACCTCGATCAGCGTTTTCCGCAACGCCTCGATCGGCGGCAGCGAGCGATGTTGCTGGCGAAACGTCAGCGAAATGTGCATCGTCGATTGGACGCCGATGATCGTCATCAGCGAATTCAAAATCGAACTGACCATGCTCAACTGCAACCCGCTCAGTACCAGAAACGCTTCGGTCCAGATGATGCTCGCGATGACGACCACGACCGGCAAAATGACCCAACGCAATTTCTGCAACAACACCAACAGCACGAACGCCAGCAACGCCAACGACACCCAGAACAGGTTGCGACCGTCTTCCTGGACATAACGAAACATGTCGTTCATTTGAGCCGGCTCGCCGACGACCATCGCCGGCGGATCGTGTTCGGCCGCCACCTGCCGCACGCGAGCAATCGTCTCGTCGCGCGACACGGGCGATTTGGCACCCGGCAACACGCGCAACACGATCGCCGTCACGCGGCTCCGATCCCCCTGCAACGTCCCTTCCGTGATTTCCCGAATCCGCGCGCGGCCGTACGGAAATTTCAAAGCCTTCGCTAAATGCTGCGTGCTATCGGCGTTCAGCCCGGGGATTTGATTCAATTTCTCGGCGAATTTCTCAATCCGCCGCGCGGCCGCTTCGGTCAGGGCATTGCTGTCCGGCTCAAACAGGTTCGGCTCTTCATAAGCCACAATCAAAAACTCATCGCCACCGAATGCCGCACGGCTCGCCTGGAAGTCCTGCAAATGCGGATCTTTTTTGGCGTACATCGCTTCGATCGAATAATCAAATTTCAACCGTCGCGAAATCGGCCAGGCCACCGCCGTCATCACCACCGCCAGCACCAGCAAAGCCACTCGCCAACGAATCAGCCAATCCACGGTACGAGTCAGCAGTGTTGGTCGAATTTCCGGCAGCATGGGTGAAGCATAGCAGACAAGTCGCGCACGCGGCTCGCGTGCAACCAGTTGTTTTGAGCATTTTCACAAGCCAGAAATCGTCGCTAGCGAATCATTCAAGCAATGCTTCTGAGTTATGGCACCGCGTAGATCATGCCGACGGTGGCGGCGGCTTGCAGCGCCGCGCCGCGCAGGCTGAGCGGCGGCAGGTAGGCGTCATAGCCGAAGCGGTGTCCGTAGCGGCAATCTGGGAGCGACGGAACACACTCCCAGGGAGGCTCGGCACCGTGTCGGTAAGGCAAGATCGGGATCGTACCGTAAAAGAAGGCCATCGAAACCGGCGTCGTGAGACAGCCGTAGTGATAGCCGCCGCGTTCTAAGTTAGGGTTTTCAAAGTACAGTGGCTTGTGGCAGAACGGATATGTGTTGCGATTCGTCTGCAAACCAGGCCAGTCCGAGGCTCCGTAATAGACGGGAGGTCTCATGCCGAGCAGCAACTTCGCCTGATTTGCCGGCGCTTGAATCGATGAGGAACCGTCATTGGCTGGCTTCACGCGAGTGGCGTCACGGACGTCGATTTCGTCCAGTCGCGGCAAATGGACAGGGGCCATGGATTCTTCCTTCGCCCTGCGAGGCATTGGCACGATGACCGGCTCATTTTCGTCCGACGTGGCGGGTGGAGCGTTGGTTTTTTGTTTCTCAGGTTGATCGGCAGGCGATGGTTCGTCTGTTTGACTCGTGCTGCTGGGCACTGCTGGTTGGGGTTCAGCTATTTCTTCCGTGGTTTGCTCCACAGTCGGCGGTTGAACCGGGCGCCCCTGGTTGGGAACCTCTGGAGGCGATGCCAGTTCGGACTCGGAGGGCGAAGTTGTCTGACTTGATGGCACTTCTTCCTGCGCTTCGACTGGCTGTCGTTTGTTGTCCGGCAGAACGCGAGGCAGTTCAAATTCTGTTTCGCGGGGCGGTGGCTCGAAACCCAATTCGTTTGGTGGAGCCAATTCATCGATTGGCCTAGCCGTTTGAGATGGCCCGCCTGCGGCCGGAATGACCCTCCGCAAAGGTCGCTGTTGTCGCGACTCGAGATGTGCGCGTTTCACTTTCGGTTTGATGGCGACTTTGAGCGGCATCTCAAACTCCGGCTTCACGGGATACGCCCGAGAGTCCGTGGCCGTCAAATCGCGTTCGTCGGTTGGAATGAGACGTTGAGATTCGCTGTTCGGTCCGGTTTTCTTGAGCCGAAGCATTTGAGCGTTCACTGTCGAGCCGCTCATCAACAGAACCATGGCCATACTGAGAGAAGTTCCAATCCAAATCCGAACGTTCATGATTCACCTCTGCGGTTGCGCGAACGAGACGACCGTCTTGGCCATGTCGCTGGCAGATCTTTGGCAGAGATATCGACTGGAACCAGAAATCTTCGCCAGCCGGTTCGGAGCGTCTTGGCCGGCATAATAAATTTGTTTGTCACAACCGGAATAATCGGGACTTTTTTCGGAAGAGGATCATTTT
>JANMIF010000429.1:0-9907 GCA_031375695.1 Planctomyces sp.
CTTCATCTGTTGTCAGGCTGCTGTTGCTTGCAATCGGAGCGTTGTTCAATGCGTTGACGGTGATAGACACGGTACCGACGTTAGAAGCGAGCGAACCGTCGCTGGCAGAGAACGTGAAGCTGGCCGGGCCATTGTAGTTGGCATCCGGTGTGTAGCTGAATGCTCCCGCTGCGGCGTTGATAATCGTCACGATGCCGTGAGCGTTCGTAGTGTCGACGAGACTGAAGGTCAGGCTCGCACTGTCGCTGTCGTTAGCCAACAGTATTCCGGTTGTCGCGATATCTTCGTCGGTGGTCAGGCTGCCGTCGCTTGCGACCGGAGCGTCGTTCACGGCATTGACGGTGATCGTCAAAGTGCCGAAGTTGGAAACAAGCGAACCATCGCTGGCCGAGAACGTGAAGCTGGCGGGGCCGTTGTAGTTCGTATCGGGCGAGTAGCTGAAGGCCCCCGTGGCCGCGTCGGTGATCGTGACGATGCCGTGAGCGTTTGCCGTATCGACGAGGCTGTAGGTCAGCGTCGAGCTATCAACATCGGTGGCCGAGAGCGTACCGGTCGTGGCGATGTCTTCGTCGGTTGTGAGGCTGCCGTCACTGGCGGTCGGTGCGTCGTTGACCGCAGTGACGGCGATCGTGAAGGTCTGCGAGGCACTCGTATCGACGCCGCTGTTGGCTGTGCCGCCGTTGTCGTGGAGGCTGACGGTGATCGTGGCGGAACCGTTCGCGTTCGCAGCGGGGGTGTAGGTCAATGTGCCATCGGTGGCGATCGCGGGGGCGACGCTGAAGAGGCCAGGGTTGTCGTTGCTCACGATGAAATTGACGGTCTGCCCGGATTCGCCGACTGGACCGGCGATGATGCTGGTGGCCCAGATCGTGACGGTCTGAGCACCCGCATCTTCGAGCACGGTCTCATTCGCTCCGGCGAAGAAGGTGGGAGCCACGTTCGCGGGCGGAGCCGACAGCGAGCGATTGCCGAAGTCGATGTTCTGTCCAATCTGGCCTTCGACAAGGTCTTCGAACTCGTAGCCGTTGCCGGGGATCGGTGTGCCGAGTTCGACCGGAATCGAACCGAGGACGACGTTCGTTCCTTCGCGAATGAACTGCAAATCGAAGCGGTGTGGGCGGCCATCGCCGGTGAATTCCACATCGAACGTCGCCGTCTGACCGGCTCCGATGCCGGCCAATGTGCCGGTGAAGTTTGTGATGTGAACTCGCGGGTCGGACGCTTTGACCGTCATGTTGACCGCGACGTTGGTGACCGCGTTTTGAATCGCGCTCACGACGCCGTTGGCGACGCTCGCCCCGAAGCCGGACGAAATCTGGAAATAGAACGGATCGCCGGGCGCGATCGGAGTCGCGGTGCCGTTCGCGATCGTGTCGATCGAATGGTTGGTTGCCCCGGTCAGAGTCGCGAGGGCCGACAAGTCGGCACGCGGATCAGTACCGAGGTCGGGATTCGTGCCCAGCCCGATCACCAGCGCTCCGAGCGCGTTGAGGCCGGTGACCGTTTCTTGAATGCCGGCTCCGTAGTTGTACGGCGTCGTGGTTCGCGTCGTGTGAGCGATTGACGACACGGGGATTGTCACGCCACCGACTCCGACGATCGAAGTCTCGCCCTTCGGCTGATACGCGAAGCCGGTGTCTGTCGCGACGAGAATGATGGGGAGCGCGCCGGCTCGGAAGCCAGCGCCTCCCAACGAACCGGCTGCGGGCAAGCCCGATCCGGCCGGGTCCGCTGTGTACGAGGCGAACGACGGCACATCGCCGCTGTTGCCGGGTGTCAATTGCGTCGAGACGAGTCCCGCCGCACCGCTGTCCGAGAACGTCCCGTTGTTGTTGCCGTCGAAGCCAAGACCCGTGACGGTTTGGAACAATGCCTCAATGTCCGTTTCGGGTTGATCACCGCCATAGCCGGGAGCTGTCCGATCGAGAGCTGCTTGAATCGCGGCGGAGAATCCCGTCGTGCTCGATGCCACGATGGGAGAGTTCAAGATAAACGGCCGACCGGTGGCGTTCTCAGAAGCGAAGCTGCCGTACTCCTCGAAGCGTGCGACGCCGAAACCGAAGTCGATCCCCGGCAGAGCGGTCGTCAACGACGAGATGATTTGCGGAAACGCGGCCCGCACGATCGGGCTGTTCGCCGTGAAACTGCCAGTGTCATCGAACAGCAGGAACACGTCGGCCAGATTCGTGACACCACCGGAACTGGGCAGCGTCAGGCTGACGGTCTGGCGAAGTGTCGCGCCCGCCGCCAACGATGCGGTAATGCTGGTGGGCGTGACATTACCCGATGCGGAATGGCTCGTGCCGCTCGGCAAGAGCGTGCCGCCGGTCGTGGTTGGAGAGGTTTGCTCGTAGCCCGCTTGGCCCAGTTCGCGGAGGACGTAGGCGTCGGGAGCCAGGTTCGTGAACGAGTACGATCCGTCGGCAGCCGTGACCGTACTGGATTCGCCCGCGTCGAGGACGTTGTTGCGATTGAGGTCGATGTAGATCGTGACTCCACCGATTCCCGCTTCGCCCGCGTCGCGGACATGGTTGCCGTTCGCATCGTCGAAGTTCACTCCGTGAATTTCATTCGGACGGAAGACGTTGCCGGCGTCCACGGTCTTGGCTTCCGCTCCGCCGATCGTCACGGAATGTGCGGCCTCCGAAACGGGCGTGCCGGACAGCTCGACCGGCACGATCTCGCGCAGCTTGTAGGTTCCACCAGCCAGATGTGCGAAGGCGTACGCTCCCGCCTCGTCTGTGCCCGGCGTGTAGTACAGATCGGCCGACGTCACCAGGCTCGGCTCACCGGCATCGAGCTTGCCGTCGTCGTTGAGATCGAGAAACACAGTGACTCCGGACAAGCCTCGCTCGCCGGCATCACGCACGCCGTTGTGATTCGAATCGACATAAACCGCGCCGCGAATCGTCGCGTCCGAACGCTCTTGATTGCCGAAGTCGTAGCCGCTCAGCGTCACGCCGTTGAGTACGTTGATCGTGTACTGTCCGCTCGCTGGCGACGTCTTGACGAAGTTGGGATTCGCCACCTCGACGATCTTCCGCGTTCCATGAGATACGGTCAGCGAGTAAATGCCATTGGCATCGGTCGTCGCGACCGGTTCGTCCGCCGACAGCGATCCGTCGTTGTTGAGATCCACGAAGACCTGCCAGCCAGCCAAGCCCGGTTCGGTGAAGGCACCGGTCGTCGGATTCGTCGCACGGTGCCCGTCGGCGTTCATGTCGTTGTAGATCGCGCCGTTGATCGTGCTGGGAACCGGCTGCAAGTTTGCGAAATCGACGGTCGTCGTCAGGCCGGTGAAGATCGTGGCATTCACGCTCGCTGTGAAACCGGGAGCGACTTCCCAACCAATCGGGACGACTTCCGCAACCGTTTGGCTTCCCTCTGGCAAACCGACGAACGTGTATTGGCCGTTGATGTCCGTCGTCCGTGATGGCTCCGTCGAATCAGCCACTCCATTGTGGTTCTCATCGAGGAACACCGTCCAGCCCGACAATGCGATGTCGCCGCCCGCTCGCATTCCGTCGCCGTTGAAGTCGTTCCACAACGTGCCGCCGAGATTGCCGATCCGCTCCTCATTGGCGAAGTCGTACCCCGTCAGCATCACGCCGTTGAGCACGTCAATTGTAAAAGCGCCCCCGGCGGGCGAGTTCGTCCGCCAGTGTGCGTCGGGCACTTGTGTGATCATCTGCCTTCCGCGCGGTACGCCGATGAGCGTGTAATTACCATTCGCATCCGAGACCGTGACCGGCTCGAGCGCCGTCAACAATCCGTCTTCGTTCAAGTCGACAAAGACGTGCCAGCCGCTCAAGCCCGGCTCAGTCGGCCCACGCACGCCGTTGCCGTCGACGTCATTGAAGACCGTGCCGCTGACATCACTCGCTTCCGGCGTGAGGTTGGCGAAGTCCACCACCGTCACATTGCCAGTCGTGACAGTCACATGGACTTGCGAATCGAATCCGCGAGACGCCTCGAAGGGCGTTTGCAACACCTCGCCGACGTATTGGCTGCCCGACGACACGCTCAGGAATGAATAGTTGCCGTTCGCGTCCGTGAGCTGCGACATCTCGCCGAGATCGAACGTCCGGTTGCTGTTGGTGTCGAGATAGATCGTCCAGCCGGACAAGGCCGTGTCACCGGGGTCTCGCACGCCGTCGCCATTGAGGTCCCGCCACACCGTACCGGTGATGTCTCCCACTTCGGCGATGACGTTGAAGAAGTCGGCCTTGAATTCGTTGCCGTCGAAGATTGTCGCCGTTTGGACTGCCGCTGTTCCTGGAGACGGAGCCCAGCCGGCCTGCAATACTTCGCGAACCGAGTAACTACCGTCCGCAAGATTGAAAAACTTATAGTCGCCACCCGTAGGGGTCTGCTGAGCCGGTTCGCCCGCATCCAATCTGGTGTTTTGGTTGAGGTCCACGAAGACCGTCCAGCCGGCCAAGCCCTCTTCGCCTGGATCTTTCATGGCGTTGCCATCCGTGTCATGCAACAGCGTGCCGGCGATGTCACCAACCAACAGCGCTCGAGCCTCCAGTGATTCCAAACCAATTACCGTTCGCCGCGAAGTCCGCAAAGCGGATCGCCGCGATTTCCGGTTTCCAACCAACCACTTGCTGAAAAGTCCTTGGTGCCAGCGAGTCATGATTTAATCCCTGTTTCTTGAGTGAATGGACATTCCGAATGTGTGATCGACGCGAACAGTACGGAGCAGACCACGGCATCTAATTCGCAAACTGAGAGCTTCGCGGAGAATCCGTGATAACCCGACAATCCACTACGCCACGCAATCCACTGTTGCCGCAAACCCTGTCAGGATTGTCCGCATTGAGTGCCGACAGGGAGTTTTTGCATCTGAAGCGTCAGTGACGTTTCAATTGATCGTTCCTGATGCAACCGTCGCAGTTCCGTATTCGATCGTGATTGCGGAACCGGTTGCGATCGTTGGGACGGAGTGTCCCAGTCGCGTCTCGAGTTTCAGTTTGGCGTTGGACTTTCGTCCTTTGCGGATCGCGGTCATCTGCCCCGCGGAGATTCCATTGACGCGGACTGTCAACAAGGTTCCGGGGGCCAATGTCGTGTTCTCCAATTCCACTTCAAACGAACGGTCATTACCGGACACTTTGTACTCAGCACTGCCGTGACCTCCGACGAATGTCCGCAGTGTGGTTTTTCGCTCGGTCCCCTCACCTCGCTCACGACTTTTACGACTTACGGCCGTCGAACGAGTGTCCGTGGAATGAATCGCTGGTCTCGTTTGGGAGTTGTTGGGTGTTGCCGCACGGGTCGTCGAATCCGTACGCGAGGTCTTTCGAACTAAACTCTCATTCTTGCTCAACGATCTTGTGCCAGATGTGTTGCTAGAACTTCCGGTGACAGCGGTGTTGCCTGATCCACTGCTGGAGTTCACGCTCATGCCCGAACGGGTAGACACGCTGCTGAAATGCTTGGAGGCTTCATCTTGCGAGCCACTATGCTCGCTCCCTTCATTTTCTGAGCCTTCGTTCTCGGAGCCTTCGTTCTCGGAGCCCTCGTTCCCCGAGTTCTCGTTCTCGGAGCCTTCGTTTTCGGAGCCTTCGTTGTGCGAGCCGTGATGTTCACGTTCGCTGGAGTAAAAAGCGGACGTGGCGTGCGACATTCCAAAGATCGCTAACGCAGTTGCCATGCAGGCCAGGGCGTGACGACTTGTGATCATGATTCTCTCCGTGTTGTTAAATTTGTTAGATGCCTAATTGTCAGGACGAAAGTAGTACGGAGCTGACCACGGCATCTAATTCGCAAACTGAGAACTTCGCGGAAATCCCGTGATAACCCGACAAGCTACTTCGCCACGCAATCAGCCGTTGACGCAAACCCTGTCAGGATTGTCCGCATTGAGTGCCAACCCTTTTTCGCTCACCTGATGCGTCAGCAAGGACGAACGCTTCAAGACGCGATGACGGCGTGGTCACTGGGAGCACTCGCTCTCGCGAACGCTTCGGGTTATTTTCACGATGCGGATCGTTTTTTGATCGCTACGAGAATGAATTGATTGCGAACTTCAAATCGGCGGGCATTCAAGGACAAGGCGATGGCGGTTGACACCCCGACGAGTGGCACAATGCTGAGACGGTTGCGGGATTTCAGTGATCGCGAAGCGTGGGTAGAGTTTGTCGAGCAATACACGCCGAGGATTTACGGTTGGTGCCGGCGCTGGCAGTTGCAGGAGTCTGACGCGGCGGACATCACACAAGAGGTGCTCGGCAAACTGGTCAAGGCCCTCCGATCGTTTGATTACGACTCGGGGCAGGGGAGCTTTCGGGGCTGGTTGAAGACGGTCACCAACAACGCGGTGCGAGATTTTCTGGACGAAATGCGGCGTCCGGGCCGAGGGCGTGGCGATACACATTCGTCAGCGATTCTAGTGGCCTTGCAAGCCCCCGAAGCGATCAGCGAGTTGACCGCTTATCTCGACGTGGAAGCGGAACGCGAGCTGCTTCGCGAAGCGGAGGCTCGCGTGCAATTGCGCGTGCAGCCGCATACCTGGCAAGCCTACTGGCTGACGGCGGTCAGCTCCGTTTCGCCTTCGGAAGTGTCTGCCAAACTGAACATGCCCGTCGCAGAGGTCTATGCGGCAAAGTCGCGAGTCATGAAGTTGCTTCGAGAAGAAGTCGAACGACTTAACGGAAACGAAACGTGAGGATTCTGTGGGACGGACAATCCTGTCCGTCCTAAGTTATGGGTTATTTGCAACTCTTTCGAAACGTGAGGTCACAACGGATGCCGTGTCCTGCGGACGATCAACTGCGCCAGTTTTTGAATGACACGTTGGATCGGGCCGAGCGATCAGCGATCGTGCAACATGTTTCGATCTGTCCGTCGTGTCAAACCAAACTCGATGCGCTCACTTCGACCGACTTGCCGCAGGTTTTCGCATCGCGAACGACAACATCTCGTGAAGAGCCAGCCGATGCGTTGCTGCAATCGCTCGTCAGCCGATTGCGTGATCGGCCACCAGCGACTTGGATCAGCGAACCCGCCGCGGCTTCGATGTCCGACAGCATACAATTCACCGAGCCGAAAAACGCCGAGGCACCGCTGGGCTGGTTGGGGCCGTATCAAATTCAACGTGAGCTGGGTTCAGGGGTCACGGGGCAAGTGTTCGTGGCGCGAGACAGTCGGCTCGGACGGCTTGTGGCCATCAAGGTTTTGCGGCCTCAGTTGGCGAGTCACGCGGCGGCGCGGTCGCGATTTGAACGTGAAGCATGGGCCGCAGCGGCTTTGGAAGACGAGCGGATCGTCAAGATTTTTGAAGTGGGATCAGAGCCGGGCTTTCCTCCGTTCACGGTCATGGAGTTTGTTGCCGGTGAATCGTTAGCGACTCGCATCGAACGTGAACGAGTATTGAATTTGCGAGCCGCCGCCGAGATTGTTCGGCAAGTCGCGATCGGTTTGCAGTCGGCTCATCAAAGTGGAATCGTGCATCGTGATGTGAAACCGGCCAACGTCCTGCTTGATGCGGTGGGAGATCGAGCCAAAATCACAGACTTCGGGCTGGCACGCGTCTCGGAAGCGACCGAGCAGTTGACTCAGGAGGGCGTGATCGCAGGGACGCCGGCGTACATGAGTCCCGAACAGATTCGGCGGCCTCAAGGCGCGGATGCTCGGAGCGATGTCTACAGCCTGGGTGTGATGCTGTACGAGATGCTGACAGGCGAGCGGCCATTTCGTGGCGTCATGCGAATGATCCTGTTTCAGGCGTTGAACGAAGAGCCGGTTCCGCCACGACGTTTGAACGATCGCATTCCGCGCGACCTGGAAACGATCTGCTTGAAGGCGATGTCGAAAGAGCCGGCGCTGCGCTATGCGACGGCCGGAGAATTGGCGGACGATTTGCGTCGCTGGATTGATGGGCTACCGGTGCAGGCTCGGCCGATTGGTCTGTTGGGGCGTGTCTGGCGTTGGTCACGACGCAATCCGAAGCTCGCGGCTGCAAATGCGATTGTCGCTGCCATACTGCTAGCCGGAGCTTTCGACTTCGCACGATACGCACGGCCGATCGATCAGTTGCGGCGTGATATCAAGCTTTCGCACGACGAGATGGATCGGCTGCGTCGGCTCGCCGATCGCAGACAAACGCAAGTCGAACGACTCGCGCAGGCGCTGGTCTTCGACGCGCACGATGCAATCAGTGATTCGCCGGATGCCTGGCAACAACGCAAAAAACTGTTGCAAGCGACACTCGAAAGCCTGAAAGATTCGGGAGTTGCTGCTGCGGCCGAGCCGTCTGAGTCGAGCGATTCTCTGAAGCACACCGCCGCCGTGGCTCACAATCGGCTTGGCGATTTATTTCGCGATCACGGCGAGCTAGCGGCGGCGGAAGAGCAATTCCGAGTAGCGGTCGCTCTGCTGAACTTGAGGCAACCACGAATTTCAACAACTTCGACCGCGACGAGTTCCGTCGGCTCTGACTCGACTCGATTGCTGCTCGCTGAGTCGTTGACCAATCTGGCAGGCGTGCTTCAATCGGTTGGCAACTTTTCCGAAGCAACCGACTGGTTGCGTCAGGCACTGGACCAAACCAAGTCGCTCGCGGCGAATCTCGTTGCGCCGACTCAGCTCAGTCTGCTCGTCGGAGTGTTGCAGGTTCAGGCCCGTGCCGCTGAACTGCTGGGTGTTTGCGAATCGTCACTCGGCAAAAGCGACCAGATTTCAGACGCTCGTCGATTACGACTAACAACGCTGAAACAATTGTTGCAGTTGGACTCTGATAATCCGCGATGGTCGGAGGAAGTCGCCGAATTACATCTGCGAGCGGGCGAGGAGGCTCTCCACAATCAGCAATTGGCACAAGCGACAGTTCAAGTCGATGAGGCGATCCGGCTCTTTGATCACACGGCCGCTCTGTCCAAGATGGATCCGCACCACGGGCTCGAATGGGTTCGCTCGGTTGCGAATCAACGTCTCCGCGTGGCGGAGTTGCTGAGTCGTCTGCAACGGCCAGACGACTCTTTGCATTTGGCTCGGCAGTCATTCGAGGCATTCCGCGAATTGGCGTCCGAGTCTGCGCCGCCCGCGCTAATCCGTGACGCGATCGTCTCCGCGAGCCGCTTGGCCAATGACCTGACGAACCGCAAGGACTTTGTGTCGGCACAGCCCGTCTGGCAGCAAGCGACCGATTGGTCCGATCGCTTGCTGGCGGAAGTTGCCACGGAATTTTCCGACCGGCAAACAATGACACTAGTCCAACGGAATCTGCTACTCGTGGAAATGAAGCTCGGCTGGGCCAACAAAGCGAGCGAGCGGTTGAACCGGCTGCGTCAAATGTTGTCCTCGTTGGCAACCGATGCCACAACCCACGATCGACCCGAACAGCGGGAATGGGTCACAACTCAGCTTCAAGAATTGACGATGCTCAATATCAACCCCTGAACTCGGCATGTCAGGATTTCGCGAAGTGCCTGTCGGGAATCGCGGCAAAATTGCCATCCGGCATGGAGTCGTCGGGAAATCTTGCCGTTGAACTTTATATGCTCACGCGAGCCTTGGGGCAGGTTTTCAACCGGCCCGCGAGGGAGCCAATGTTTGGCGTGGTTCAAAGGAGGGTAGCAGCTTGGTTCGCTAACTTCATGCAAAGTGTTGTTTGTAAACCGATGAGATAAAAAGGTTTATGGCATCCTGAGCCGGTCGGGGGCCATCGACTGCCTGCTACCCTACGCGAACGCATTTTGAACCAGGCCCAATGTTTCTAGTGAGCGACATTGTGCGACAGTCAATGTGCCTCACGAGTCACGGCGGGCTAATTTGCTTTACTGGAAGTGTAGCGCAGAATACGAAGAGAATTCGGGTGTTTGGCGCGACACGAACGTTCCGCCGTTGTTGGTCCGGGAGATTGAGAAGGTTTTGCCGTGAATGTTTCGCCCGCCGGGGG
>JANMIF010000430.1:0-25033 GCA_031375695.1 Planctomyces sp.
GCAGGCATTGCTGGCGCGTATAGCAAAGTCAAGAAGTTGGCGGAGATAGCCACGGGCGTGGATGTTCCTGGCGTTCCTTTGCTCGACCTCGTCAAGAGGTTCGATGACGGCAAGAAAATCGCTCAGAGCTTCATTAACGCCTACAACACGCCAGCCGATTCGCTTGGTGGTGCCGGACTCAAAACGCTGTATGTCCTCGAAGGATTAGGCAGAGTGTCCCAAGCGTTTCTAGGCGCAATTCCAGGCGTGTCAAAAGTTCTGACATTCGCTCTCGGTGAAGCTCAACGCCTCGCCGACGAGTATGCGTACGGCAGCGATAAACACGATCATCTCGCCAACGCGGGGCGCTTCATGCAAGCGGCTGCCGAGTTGCCGCCTTGTGAACCCACCCAGCAGCTTGTTGCACGGCAAGCTGCCAGCGCTACTGCGGACGCGATCGATCGTCTTGGGCAGAAGGCTGCCGACCAAGCACCGCGGTTCGCTGAAGCGGAACAGATCGCCTCCGACATCGCCGACATCGTCGCGCGAGCCGACAAGACCCAGCCCGACTTGGGTTACACCGCAGCAGACATGGCCGAGCTGTCTCAGTCCGTGAATCAATACGGCGCGATCATCGACAACATCCAGACTTCGGGGCCATTCTGGAAAGAGGTTCCAGTGATCCTCGACTTACTGCCGGGTTTCACTCAGCCATATACCGAGGCACCTGCAGCACCGCCGAGCGGCGGGGGCGGTGGAGGGTTCGGACACGTCCCCAGCGCTCCCACGCGCCCGCTTTATTGGGCTGCGGAAATCGGCGACACGGTCCTTCGCGGCCGCGCGGACACCGCAGGGAACATCAGCTTCTTCGCCAGAGACAACCAACTCATCCGGGTTCGTGTTTATGACGCGACGCGGAATGAGTTGGGAACCGTCGTGACCTTGACGAACAGTTCTGGCCGCGTGACGAATCTCGCCAGAATCCCGATGTTACCCGTGGCCGGCGTCACCGACACGGACGGCGAGGGTCTGGTCGATGACGCGGAGTTCGTCATCGGTACGTCCGCCACGCAGCGGGATACTGACACGGATTCCATCAACGACTTCAGCGAAGTGCAACAAGGCCTCGATCCGCTCAGTGGACGTGCCGTGGCGACGGGTGTGATTGCGAGTGTTCCGCTTCAAGGGCAAGCCAAGGAGGTCGTTGTCGGCGGGTCAACGCTCGACGCTCAACGGCAGACGGCTTATGTCGCGACAGGGTCATTCGGTCTGGCCATCGTTGACACGAGTCAATTCCTCCAGCCGACGGTGCGGAGTCAGTTGGACTTGGCGGGGGATGCGACAGATGTGGCGTTGGATGCGGGAAACGGAATCGCGGTCGTGGCGGCCAATGCGGGAGGATTGCATTTCGTCAATGTCAGCGATCCAGCGAAACCGGTGCTGCGGCAGACGCTCAACGTCTCGACTGGGCAGGTGGACATCTTCGAGGGGATCGCCTACGCCACCGTCGAGACCGAAGTGCGCGCGTTCGATGTGCTCACCGGAGAGGAAATCCAACGCTTGTCCTTGGGTGCCAACAATCTCACCAGTATCGCTCGCGACGGGACGACGCTGTTCACGATCGACAGTGCGAATCAACTGCGCGCGGTGGACCTCGTCACCGGGAACATGGTCGCTCGCGGCGCGCTCAGCATGCCGGTAACCGGGAAGCTGTTTGTTGGTGGTGGAACCGCTTATGTCGCGTGCGAAGGGAACGGCAACGGTGGATTCGCCACTGCAAATGTCGCCAACCTCGACAGTCTCGCGTTGCTCAGCGGCGTGGACGCGACCAACATCGCGGCCAAGGCGCTCGCAGTGAATGGGTCAGGACTCGCGATCGGCGTCGGCAGTCCGTCCAATCTTGGCAACTTGATCCAAGTGCTCGATGTCTCCGACCCGACGACCACCAACAGCTTCGTCACGCAGTTCACGCTGCCGGACGATCCGTTTAGTGTCGTCATCGGGGCGGGCATCGCGTTCGTGGCCGACGGTTTCAGCGGGCTACAGGTGGTCAACTACCGAGCCTTCGACAATCAACGGCAGCCGCCGACCGTCACGATCGCTGCCGACACGTTCGATGTCGATCCTGCGACCATTGGTATCCAACTGCTCGAAGGGACGACCATCCCGATCCGCGCGACAATCTCAGACGACGTGCAAGTTCGCAACGTCGAACTGCTCGTTAATGGCCAGATCGTTCGGAACGACGTTTCCTTCCCTTTCGACCTCTCGGCCGTAGCCCCAAACCTAGTCGCCGGACAGACCACCGCGCCCTTGACAATCCAGGCGCGAGCAACTGACACCGGCGGCAACGTGGGGCTCTCTCAGATCGTCACGATTCAATCAGTTCGGGACACGTTCGCCCCGACGATCGTCTCGGCCAACCCGCTCGACGGTGCCGTGAAAGTCCCAACCTTCCGCACGGTGAAGATCGACTTCTCCGAGTCGATGGACGCCACCACGCTCAACGCCAACACGATCCGCTTGCTCAACACCGCCTCGCCGAATCAGTCGATCGCACCGATCAACTTACAACTCCGCGCCAATGACACCAGCGTGCAACTCACCTACGACACGCTGGCACTCGGCAACTACCAGATAATCATCGACGCCGCCGCGATCACCGACCGCGCTGGCAACATGCTGGGTTCGACTTCCATCGTCAACGACTTCTCTCTGGCCTCTGTCGGCATGAGTACCATTCAGTGGGTCGGAGCCTTCAGCGACTTCTGGGACGACCCGCGCAACTGGAGCACAGGCGTTCTCCCAGGAGTCGATGACGCCGTTCTAATCGACGACCCCGATGGCTCCACTGTCACCTTTCGCACCGGTACAGCGACCATCGACAGCCTCATCACCAAAACCCCGATCATTGTCTCCGCAGGCACGCTGTCGCTCGCTTCGGACTCCGCCATCAACGCTCCCTTCACACTTTCAGGTGGAACCTTTTCTGGTTTGGAGGATGCAACACTCACTGGCACGGGTGACGTGACGTATTCGGGAATATTGAACTGGAAGAGCGGAACGATGAGTGGGACGGGGCGGACGATCATTGCGTCGAGCGGTAGATTGAATTTAGGGGACAGGGACGAGAAAAACTTGAACCGTGTGCTGGAGAACAACGGGATGGCGATGTGGACAGGAGACTCTGAGGCGTGGCAGATGAATGGCGGCACGTTCCTGAACAACGGCACGTTCACGGCTAACACGACTTTCCTGCAGACGAGCCGCGGAGTCGGCGGGACGAGCGTGTTTGCAAATACCGGCACATTCATCAAGCAAGGCACCGGTGCGACGCAGTTCGTCGTGACCTTCAACAATACCGGCACGGTCGATGTCCAAGCGGGAACGCTTAGGCTCAATGGAGGCGGCACACAAAGCGGCGACTTCAGCATTTCGTCGGGAGCGACACTGGGGACTTTCGGGACTCACACGTTCGCGGTGGGCGCGGATGTTGGCGGAGCAGGAACTTTCGCGTTGTCGGGCGTGACGACTCTGGAAGGCAACGTGGTCACACCAATGCTTAATGTTTTGGGGACGCTAGTCGCCAACGGCACTAACACGGTGACCGGCGGAACGTTGTCGGGCACGCTGTCCGGCACGGGGAACGTGACCTATTCGGGAACGCTGAACTGGCAGGGCGGGCGGATGACTGGAACGGGGCGGACGATCATCGCTTCGGGAGGTACATTGAACCTGACTGGCGGTTCGAACCAATTGAACCGCGTGCTGGAGAACAACGGCATGGCATTTTGGACCGCTGAGTTTTTTGAGCTCTTCGGCGGCTGCACGTTCCAAAACAACGGCACGTTCACGGCCAATTCGAATGGCCAGCAGAGTTTCACCGGTGGCAGAAGCGGCGATACCTTCCAGAACGCTGGCACGTTTATCAAGCAAGGTACTGGGCGGACGTTTTTCTTCAATGTTTTAAGCGGACCCGGCGGTGTGGTATTCAACAACTCCGGAAGGATCGACCTCCAAGCGGGATTTTTGGGCCTCTTGACGGGAGGGACACACAGTGGAGACGTCACAGTGCCATCGGGGGCAACCTTCCAAGTTCAGGGCACTCACACGTTCTTAGCGGGCGCGGATGTCGCTGGCGCGGGAACATTTGGTGTTGCGGCGGGCAGCATCAACTACGCGGATGCGCTGACGGTCAACACACTCAGTGTGGGTGCTAGCGGCACACTGACGATTGATAGCAGCGTGACAGTACCAACGTTGATCGTGTTTGCTAGCGGCACACTGGTGGCCAATTCATCCGTCACGGCCACCAACGGCAATTTGAGCGGGACACTATCGGGTTCGGGGAATGCGACGTTCAATGGCACGCTGAATTGGACGAACGGGACGATGAGCGGACCGGGGCGGACGATCATTGCGCCTGGCGGGACGCTGAATCTGAGCACTGCCAGCACAAAGAATCTGAACCGCGTGCTTGAGAACAACGGGGCGGCGGCGTGGACCGCTGGCGCTTGGCGAATGAATGGCGGCACGTTCCAGAACAAGGGTTCGTTCACAGCCAACTCGACCGGCACGCTGTCGAGCAACGGTGTCGGTGGGACAAATGTGTTTGAGAACTCCGGCACGTTCACCAAGCAAGGCACGGGGACGACCGAGTTCATCGTCAGCAGCACCGGTGTGGCGTTCAACAACACCGGTAGTATTGACCTGCAAGCCGGAACGCTGCGTTTCGCTGCAGGTGGGACGCACAGTGGCGACGTCACTGTGTCTTCGGGTGCGACGCTGGAGTCTGCGGGTACTCAAACATTCGCGGCGGGTGCTGACGTCAGCGGAACGGGAATGTTCACGATTTCGTCGGGCACGACGACGCTGGAAGGCAGCGTGATCACACCCCTGCTGAACATCTCGGGGACATTAGTCGCCAACGGCACGAACACGGTGACCGGCGGCACGTTGTCCGGTGGCACGCTATCGGGCAGTGGCGATGTGACGTATTCGGGGACGTTGGACTGGACGAGCGGGACGATGAGCGGGACGGGGCGGACGATCATCGCGTCGCTTGGGACGCTGAACCTGAGCAGTGGCAGTACCAAAAACTTGAACCGTGTGCTGCAGAACAACGGCGCGGCGACGTGGACCGGCGGGGCGTGGCAGATGAATGGCGGCACGTTCCAGAACAACGGCACGTTCACGGCCAACTCGGACGGCACGCTGCAAAGCTACGGCAACGGTGGAACGAACGTGTTTTTGAACGCGGGCACGTTCAGCCAGCAAGGCACCGGCACGACGGAGTTCGTCGTGAACAGCACGGACGTGACCTTCAACAACACCGGAACGGTTGACGTCCAAACGGGAACCCTTTCGGTCGCGAATCCTGGCACGAATTCGGGAAGTATTTCGGTCGCTCTAGGAGCGACATACGCGGTGAGCGGAAACTTCACGCTGGCGGCGACAAGTGTGATTGGCTCGCAGGTTCGCGGAACTGCGGTGGGCGATCGAGGGTTGGTGACGGTCAGCGGTTTGGCGACGCTTGACGGCACGCTCAACGTCAGTTTCGTGAATGCGTTTGATCCAGCAGTGGCAACGAGCTTCCCGGTGCTGACCTACGGATCACGAACCGGAACGTTCGCGTCGGTCACGTCGAGCGGCTTGGGTGCGGGCAAAGCTGTGCAACCGATCTACAACACCGTGGACGCTTCAATCCTGGTTGCCGCCGCGCTCCAGGCCAGTCCAGTTGAGAGTCGAGCGGTAAGAGTCGATAGCACTGACTTGACCGCCGACGAATTGGCTGCCGTGGTGACCGCCAGTCTGTCTCGACTGGTCCCTCGCTCTCGCTTCGGATTAGTAAGTGATATCGAGTTCATCGTCACCGATCTGCCAAACGACCTGCTTGGACTCGCCGCCGGCCACGTCATCTGGATCGATCAAGACGCCGCCGGCATCGGCTGGTTCGTCGATTCGACTCCCGGCACCGATGAAGAATTCGGACTGAACTCTCACGAGTCCAGCTACAGCAGCGCAGCGGCCGGGCGAATGGATTTGCTGACGGTGCTGGCTCACGAATTGGGCCACCTGCTCGGCTTCGAGCATGACCCCGAACCCGGCCACCTGATGTCCGAAACGCTCGCCCCCGGAAACCGCCTGCTTCCGATTGGCTCGGCAGAAGAGATTGACGATGTCTTCTCAAACCCGGACTGGCCGTGATTGAGAAGTCGCCGCACCATGGGCCGCCGCGAATGATGCTAAGCCGAAATCGTAAATATCAAAAGCAGAAGGGGCCGGCTCATGTCAGCGGTGTTGGAAATTGGTTCGCTGATTGTGGCATCCGAGGATGTACGCGGTGGACGGCCGCGCGTTGCGGGAACGGGCGTGGCAGTGCAGCGAATCGCGCGGTGGTATCAGTTGGGGCTGACTCCAAAGAAGATCGCTGATCGAATCGGACATCTCAATCTGGCTCAAGTACATGCGGCACTGGCTTACTACCATGCTAATCAAGAAGTCATGGAATCCGAGATCGCGGCGGATGATGCCGCAGCCGAACAGGCGGAACAGGTCAGCATGGCAGGAGTCAAGTCATGACGGCGCGGCTGTACCTCGACGAAGACTCCATAGATCGAGTGCTCGTCGCCGCATTGCGAGCGTGTGGCCTGGATGTGCAGACGGCGCTGGAAGCCAGCTTGATTGAAATCGACGACGCAGAATTTTTGGCCTATTCCACGTCGGCGGGTCGTGTGCTGTTGACCTGCAATATCGGTGACTTTTGCCAGCTTCATCAGGAATGGTTGTCGTTGGAAAGACCACACTCCGGAATCGCCTGCATGCCGCAACAAAGTCTCTCGATCGGTCCCCGCCTGCGTCGCTTGTTGCGATTGCTTTCAACGGTGAGTGCTGAGGAAATGCGGAACCGTCTGGAGCTCCTGAGCAATTGGTCCGAATAAATTTGGTTGTCCGCATGCTTCGTCGATTCCAGACCCTATACCGATGAAGAATTCGAACCGCGTGCCACAGCGGCCGAGCGGATGGATTTGCTGTCGGTGCTGGTTCACGAATGGGATCACCTACTCAGCTTCGAGTAGATTTTATGGCTATTATCGCGATCTAGCCGGGCACAATTTCCGTGGGAACTGGGACGGACGTGATCGTTACTTCACGAAAGAATGAAGTCGTCGATCTTGGCCGGTTCCGAGGGTGCTGAGTCTACTGAGTCTACTGAGTCTACTGAGTCTGCTGAGTCTGCTGAGCCTGGATTGCGGCCGAAGGTCATGATGGTGATGTCGTCATTTTGCGGGCGACCGTTGGCGTGCAGTCGAACGTCGGCCAGCAAGGCTTTACCCAGTTCGTCCGCTTTGAGCGGGCCATTCTTAATGAATTCGCGGAGCCGCTCCATCGTGTACAAGTCGTCGTTGGGGCTCATCGCTTCGCTGACGCCGTCGGTAAACAAAACCGCCAAGTCGCCCGGTTCCAGTTTGAAGGTCAACACGTCATACGGGTAACCATCCACTACGCCGATCGGCACCCCCACGGTTTCGTCGTCAAATTCAAACAGCGAGCCGTCCGGGCGGCGAATGATCGGGGACATGTGACCGGCGTTGACCAGCGTCATTACGTGAGTCTTTACGTCGATGATGGTCAACACGTATGTCACGAAGCGACCTTCGACCGCGGCCGCGCACATGTGCTTGTTGATCGCTTCGACCGCCGGGCCGACTTCATTCACGAACTGCATCGTATTTTGCACGCAGCTCGAAATGCGGGCCATGATCAGAGCGCCGGGGACTCCCTTCCCAGCCACGTCGCCAAACGACAGAAAAATCTTATTGTTGGACAGAACGCCGGCATCGTAGTAGTCGCCGCCGACCGCCTGAGCCGAATCATACGAGGCATAAAACTCGTAGCCAGGGGCTTTGGGTAACGTGCTTGGAAGCAATGCTCGCTGCACGTTGCGAGCAATCTCCATTTCGCCGTCTTGCTTTTTCTTTTCCATGAAGGAGACGAGTAGACTGGCACTTTCGTAAGCCAACGCCGCCTGGCCGGCCACCGCCATCAGCAAGTCCAAGTCTTCGTTCCGAAACTGGCTGACAGGATTTTGAGTGTCGATGTTAATCACACCCATCGGCTGGCCGTCTAAGTCGAGCATCGGGACGCACATCATCGACCGGATCGAAAGATTCGAAATCGATTCACTGGCGGAAAACTGTGCATCGTTGGCGGCATCAGCCGAAAGGATGCCGGTCTTTTCACCTAAAACTTTGTTCAAGATCGTGCGGCTAAGCTTGACGGATGAGTCTTCTTCCTGCCGCCGATGTTTCATGGCTCGCGAAATGAGTTTTCCGGACGCCTCGTCCTTCAGCAGGATGCAACCCCGATCGGCCTGGGGGAAGATGCTAAACAAAGTGTCCAGAATTTTCGGACACATCCCTTTGACATCGACACTGCCGGCAAGACTGCGTGTGATCTCCAACACGGCCTTCAGTTTGACTTCTGGCTGAACTTCCAGAACTCCGAACCCGCCCATCGGTCCGTTGACCATTGTGGCCGTGATGCCGACGTCCATGCCCGCATCATCCTCAACCTCGATCTCTGCGTTGGTATCGGCCAGAGACTGCGGCCGTGGGACACTGGGCTTGTCCGCCTGGGCCAGCACTGACGAGCCTTGCGATTGGAATCGCAACAAGATCGGTCCCAGTTTGATCCGATCATCGTGGTTCAACTCCGTCTTGCCGGAGATTTGTTTGCCGTTCACAAACGTACCGTTGCCGCTCCCTAAGTCTTCGATCTGGTAGACATGGCCTTGCCGAATGATCTGGGCATGTCGCCGGGAGACCGTGTTGGAATCCAACTGAATCGTGCAGGCGGGATGACGACCGATGACGTTTTCCCCTTCCGCCAACGGATGCGCAACAGCTTTCCCCCCTTGCAATACAATCAAATCGGCCATGATGGGTCATCCGAAAAAACAACGTAATCTCAAAGGGATACCGAAACCAACAAATCGCCACCCCTGGAAAAATGACAGACGAGATCCTATTTCTGACGCTCGGCAACTGCAACGGGCTGAGTCGACGAACTGATACCCCAGCGAAATACAGGTTTGTTCTCCGCGAAATTTCGTGCAAAATGCGGTCAACGAATTCCGTAACCCGAATCGTGAGAGCGTGAACGAGGCGGATCGCTCCAAAACACTTCCTAACTTGCCTGTCGCGGGAAGAGTTCGTCCTCGCTCACGTTGCGGGTTGCGGTCGTTCGAGCCGGAAAAATGGAAGGATCGAAAAATGCGTCTGGTTGTGATTGGAAGTACCGGACAACTGGGCCGGGATTTTCTCGGATCGTTGAAGCAAACTCGACACAATGTCGTCGGCCTGACTCATGCGCAATTGGAAATCCAACAACCATTGCAAATGGCGGCGACTCTAGAGCCACTTACGCCCGACTTGGTCATCAATTGCGCGGCGTATAACTTGGTCGATCGTGCCGAAGACGAACCCGATGTGGCGTTTCGTATCAACGCGCTGGGACCGCGAAATCTGGCGCGGCTGTGTGAGCTTCATGGTTGGCGGCTGCTTCATGTCAGCACGGATTATGTGTTTGGCGGCATCACTTCCGAGCGGATTGCGACCGGCCAGCCGCTCACGGAATTGGAACTTCCGGCACCAAACAACGCGTATGCGACCAGCAAGTTAGCTGGCGAATACTTTGTCCGCAGTGAGTGCCCGAAAAGCTTTATCGTGCGGACTTGTGGGCTGTACGGAATCGCGGCGTTGCAAGGTCAGGGGAAAGGCAACTTCGTCGAAACCATGCTGCGGCTGGGTCGCGATCGGCCACAGCTCAAAGTGGTGGACGATCAACTCTGCACGCCGACTTCGACTGCCGATCTCGCCACAGCGCTGACACGGCTCATCGAAACCGACGCCTTCGGTTTGTATCACGCCACCAACGCCGGCCAGATCACATGGTGCCAACTCGCACGGGAAATTTTCCGAGCGTCACAGTTGTCCGTTGAAGTGCTCCCGATCACGACCGCCGAGTTCGGCGCCAAAGCACGACGTCCCGCATTTAGCGTGCTCGACTGCGGCAAGCTGGCCGGTGTGATCGGCGGCCGATTGCCCGATTGGCATGACGCACTCTCGCGATATTTAGCAAGCCGAGCGACCGTGCAATTACCACAGGGAGTTTTTTAGAGCGTCTCGCCGATTGAATCTCGATCTTTTTTCTGAATGCCATTCGCGGGAGCGACTCGCCGACGTAGCTTCAATCGCTCCCGCGACTGTTGTCATTCGACATTCTCGTTGAGGATTGTCGAACCAGAGTTGGCTTGTTTCAGTTTGGCCCCAACGGCATTGATCGGCTCGGCACTGAACTGTTCTTTTTCTAAAAGGCAGCGGGTTGACAGCGTCCCGTCAGTTGTTTTCAATGGTGAAATCAATTCACGATTTGAAATCACAGGAGAAACGGAGCGATGGCGTCGTCACGACTCGAAATGAGCGTCCGGTCGGAAGCGAATAGTTTGCAGCGCGGGCTGGCGGTGCTGGAAATGCTTTCGGCGCGGCCAGATGGGACGACTCTGCGTGAGATCACCGATCAGCTTGAGCTGCCTGGGGCGTCGGTGTTGCGGATTACTCGAACGCTGGTTGACTTGGGCTATCTGTCACGCGAAGAAGGCACCAAGCGGTACTTTCTCACGAACCGCTTTCTACTGCTCGGACAGCCGAGCATGCCGTCGCGCGGACTGGCCGAATGCGCGATTGGGGCCATGCGTCAGATTCGTCAGACGACCAGCGAGACGACTCAGCTTTGTTGTCTTATCGGGACCGAAATGGTCATTCTGGACCAACTGCTGGCGCTGCATGCCTTCAAGTATTCGGCAGACTTAGGGGCTCGTTGTCCCTGCTATAGCTGCGCTCCGGGAAAGGTTCTCGTCGCGTTCTTGCCTACGGACGAGCGAGACGATTTGGTGAGCCGGATCGAGTTCAAGCGATTCACGACGACGACCATTACGTCGAAACTCGCGTTCCGGCGGGAGTTGGATCAGATTCGCGAACGAGGCTTCGCGGTGGATCGCGCCGAAGGACTGGAGGGCGTGCATTGCATCGCGGCTCCGATCTTTGATCGGCATGCGTCACCCGTCGCAGCGATTACGATCACGGGACCGTCGCATCGGATTCCGGAAGAGAAGTTTGACGGCATCGGGAAGATCGTCCGCGACGGAGCACGACTGGCATCGGAAGAGTTCAATCGGCATTAGCCGGTACGCGCAAGCGCGTTCCGGCTGATATTGGGACCTGTTTCGTGGATCGAAAGTCGACGCTACGCCCCATCAATTGGAGTTCATCGTGCTGAATCGAATCGTCATGAGCGTTGCTCTGCTGAGCCTGTTGATGCTATTCGCTTGGCGAACCAGCGATGCGGCCGAACCAACCACGGAGCAGCGAGAGTTCTTTGAGACTCGCATTCGGCCGGTTCTCGTTGAGCAGTGTTATGAGTGCCACAACTCGGTAAAGAAGGCGGAGGGCGGACTCGCAGTTGATCAGCGGGCGGCACTGCTGAAGGGAGGCGATGAAGGGGCAATCGTTGTGCCCGGTAAGCCGAGCGAGAGTCGATTGCTGGCCATTCTGCGGCATGAAGTGGATGGCATGAAAATGCCGAAGGGCGGAGCGAAGCTCAGCAACGCCGTGATCGCGGACTTCGAGAAATGGATTGCGATGGGTGCTCCTGATCCGCGCGACAAAGCACCGTCGGTCGATGAACTGGCAAAGGCGACCTCTTGGGAAACGGTTATCGAGAAACGCAAGAAGTGGTGGAGCTTTCAACCGATTCGGCCCGTCGCGCCGCCGGTCGTGAAGAACGAAAGGTGGTCGGCACATCCGGTCGATCGCCTTGTGTTGGCGAAGCTCGAAGAGCAGCAGCTTGAACCGAATGACGCGGCCGATCCGCAGACACTCGTGCGGCGGTTGTTCTTTGTGTTGATCGGACTACCGCCGAGTGCTGACGAAGTTGAAACATGGACGGCGAAGATCAAGCAGCCGAATGGTTATGCCGAGCTGGTGAATCATCTGTTCGACAGTCCGCACTTTGGTGAGCGGTGGGCTCGGCATTGGATGGATTGGACTCGCTATGCCGACTCGCATGGTTCCGAAGGCGACCCAGCGATCGACAATGCGTGGCACTATCGCGACTACCTGATCCGTGCGCTGAATGCCGATGTGCCGTTTGATCAACTCGTGCGCGAGCATGTGGCGGGTGATCTGTTGGAGCGACCGCGCATCAATGCGACGCTGGGCATCAACGAGTCGATGATCGGTCCCGCTCATTGGCGAATGGTGTTTCACGGGTTCGCTCCGACCGATGCACTCGATGAGAAAGTCCGCTTCATCGACGACGAGATCAACGCGTTCTCAAAAGCGTTCCTCGGTCTGACGGTCTCGTGTGCTCGGTGTCACGATCACAAATTCGACCCGATCAGTCAGAAGGATTACACCGCGCTGTTCGGCGTGTTGGGCTCGTGCCGACCGGGGCGGAACGTTATCGACACTCAAGAGAAGCTCGACTTGAACCGCGAGAACCTGTCGCAACTCAAGCCTCAGATTCGCGCGGCAGTGGCTCAGGATTGGTTAAGCAGTGAGCCAAAGTGGACGCAATCGTTGCTCGATAAAGACGGCCCGACAGCGAAGGCCGAGAAGCCGAATCAACTGCTGAATCCTTGGTTCGTGCTGCGTAAGGAAACGACTGCCGGGGCGTCGTTCAAAGATGCTTGGCAGAAGCAAGTCGCGGCATCGAAGAGCGATCGCCAGCAGCGTGATGAACATGCTCGTCGCGTCTATTGGAAGCGGTGGGATTTGACCGACGTAGGACGGGCACTCCTGCCCGTCGCATCTCAAACCAACAGCCGTGAAGAAGAGACGGGCAAGAGTGCCCGTCCTACAAACGACTACGCGAGTTGGTTCCGCGCCGGGACGGGCTTGCCGAACAAACCGTCAACCGCCGGTGAGTTCGCGATTGCGACCTCTGGCGAGAACGCCATCAACGGAATCTATCCGTCGGGCGTTTATTCGCACGCGTTGTCGGCAAAGCATCCGGCGAGGTTGTCATCGGACAAGGTGCGACTCGATGCCGATTGCGATCTGTGGCTGAAGGTCATCGGCGATGGCGGCGCGAGCACTCGTTACGTCGTCGAGGACTACCCGCGGAATGGGACCGTGTTCCCGGTCGCGGGTTTGTCGAACGAATGGCGTTGGCAGCACTTCAATCTGACGTATTGGAACGGAGACCAAATTCATCTTGAGTTGGCCGCAGGACGGGATGCTCCGCTGATGGTCAACAACGAAGGCCGATCTTGGTTCGGCGTGCGTGAGGCGATCATTACGAAGAAGGGCGAGCCGGGGCCGCCGACAGCGTCGCACGAGTTCCTCGACGCAATCTTCGACGAGGCAATCAAGACTCCGCCGCAGTCGTTCGAAGACTTAGCCGACGTCACAACGCGAGCCGTTGCTGCGGCGACTCGTGCATGGCAAGCAGACTCCGCGAGTGATGCTCAAGCTCATCTGCTCGATGCGTGTTTGAAGCAAGGTTTACTGGGCAACTTGTTGAAAGATCTGCCGACCGCGAAACCGCTCGTCGCCGAGTATCGACGCTTAGAAGACGAGATCGTCGTGCCGACGCGCGTGCCCGGTTTGGAAGAGACGGTCGGTCGCGATCAGCAATTGTTCGCTCGCGGCAATCACAAGCAACCTCAAGCTGCCGTGCCGCGCCGGTTCCTCGAAGCCATCGACGCGACGCCCTATCAGACGACGCTCAGCGGACGCCGACAGCTCGCCGAAGACGTCCTGCGGAACGACAACCCACTGACGCGCCGAGTCATCGTCAACCGGCTGTGGCATCATGCGTTTGGTCGCGGCCTCGTCGCGACGCCCGACAATTTTGGAAAGCTCGGTTCCGAGCCGACTCATCCCGAGTTGCTGGATTTCCTCGCGACGCGCTTCATCGAGCAACACGGTTCCATCAAAGACATGCTGCGGTTCTTGGTCACTTCGAAGACCTGGCAGATGAGTTCGCGACCTTCGGCCAAAGCACTGCAAGTCGATGCCGACAATCGATTGCTCTCGCATGCCTTCATCCGACGGCTCGAAGCGGAAGCAATTCGCGATTCACTGTTGACGGTCTCAGGCAGTTTGAACCGCGAGTTGTTCGGAGCGCCGACCGACGGCAACTCGCCGCGCCGCAGCGTGTATGTGCGAGTGACTCGCAACGCGCTCGATCCGTTCTTGCGAGCCTTCGATTTCCCTGAGCCGTTCAGCGCGACGGGCCGACGCGATGCGACCAATGTTCCGGCTCAATCGCTGACGCTGATGAATGATGATCGAGTTGCATCACTTGCCGCAAACTGGGCCGCGCGAGTGCTTGCTGATGAGCGATCGAAGACCGATGAAGCTCGACTGCAAAACATGTTCGTGACCGCCTTCGGTCGACAGGCTCAAGCCGCCGACATCAACCGCATGACCGCGTATCTTTCCGAAACGAAGTCGCGTCATGCCGAGCAAGTCGCCGCCGTGAAGCGGCTTCGCGATCAGATGGACCAACAGCAGGTGACGATTCAAAAGCTGATTGAGCCGACTCGAACGCGATTGCTCGAAGTAGCCAAGCAGAAGACAGAAGCGGGCGAGCAAGTCGTCCCGAAGCCGATCGGTCGCTGGGAGTTTGAGTCGGACCTGCAAGACATCGTCGGAGCCGCGCATGGCGAGGCACATGGAGGCGCGAAGCTGGAAGGTGGAGCCCTCGTGGTGAAGCAACAAAGCTATGCCGTGACTGCACCGCTCAAGCAGTCGATCAAGGCCAAGACGCTCGAAGCCTGGGTGCAGCTTGATCGGCTCGATCAAAGCGGCGGCGGTGTGATGACGATTCAAACGCCTGACGGAAACGTGTTCGATTCGATCGTCTTCGCCGAGCAAGCACCGCGTCAGTGGATGGCTGGCAGCAACGGCTTCGCGAGAACTCAATCCTTCAACGGCGCCGCCGATCAAGACGCCGCGAATCGAGCCGTCCATGTCGCAATCGCGTATCACGACGACGGTCAGATCGTCGGCTATCGAGACGGTCAGCCTTACGGCAAACCCTACAAGAGCAACGGCCCGGTTGAATTCAAAGCCGATCAAACCGTGATCAGCTTCGGCGTGCGACACCTTCCCGCCGGCGGCAACCGGATGCTCTCTGGGAAGATCCTGCGAGCCCAACTCTACGACCGCGCCTTAACCGCTGACGAAATCCAAGCGACATCAAAGTCGGTCCCATACTTCGTCTCGGAAGCTCAAGTCCTCGCCGCACTAACGGCCGCAGAATGCGAGCAAGTCGAAGCAGCTCGCAAACGCCTGAAGGCACTAGAAGCCGACATTGAAGCCCTCGGCCCGATCCCCGAGTCGCTCAACGACAAAGCCATCTGGACCGACCTCGCTCACGCGCTGTTTACGTTTCAGGAGTTTGTCTATTTGAAGTGAGAAGCGATGATCAGCCGGAACTCGCTAGCGTCCGGTTGCATTCATCAGCCGCTGGGCGCTATCCCTCGGTTATTCGTATTTGAAACGGACGCTAGCGCGTTCCGGCTAATTTGGAATAATGAAAATGCACAACTCAATGAACTTCTCCCGCCGTCGCATGCTGCAAACGTGTTCGACCGGCTTCGGAGCGGCGGCTTTGGCGGGGCTGTTGGCCGAGGTCGCCAGCGCTGCGAATAGCGATCTGCCCAGCGGTGCGGCGCTCAAGAAAACGCATCACGCACCGAAGGCCAAGCATGTGGTCTTCTGCTTTATGTCCGGAGGAGTTTCGCACGTTGACTCATACGATCCAAAACCTCGGCTGCAACGAGATCACGGCAAGCCCATGCCCGTGAAAGTTGAACGAACCATGTTCAACAACAACGGCAACATCATGGGCAGCCCGTTCGAGTTCACTCAGTCGGGCAAGAGCGGCATTCCGGTCAGCAGCATGTTTCCTCATACGGCGAAGGTGGTTGATGAGCTGGCCATCGTCCGTTCGATGACCTCACCACTTAACGAGCATGCTCAGGCCAACTTCTTCATGCACACCGGCTTTCCCACGATGGGCTATCCCAGCGCCGGAGCGTGGGCCGCTTATGGGCTCGGCACCGAGAACCGTGACCTGCCCGGCTATGTCGTGCTGCAAAGCGGTCATGCCGTGCCGCCGCATGGGGGAGTCAGCCTCTTCAGCAACGGCTTCCTGCCCGGCCAACATCAAGGCTCGATCCTGAAGGCCGATCAACGCGAAGCCATCCGCAACATCCGACCGCGAGACCCTCAAACGGCTCAGCGACGACGGCTCGACTTCGTCCGTCAGTTCGATCAACCGTTCTTGGAAGAAACTGCCGCGGACGCTCAAGTCGAAGCCGCGATCCGCAACTACGAAACGGCGTTCCGCATGCAATCGGTCGTGCCAGAACTCTGCGACATCTCGGGCGAGACTCAAGAGACTCACAAGCTCTACGGCCTGGACTCTGACGACGCCGACAAGTCGGCCTACGCGCGGCAATGCCTTTTGGCTCGACGTTTGATCGAACGCGGCGTGCGGTTCATCGAACTGAGCTGCCTGACGAAAAACATTGGAGCCGGCGGCGCTGCTAATCCGTGGGACCAGCACGGAGCGCTCAAGCAAGGTCACGGCGCGATGGCCAATCAAGTCGATCAACCGATCGCCGCGCTGATCGAAGACCTGCGTCGTCGCGACTTATTGAAGGACACGCTCATCGTCTGGGCCGGAGAATTCGGTCGCACGCCGTTCTCTCAAGGGAGCGACGGTCGCGATCACAACCCCTACGGATTCAGCGTGTGGCTCGCCGGCGGCGGCGTGAAAGGGGGCACGATTTACGGAGCTACTGACGAACTCGGTTACTACGCCGTCGAAAAGCCCTGCACGATCTACGACATGTGGGCCACGGTGCTGCATCAACTCGGTGTCGATCACGAAGAACTCACCTACCGCTACGGCGGCCGGGACTTTCGCCTGACCGACGTGCATGGCAATGTCCTCCGCGATATTTTGGTGTGACCGAGTTGATCGAACCTCAATCAGCCGGAACGCGTTAGCGTCCGATTGCATTCATTAGCCGCAGGGCGCTAGCCCTCGGTTATTCGTGTTGAACCGGACGCTAGCATGTTCCGGCTGATATCAAGCCGACATTGGCAAACCGGTGATTGAAGTTATCTGAACGATTGAAGCGTCTGCTCTCTTGGGAAATACCAAATGAAATCGTGTCTCGTCGCTGTGTGGCTCGTACTGTTTGCCAACTTGAACGCAGTCCTGTCGGCAGACCCCGTCGCCGTGCCCGGACGGCAAACGAAGAGCATCGAAGGATGGACGGTTCTCGTCAGCGATGAGTTGCTGGAGAAGGACAAGGCGGCGACCACTCGCGCGCTGGAATTGCTGACGGTTCAGCTTCAGGAGATCGTCCGCGTGGTGCCTGCGGCGGCTGTCGCGGAATTGCGGAAGGTGCCGCTCTGGTTTTCTCCCGAATATCCCAAGGTGCAACCGCGTGCCGAGTATCACCCCGGTGCCGGCTGGTTGCGGGACAACAAACGAGATCCCGCGATGGCGAAGGCGGTCGAATTCACGGACATCCGAGATTTCGAACGTGAGACCAAGCGGATGCCAAATTTCACGCTGCACGAACTAGCCCACGCGTTTCACGACCGAGTCCTCCCGAAAGGCTTCGGGAACGAAGAGATCAAAGCCGCTTTCGAGAAGGCCAAGGGCCTCTACGATCGCGTCGAACAACGCTTCGGCGACGGCCGCTCGGCGAATGTTCGCGCCTACGCGATGTCGAGTCCGATGGAATACTTCGCAGAGTGCAGCGAGGCGTTCTTCTCCACAAACGACTTCTTCCCGTTCACTCGCGAGCAACTGGCAAAGCACGATCCAGAGATGTTCGCACTGTTGAAGACGCTCTGGAGCGAGCCTGCCGAATCGTCAAAGCCGATGAAGGTTTTCATTCTCGCCGGGCAGTCCAACATGGAGGGACAGGGGATCATCGCGGCGGATCCCAAACGCAACGGCGGCAAAGGGAGTCTGGAGTATCTCGTGAGAGAACCCGGCACCGCGGCGCGTTTTGGCCATCTCGTTGACAAAGACGGGAAGTGGGGCGTGCGCGACGATGTTTGGATTTCGTATCTCGACCGCCAGGGCGCACTCACGGTGGGCTATGGTCCGAAGCCCGACCGTATCGGCCCGGAACTGGGCTTCGGCTGGGTGCTGGGGGACGTGGTGGCCGAGCCGGTGTTGCTCATCAAGTGCGCGTGGGGCGGCAAGAGTCTCGCGGTGGATTTTCGACCGCCGAGTGCCGGGAAGGTGCCGTACTCGCTCGGCGAGAAGCAGGATGCCGAGGTCGTCGCTGATCCTGGTATCGTCGGCAAGTATTACCGCGAGACGGTGACGCTCACGAAAGCCGCGCTCGCCAACGTAAAGGAACTCGTGCCCGGCTCCGATGGCCGGTACGTCGTCGCCGGGTTCGGCTGGCATCAAGGCTGGAACGACCGCATCAACGACAAGTTCAACGCCGAGTACGAAGAGAACATGGCCCACTTCATCCGCGACATTCGCAAAGACCTGGGCGCTCCCGCGCTGCCGTTTGTTATTGCCGAAACCGGCATGACCGGCCCTGACGAGAAACATCCGCGCGCGTTGTCGCTGATGAAAGCACAGGCCGCCGTCGCCGAACGCTCGGAGTTCCAAGGCAACGTCGCCTTCGTCGGCACGAAAGCGTTCTGGCGTCCGCAGGAAGTTTCACCAAGCGGCCAAGGCTATCATTGGAACACGAACGCCGAGACCTATTACCTCATCGGCGAAGCGATGGGCGAGGCGATGAAGCGGCTCCTCGCGACGAAGTGATGCAGCGAGCCCGCAACCCGTCAAATAGAATTCTAACTCGCGCCTTAATACCGTGTGACCAAACTGGCGTCGTCTCCGAGTTGTCGGCCTAAACACTGTTTCGATGAAGAGGGAAAATGAATCTCACCACCTTGAAGAAATGCCTTCGTGCATCTGCACTGGTTGCGGTCGTCCTGTTGCCGCTCGCGTTGTCTATGTCGAGCGTTGCGGATGACAAGCCGGTGAAGTCTGCGGCGAGTTATCAGGACTGGAAGCATTCTGGTTCGATGTGGTTGCTGACGACGCCGGACGGTGCCGACTTGCCGGCCGATGCGAAGGTCGAGCAGTTTCCGGTGCTCGTGCGGTTGCATCGCGACTTCTTTGACTTCGCTCAGGCGAAGCCGAATGGTGACGACCTGCGGCTCTCGTCGAACTCGGGCGAGCGGCTCGCGTTTCAGATTGAGGAGTGGGACGTCGCGAAGGGCGTCGCGAGCGTTTGGGTGCGCGTGCCGCTGATCACGGGGAACTCGCGGCAGGAGATCAAGCTGCATTGGGGCAACGCCAATGCGGCGAGCGAGTCCGATGGCAAAGCGGTGTTCAACGAGTCGAATGGGTTTCTCAGCGTGTGGCACATGGGCGATCAGGTGCAGGACGAAGTGGGGACGCTCACCAGTACCGACAACGGCACGACACCGACAGCGGGGATGATCGGAACGGCTCGGCATCTGCCCGGCGGCAAAGGCATCTTCGGTGGCGATAAAATTCCGAATTATCCGAGCGGCGCGAGTTCCCACAGCACCGAAGCTTGGTTTCGCCCCGAGCGACCGAACACGACGCTCATCGCCTGGGGTAACGAACAAGGCCAAGGCAAAGTTGTGATGCAGTTCCGTAGTCCGCCACACATCCGGATGGATTGTTACTTCTCCGGCGGAAACGTCGGCAGCGAAAGCCGCATACCGCTCGGCGATTGGACGCACGTCGTTCACACCTATCGCGAGGGGGAATCGAAGATCTATGTCAACGGCGTGTTGGAGGGAACCAACCTCAAGCAAGGCCCGCCGCTCAACATCAGAACGCCGGCGCGGCTTTGGATTGGTGGCTGGTACGACAATTTTGATTTCGTCGGCGATCTCGACGAGGTGCGCGTCTCGCAAGTTGTGCGCTCGGCGGATTGGATCAAACTGCAATACGAGAACCAGAAGCCCAATCAAACGTTGGTTGGTCCGCTCGTGCAGCCGGGGAATGAGTTCTCGGTTTCACCGCAGCAGTTTGTTGTGGGAGAAGGTCAGAACGCGACAGTGTCGGCGAAAGCGGGCGGAGCTCAGAAGGTGCTGTGGGTGCTGAAACGCAACGGGCACGAGACGATCGTCGCAACGGATCGGTTCTCGTATACGTTCAACGCGGGGCGAGTGGCAAAGTCGTTGATCGCTCCGCGATCAAACGCTTCTGATCGCGGAGCGATCAGCGACAATCCGCTTTCCGCTACGCTCACCGTCAAAGCGATCTACCCCAACGAAGTGAAGACCAAAGACATCGCGATCACGATCAGCGATGACATCCCCGAGCCAGTCTTCACGCTCGCTGCTCCTGCGAAATGGGACGGACGAGAGACGATCGAAGTCGTACCGCACATTTCGAACCTCGCCGCGATGCAGGCCAAAGGTGCGGGGGAAGTGAACGTCAATTGGACCGTCGATGACGTCGCGGTCATCAAACGAATCGAAGCCGGCAAGCTGATCCTCAAGCGTGCTCAAGGCAATGATGCGATGCGAGTCACCGCCGCGATCGACAACGGCGGCGCGAAGGTCGTCCAGTCGATCACGATCACCGTGCAGGAGCCGCCGCCGTCGAAAGACGTCTGGGTGTCACGACCGCTCGCCGAGAACGAACAGCCGGAAGACAACCAATTCATCGCTCGCGAAGGTCCGAACCGAGGCGGCCTCAAATTCGGATCGCTGGTCTATGCCGGAACGCTCGCCGATGCCGCCGATTCGGTTTTCGTGCGAGTCTTCGCGGACGACAAGCCCTTCGCGACCGAGACCGCCAAGCTCGCTGCCGACAAGAAATACTCACTGTCCGTGAAGCTGGACCTGGGGCTCATCAAGTATCGCACGGAGTTTGGTTCAACGACCGGCGACAAAGAGACCGTGCTGCACTCGGCGAAGAACATCGTCTGCGGCGACGCGTTCCTCATCATCGGTCAGTCGAACGCCGTCGCAAACGACTTCGGCAAAGAGAACCCGCTTGTGCCCAGCGAGTGGGTGCGCACGTTCGGCGCGACGGCGGGCGATCCCAACGGCTCGCGATTGAAGCTGTGGGCCAACGCGGAAGCCCGCAGTCCCGGCGGCAAGTCAGAGATCGGTTATTGGGGCATGGAACTTGGACGGCGGTTGGTCGAAAGCGAGAAGATCCCGATCTGCATCATCAACGGAGCAGTCGGCGGCACGCGCATCGATCAGCATCAGCGGAACAACACCGATCCGACCGACGTCAACACGATCTACGGACGACAGCTTTGGCGAGCCCAACAAGCGAAGTTGACTCACAGCATCCGCGCCGTCATCTGGCATCAAGGCGAAAACGACCAAGGAGCCGACGGTCCGACCGGTGGTTACGGCTACGAGACGTATCGCCAGTTCTTCGTTGACCTGGCGGCAAGTTGGAAAGAGGACTACCCGAACATCCAGCATTACTACGCGTTCCAAATCTGGCCGAAGTCGTGTGCCATGGGCATCAACGGTTCGGACAATCGCCTGCGCGAAGTGCAGCGCACGATGCCGAAGCTGTTCTCGAACATGAGCGTGATCTCGACGCTCGGCATCAAGCCGCCCGGCGGCTGCCACTTCCCGGCCGCCGGTTACGCCGAGTTCGCTCGGTTCCTGCATCCGATGATGCAGTACCATCTCTATCACCGACATGTCGGTCAATTCAATCCGCCGAACTTACGGAGAGCCTTCTTCACGACTGAGCAACGAGACGAGCTCGTACTGGAGGTCGATTCCCAAATCGTCTGGTCGGACGCGCTGACCAGCCAGTTCCATTTGGACGGAGAACCTAAGCCCGTTGCGTCCGGTTCCGCGAACGGAACCTGCATCACGTTGAAGTTGAAGAACCCCTCGAAGGCGAAGACCGTGACCTATCTCGACAGCGCGAATTGGAACCCCGACAACCTGCTCTACGGCAAGAACGGACTCGCCGCGCTGACGTTTTGCGAAGTGCCGATCGACGAATAGCGGCGACCGCCCCGTTCTTCGTCTCATCCACAAGCCACAACATGGAAACAAAAGGCTCTCTTTGATTTCAGTCCTTAGCGTTGCTTAGCCCGTAGCTCGCTAAAGAGTCGGCTGTAGGCTCGCTGAACGATGTCGGGCTTCCGAAGTTGAATCGTTGCGGTCATGGCGGCTTGCTCGGCAACTCGAACTGTCGCACCAATCGGTTCGGGTTGAACCACGTCAAACTCCGACGCGGGTTCGTCGGACCATTCATCACTGTCGTTGAGCGCGGTCTCAAGGTCGGACCAATCTTCTGGCTTTGGGCGTTCCAATGAAATCGTCGGTGTGCCGCTGCGAGGATCGCGATCAATGAGTGCGTGCCGCGTATTCAAGTACAAGTCGAGAACATCGGCTCCGATCTGGCTCTCGATGTCATCTTCAGAGTTCGTCGCCTCGAGTAGTTTTTTCGGGAGTTGCCAGGCCCGATCCTCGTCGGGCTCAGCGTTGTCGCGATCAGATACGCCCAGGATTTGTGATTCCGAATCTTCGTCTGCTTCGGCTTCCAGTTCCGCTTGACGTTGCTCGGAGAAATGTTGTCCACAAGCATCGTGAGCGACCGCCTCGTCGTTTCGGAGCTTGACGTTGTCGACAATTTCGCCATCGCCGTTGTCCGCCATGGCCGCCATGGCCGCTTCGAAGCCGCCGTGAAGGTCTTGCACGATGCCCGTCAAATCGTCATCGCTGCCGAAGTCGTCTGTAACCGAATGCGGTTCGGGACGAAGTGGCTTGGCCAAGATCGCAGAGAAGTCAGCTTGATTCGGAAGCGGCGGCGTGGTTGGCCCAACGGGCCGCTTACTGCTCAGTAAATTGATGTCCCAACAGAGTCCGGTCGAATCGTGACTGGCCTGTTTGCGGACATAGCGGTCGATGACCGGCTCTTCCTCGAATTCCGCATCGTCCATCGAATCCAACAGACCGTGCGATTGATTCCATGCGGACGAGTTGTGATCGGCCGAGGCGAAAGCGGTCGATTGGCAGATTGCATCGCACAGCGACGGTTCCGGTTCATTAGCCTGTCTCTGCGTCGTAGCAAATTCCTCGACTTGAAACGATTCGGGGGACGACGTTCCGAACTCCGCATCGCGAGAGGCAAGCGGTTGTGCGAATGACGATTGATCGAACTCGCCCGTGAGTCGATCGTCGGCTACAGATGACTTTTCCGAGTGGTTCCATTTCGTGGCGTGTGGTTCGGGAGGCGGAACCGTGGCCCAATCTTGCCGCAAACAGGTCAGTTCGCTCACCGACGTTTCGGCACCGATCTCGACGTCGATTGGGACTCCGCCCCGTCCGGATTCACGAGTCGCAGCGACAATCGGAGCATCCGCGCCGACTTCCACTGCGGCACTATTGTGATCGAACGGGGCGAGATCAGGCTCTGGGCAGTCAGTCTTCTTGCGGTCGGCACCGAGTTCCAACCTACTGGCGCATCGTTCGAGGGGAGCCAGGCTGTCCTCAATCTCGTCAGATTCCGAGCGAGTCAAGGTCCCTGCGCGAACCGGCCATAGATCAACCGCCGAATCTTCGATCGTGTGCGTTTGAGACTGTCCGCGATAAATCTCGCCGCCACGAATCGGGTCGTGCCACATCAGCGGAAGTTGCTTCAAGTCTTCGAGGGCTTGCTGTGCGATGTCGGTCGTTATTAATCGCTGTTCGCCGGCGTACGCCAGCAACAGCGTGTGATCGGACAATTGATTCAAGCAACGCGGCACGCCGTCCGCCGCGCGGGCAATGAAGGCCAAAGCGTCCGGTTCGAAGACTTCGTCGGCCGACGCACCGGACCATTCGAGACTGTCTCGCAGATACGCGATCGATTCAGCCTGCGTCAGCGGCGACAACTCGACTTGGCAGCAAACACGCTGATTGAACGAGACGAGTCCGGGAGCGGCAAGCCGCTCTTCCAGTTCGGGATTCCCAATTAACACCAATCGCACCAGCGGTTCACCACGATCGGCCAACAGCGCGAGCAAACGTAGTTCGTCGAGTAACGCTTCGCTCAGATGATGAGATTCGTCGATGATCAGCGCGAGGGCTTTCCGTTCCGGTCGCAGGGCCTTAAGCGCAGCGGAGAGTTCCAACCGCAGTTCTTGTTCGGCCATGCGGCTGTACGGTCGACGGAGTTCAAATAGAATCGCTTGCAGCAGCGAACGTCGCGTCGGAAACGACGAGTGCGACAAGAATACGGTTTCGAGCGTTGGTTGCAGTTCAAACGCCAGTCGCACTCCAACCAGCGTCTTTCCCAAACCGGAACGGCCGGTTAGGACACCGATCCCCTGCCCTCGCTCGCAGCAAACTGCCAACGCATCGAGCGCGGCTTGTGGACCTTCGAGCGGAATAAAACAGGCGGCATCCGGTGTCGCGGAAAATGGGCGGCGCGAACATCCGAAAAACTCTTCGTACATGGCAAAGTCCTCGGAAACGACAGAACGCATGGGATCGGCTGGCTCACGTCGTGTGAACACGCACGTCGAACGGTCTGTCGGCAGGATGATCGAACTCCTGTTGTGCCGGGCTTGAGGTCTTCTCCGAGCGCACGCGATCGGTCGCAGCGATGCTGATCAGCCAATGTGTTACGACGGCTACTCACGTTGTCGGCAATCGTTCGGTCGTACCGAGTTTGCGGAAAACGAGAGGGTGAACGCGGCTCACGTCCGCCTTCAATAACCGGACGCGCAATCGAGGGCGGGCGCTCCACAAAGCGTTGAATTCTGAGTTCAACGTCTCGATGAGCATTCACCTTCGATCTCGCGTCGGGTTTGTGAGACGGGAACACGCGACACGGCAGGCTAATTTGCCTTGTTGGAAGTGTAGCGCAGAATACGCAGAGAATTCGGGTGTTTGGCGTGACACGAACGTTCCGCCGTTGTTGGTCCGGGAGATTGAGAAGGTTTTGCCGTGAATGTTTCGCCCGCCGGGGG
>JANMIF010000459.1:0-1855 GCA_031375695.1 Planctomyces sp.
TCGAAAGGCGATCGTCATGCTCGATTGAACGGTATTGGGTTTAACCGCGACGCCATCGGCGTGCGTGCAAACGTCACTGGTTACTCAATTTCAGGAGTACGCCGATGGCATTGCAGTTAAACGTTCGACAACTCGGCGTGAAACATCGCCGGATGCAGTAAAACGAAACTCGCGAGCCGTTTCCGTCGCGGCTATCACTTCAATCCGCAGCCAGTCGCGAGGCAAAAACCTGGTGATGCGATCGGCCCATTCGACGAAGCAGACTCCGTCGTTGGAAAAATATTCGTCAGCTCCCAGATCGCCGAACAGGGCAGGATCGGACAGCCGATAAGTGTCGAAGTGATACACCGGCAGCCGCCCGGAATATTCTTGAATCAGCACGAATGTCGGGCTGTTGACTGAACTCGGATCGGCTCCCAGCGCCGTCGCAGTCGCTCGCACGAGCCGTGTCTTGCCCGCTCCGAGTTGACCGATCAAACCGATGACCAATCCCGGCTCAACTGCCGCCGCTAACGCCACGCCAAGCAAATCGGTTTCCGATTCATTTGCCGCGCGAATGACGAGCGTTTTTTCAGATTCGTGATTCATTATTCCACCGCCGCAGCGATTCGCACAGCCAACTCCGTTCGCGACAAACCCGTGACCAGCAACCGCTTTTGCGGCGAAGTGGCCCCGCTCAGCAGCGTGATCTGCGAACGCTTCAACTGCATCGCTGCGGCCACAACGTCCAATACGGCTTCGGTCGCTTTGCCCTTTTCGGGAGCTTGCGTTACCTGAACCTTGAGCATTCCGCCATGAACGCCCGCCAACCCGTTGCGACGTGCTCCCGGTTGAGCCTTCACCGCCAACACGACTCCGTCCGGATGTTCGCTCAATTCGACTAACAATCCACTCACAACAAGACTCCCGCGACACACGCCGTCATCAGGCAGGCGATTGTCCCGCCGAGCATTGCTCGCAGTCCCAACTTCGCCAAATCGCCGCGCCGCTCCGGAGCCAATGCGCCGATCCCGCCTATCTGAATTCCGATTGAACCGAAGTTCGCGAAGCCACACAACGCGTAAGTCAGAAGGACTTGCGATCGGAACGTGAGCCTCACGCCGTGTTCGGGATTTCGCATCCAGTCGGACATCCTTTCGTAAGCGATGAACTCGTTGGCCGCCATCCTCAAGCCGAGCAACTCGCCGACTCGCAGGCAGTCTTCCGCCGGACACCCAATCAGCCAAGCGATCGGCCAAAAGAGATAACCGAGCGAGGTTGAGAAGGACCAGGATTGATCGAAGTAGAACTTGCCGATCGACGCGAACATCCAATCGAATAGCGCGATCAACGCCAAAAACGCGATCAACATTGCGGCCACGTTCAACGCCAATTTCAGGCCTTCCGTCGCACCGTCGGCCGCTGCTTCGATCACGTTGCCGCTCGTTTGCGGCAACGTCGTGTCTGTTTTCCCGGATGTTTCCGGCTGATCGACTTCCGGTTGCAGCACCTTCGCGATCAGCAATCCCGCTGGAGCGGAGATCACGGACGCGGTCATCAAGTGTCCGGCATCGAGTCCCATCGAGACATAGGCCGCCATCACTCCCCCCGCAATCGTCGCGAACCCGCCGACCATGATCGCCATCAGTTCGGAATTCGTCATCCGCGCCACATACGGACGGATCACCAGCGGAGCCTCGGTTTGGCCGACAAAAATGTTCGCCGCCGCCGATAAGGTCTCGGCCCCCGATGTGCGCATCGTCCGCTGCATGCCCCAAGCCATTGCCCGCACGATCCGCTGCATCAGGCCCAAGTGATACAGCACGGACATCAAAGACGAAAAAAAGATGATCGTCGGCAGGACTCGAAACGCGAA
>JANMIF010000162.1:0-3380 GCA_031375695.1 Planctomyces sp.
TCAAGGCCGAGGGCGGGATCACCTTCGCACAGGATCATTCGGCTAAATACGACTCGATGCCCCGCAGCGCCGTTGCGGCGGGTTGCGTGGATCTTGTTCTTTCACCGGTAGACATTGCGAAGGAGCTCGCGCGGATTGCGAAGCATCCTTATGTCGCCGGGCAACCGCTCGAACTCTCGGCCCGTGCGCCGGAGGATCTCGATGAGGCCACAGCGCATCAGGACAATGACCCGTCGTTGCCTTCCGGCAAGAAGGGATCGCCGCGCACGGGTGCCCTGCCGGCGCGTGCGGAGCGTGGTCGCGGGGAGAAGGCCGGGGCCAAGGACGCGAATGGCGCGGACGACGGCTATGCGAAAACGCTGTCGCTGCTGCGTAATCACACGGGTGTGGATTTCTCGCTCTACAAACCCAACACGATCGAGCGGCGCATCGCCCGGCGTCTGGTGATCAGTAAGCAGAACACGCTGGAGGAATACGCCACTTTTCTGCGAGGCAACGCCAAGGAACTCGATGCGCTGTGCTCCGACGTGCTCATCAGCGTGACGAGCTTCTTCCGCAACCCCGAGGTGTTCGAGGCTCTCCAGCGCGACGTTCTGCCGGAACTCCTGAAGCAACCGGGCGACGATCCCATCCGCGTGTGGGTGCCTGGTTGCTCCACAGGGCAAGAGGCGTATTCCATCGCCATCGCCTTCATGGAGGCGGCGGAGAAGTCGCCGCGCGGACGCAACCTGCAAATATTCGCGACTGACCTCAACGAAAAGTTGTTGGAGAAGGCCCGCTTCGGGCTGTACCCCAAAGCCCTCGCGGAGGAAATCAGCCCCGAGCGTCTGCGCCGGTTCTTCGTCGCGGAGCAGGGGGGCTACCGCGTCAGCAAGTCGCTGCGCGAGTCGGTCATCTTTGCGAGGCAGAATCTCTTCGCCGATCCGCCGTTCTCGCGGATGGATCTCATCAGTTGCCGCAACCTGCTGATCTACCTGGGGCCGAGCCTGCAACGGAAGGCGATCCCCACGTTTCATTACGCGCTCAAGCCGCGAGGGTTCCTGCTCCTCGGCCAATCCGAATCCACCGGCGGTTTCAGCGAACTGTTTGATCCGGTGGATAAGAAAGCCAAGATCTATTCCAAGAAGGAGGCACCGACCCCGGCGTTTCACATGCCGGCCAGCCGAGAGCGCGGGAAGCGGGCCGCCACCGGACAGTGGGCTCCCGCAGTTTCCGTGGGGCCGCCGCAGCCGAAGGACAGTCTTGGTAGCGAACTCAACGCGCAGCGCGAGGCCGATCGCATCACCGTCACCCAGTTCGCGCCACCGGGAGTGCTCGTCGATGCGGCCTTGCAGGTTCTGCAATTCCGCGGCCCGACCGGTGCGTTCCTCGAACCCCCCGTGGGCAAGGCGAGCTTCAACGTGCTGAAGATGGCGCGCGAGGGCCTGATGCTGCCGCTCCGCGCCGCGATCAACGAAGCCAAAAAGGAAAACAAGACCACGCGCAGGGACAACGTCCGCGTTCAGCAGAACGGCGAGACCCGCGCGGTCAACCTGGAAGTCATCCCGCTCAAGAACCTGCCCGAACCCTGCTACTTGATCCTGTTTGAAGAAGTGGGCCAACGAGCCGCGACCGTCAGGGAGCGGAAGGGAACACCGCTTCCTGACGGGCGCGGCTCGGAAGATTTGGCGCACCGCGTCATCGAACTGGAAACCGAACTCGCCGAAACGCGCGAGTACCTCGTGGCCTTGCAGGAACAGCACGAGGCATCCACCGAGGAACTCCAGGCCGCCAGCGAGGAAGTCCAGTCCGCCAACGAAGAGCTGCAAAGCATCAACGAGGAACTGGAGACCTCCAAGGAAGAGCTGGAGTCGTCCAACGAAGAGCTGACCACCGTCAACGAGGAGATGACTCACCGGAACTCCGAACTCAACGTCCTCAACGACGACTTGGTCAATTTCCAGAACTCGACGAGGCTGGTCGTGCTGTTGCTCGGTCGCGACCTGACCATCCGGCGATTCAGTCCGCAGGCGGAGAAGCAGTTCGATCTGCTGTCCACCGACGTGGGGCGGCCGATCAGCCACATCCGGCACAACCTCGTGCATGCGGACGACGCGAAAACGCCGCTCGATTTGGAATCGCTGTGTACCGAAGTCATCACCACCGTGAGCGAGAAGGAGCGCGAGGTTCTGGACAAATCCGGGCGCTGGCACTCGCTCCGTGTGCGACCCTACACGACGCTCGATAAGCGGGTGGACGGCGCTGTGCTGTTGCTGTTGGAAATCGACGAGCTCAAGCACAGCGAGCAAGCTGTCGCGATCGCACGCGATTACGCCGAGAACATTGTCGAGACCGTGCGCGATCCGCTGCTCGTGCTCGACTGCGACCTGCGGATCGTCAGCGTCAATCGCGCCTTCTACCGCGAGTTCCGCGTCGAGCCGGCCGAGACAATCGGCACGTTTATCTACGACTTGGGCAACCGCCAGTGGGACATCCCGCGCCTGCGCGAACTGCTGGAGAAAATCCTGCCGCAGAGCACCAGCATCGAAGAGTTCCAAGTCGAACACGACTTCGAGCAACTGGGCCACCGCATCATGTTGCTCAACGCGCGGCGCATCCTCGACCCGCAACGCAAGACCGAACGGATTCTGCTGGCCATCGAAGACATCACCGATCGCAAACGAGCCGAGGAGTTGCTGCGGGAGAGCACGGAGTGGCTGAAGGTGGCGAAGGACGCCGCCGCCCTCGGTATCCACGTCTACGACGTGAAGACGGGCCGCATCGAGTGGGACGAGCGGGTGCGGGCGTTGTGGGGCGTGTCTCCGGACGAGACGATCAACTACGACACCTTCTTCTCCGGGCTACACCCGGAGGACCGGGCGGCGACACAGGCGGCGGTAGACGAGGCATTAGACCCGACCGGCGACCGCCAATTCGCCGCCGAGTACCGGGTCGTGAACCGCACGGATGGCGTCGTCCGCTGGGTGGCCGCAACGGGGATCGTTTTCTTCGAGGGGAACGAAGCCATTCGTCTGGTCGGCACGGTGCAGGACATCACCGAGCGGAAGCAGTCGGAAGCGGCGAGGGCGTATCTGGCAGCGGTTGTTACGTCTTCTGACGACGCCATCATCGGCAAGAACCTCGATGGCATCATCACCAGTTGGAACCCGGGCGCGACGAAGCTCTTTGGTTACACCGAGCAGGAAGCAGTCGGCCAATCCGTGATGATCCTCATTCCGCCGGATCGACTCGACGAAGAGAAGTCCATTCTTGACCGGATTCGCGGCGGAGAGGTCATCAAACCTTACGAAACCGAACGCCAACGCAAAGACGGCACGCTGCTCGACATCTCTCTGACGGTTTCACCCATCAAGGATGAACGGGGCCAGACTGTCGGTTTC
>JANMIF010000499.1:0-17109 GCA_031375695.1 Planctomyces sp.
GTTTGGGACGCCACGAGCGGTCAGGAGATGCTCACGTTGAAAGGTCACTCGAGCCCGGACATGAGCGTAGCGTTTAGCCCGGACGGGAGACGGCTGGCGGGGGCATCCGTGGATGGGACGGTGACGGTGTGGGACGCCACGAGCGGCCAGGAGTCCCTCACGTTGAAAGGTCACGCTGGCTCGGTCACGAGCGTGGCGTTTAGCCCGGACGGGAAACGACTGGCTTCGGCCAGCACCGATCAGACGGTGAAGGTGTGGGACGCCACGAGCGGAGCGGAGTCACTCACGTTGAAAGGCCACACCGGAGTTGTCAGCAGCGTGGCGTTCAGCCCGGACGGGAGACGACTGGCATCGGCCAGCTTCGATCAGACGGTGAAGGTGTGGGACGCTAGTCCGTGGACACCAGAATTGCGAGCGGAGCGTGAGGCCTTGAGTCTAATTCACTTCTTGCGAGACCAGGGCAAAGCCAAGGCCGAATGGCTCGACGCCATCACGGCGGACCAGACGATCAGCGAACCCGTCCGCCAACGTGCCCTGCAATTCGCTCGCGAGTGGAAAGTCACCGAGGTTTCCAACCCTCCTGTGGCCTCCGATCCCTCGCCCGTTCCAGAAGTCACACCAGAGCAGAAACTGCGGAACATCCTTCGCAACGGATCGTTCGACGAGTCGGAGACGGACCCACATTGGACGGTGAAGTCGTACCTACAGAACAAGGGTGCCGCATCGGTCCAGGAGGGAGTCGCACACGACGGAAAGCATGCCGTTCAATTGGCAACGACCGAGGCTGACGATGCCGAGTACACCCAAAAGGTGACGATCAAACCGAACACTCAATATCTCTTGAGCGGCTGGATCAAAACGAAAGACGTCACCATCGCGCAAGACGGCGGCACAATGGGAGCCAGTCTCTCGATTTCAGGAACGTCCGAGTCGAGCCGTTCTCTCGTCGGCACCAACGATTGGACCTACGCGACTTTGAAATTCAACTCAGGCGATCGCACCGAGTTGGAACTGGGACCGCGCTTGGGACACAACGGCAGCACCTGCACCGGAACCGCTTGGTTCGATGACCTCTGCCTGATCGAACTCACTGAGCCTGCGGTCGAGAAGTGATCAACAGCGGAGCGTGAGGCACTGAGGGCAAAGCCAAGACCGAATGGCTCGACGCCATCAAGTCATCCGCCAACGCGCCCTGCAATTCGCTCGCGAGTGGAAGCCGTAAAATCTCCCGCTACCGAAAGACTTTTCCGATTGGCCTTGATGGGATCACCAATTGCCAAGAGACTGATTGTGGTTTGAGACTCACCGGGCACACGACCTATCAAGGCAAATCATCATGACGAAAACTCAACGTGACGAATTTGCGTCGCGCGCCGAGCGAGCGTACGCGGAACGATGGAAAGCCGTCCTCGAACCAGACCATTTCGGTGAACTCATTGCTGTGGAACCCGATTCGGGCGACTGTGTGCTGGGCAAATCGCTGCGTGACTTGGATGCCGAACGCGAGAGAAAGTTCGGATCGAAACTCGTCCACATCTTTCGAGTGGGCGGTGGCGCGGCCGTGAGAATTGGAGGAGCATCTCGCCATGCACGGCTTTCTGGATGAACTCGACCAATCATTCCTCACGTTTCCACTTGGCGGCGTGCCACTCGATTTCCAAATCGACACGGGCTTCTCTGGCACGTTGATCGTCGGCGAAGAGCTGTTCGACCCGTCCTGCGGCACTCCAACCGGAAGCATGAAGGCCGAATTGGCGGACGAACACGTCGCGACCTATGACGTCTTCGTGGTCGTCGTGGACTGGTTTGACGAACCGACACAGGTTCTCGTGCTCGTCGGCCCGGGCAAGCTCTGTCTCCTCGGCACCGACATGCTTAAGCCGCACCGCCTCGAAATCGACTATGGCCTACGAACGGCAGAGTTGACACGAAATCCGGCGTGGTGAGGATCGTCACCATCGTCATCAGGTTTCGAGGATGGCGATGTTCACCAGTCGCTCTGCGGCACCAAAATGTTTTGGACACGGCGGCATCCGCAAAAATTGTGGCTCAATACTTTGGAGAAAAACATGGGCATCGTTCGTGAGCCAAATGGCGTGGACTTGATTGTGGCCAGCGGCCAATGGTCTCCGAAAGAATCCGCAGAGGCCGCTATTTGGCTCGCGGGCTATCGTCAGGGACAAAAAGCCGCATTGTCACCAGCCGAGATTGTCGATGCGGTGCAGAAGCTGCCCGCGAAGGAGCGATCTCAACTCATGCAGCAGTTGACCAAGTGTGTGCGTGAGAAGGTGCCGATCACGCCACTTCGTCAACGCCGAAGAACGCGGGAAAAAAGTCACGTCTGATAGAGAGGCCAAGCCTCAACACGATTATCCAGCATCATGGCAAGTCTCCGGGTTTCGATGGATTTCGTTGACGCCTGCGAATCAGAATCCAGGTTGCGAGTCCCACTACCGCCGCCCAGCCGGACCAAATCACCAGTCCGAGGACGAACCAGGTTTCTGATGTGGCTGCTGGGAAGAATCCAGCCAGCGGCCAAAAGATGATTTCAAATGCAATCCACTTGAGCCGCGCCGGTCGCTGCGAAAGCCGGGCTTCGATGAAGTCGGCGGCGGCCATCGAAAGTCCAAACATCACTCCGCACAGAACGATGGCAAGTGGCTCGCCAAGAAATGACTTGGCCAAATAGTACGTACCGAACATTACCACGATCGACAACACGATCATCAGAAATGACTTTGCAGTTCTTCGCGATGAATTTGTGTCGTGCATCAGAACGTCCTCGTCGAGCAACTGAAGTAGCGTAGCCCGCTCTCGCCGAGAGCGGAATCGCCAACCTGACGTTCAGACCTCAACGTTCTGGTACGTCCTGATGCGGTTCAAGTCTTTCAGCAACGCCGTGGGAGTTTGAAAGCGATCTTCAGGACGTTTGGCCAACATCCGCATCACGGCGTCCTCAAACATATCCACGATGGAAAGTTGGAACTTCTTCGGCCGGACCGGTTCTTCATTGCGAATCTTGGTAATGAGTTCTTCGGTGGAGTGACCTTCAAACGGCGGGCGGCCCGTGAGTAGCGCGTAAAGCGTGGCTCCCAGACTGTAGATGTCCGAGCGACAATCACTGTCCAGAGACGTCCGTGTCCGTTCGGGAGACAAGTACGAGGGGTCACCGAGGATTTGGCCGGGCAGAGAGAGTTGTTCGTCGCCGGGATCTTCTGGAGCGGCCAGCATCAGGCCGCTCAATTTGGCCATTTTGTCGGAGTGCCGGACCAGGATGTTCTGCGGTGCGATATTGCGATGGACGATTTGATGCTCGAAGGCCGCTTCCAAAGCGCGGGCCATGTGAACGGCCACTCGAAATGAGGTTCGCCAGTCGAGCATCCCGGCGGTCCCGATCTGCTGAATCGTTTCGCGCAGACTTTCGCCTTCGACGTACTCCATCGCCACCCACGCATACGGCCCTCGGAAACCGGCTTGCAGGATGCGCACGATATTCGGGTGCTCGAACGAGTGCATCGACTTCATCGCACGTACGAATCGGCGCATGGTCGTGTCATCCTTGGCGACTTCTGGCCAGAGGACTTTGACGGCCACGTCCTCTCCCGATTCAACATTGAGGCCCAGAAAGACCTGCCCAGTGCTCCCTTGTGCCAGTAGCCGTTTCAAGTGGTAATTGTGGATTGTCTTGCCCACCAGGTCGCCGAGATTGTGGCCGGCGGATGCTGACCTTTTCGGAGTCTCTGGGCGGGCGGAGCCAAGTGTCGATTCCTCGGCGGGAACTTCTTGTTGCAGGCACAATTTCGTGGTACCCAACCGCAAGATATCTCCGGATTGCAGTGGCTTGCTCTCGACGGCCTCGCCGTTGACGACCGTCCCAGCGGCACTGACGCAATCGGTCACGATCACCGAGCCTTGATTCATCTCGATCTGGCAATGCACTCGCGAAACACGCGGGTCTTGTAATCGCACGCCAGCCGTTGCACCGCGTCCGATCAGGAAGTCAGCACCCTCGGCTAAAGGGATGATACGACCTCGCTCTGGCCCAGAGATTATCACCAGTTGATATGTCATGGTTGTTCCGTGAGCGCAAAAGGAAGAATGGCCACCGCAGACTATCGACGACTTGTCACGAAAGTAACCCGCAGCGTCAGTGAGGTAGAACGCTTCACAAGATTCTGAATCCATCGCGTTTTCAAACGCCCGCCCTCGCTGACGCAGCGGGTTACTTCGCGCACTGAGGGACGAGCAAAGCAAGCGAACTTGTGATAGCTTCCGGCGCCGTGGCATCAGGCCGGAAAAGAGCGGGAACTTGGCAACGTCGAGTTCTTCCCACGCCCGCTGCCGCCTTCAATTCACCACTCTTGAAAATGCTTACGCAGAGACACCTCCATGAGTGACGAACGAACGCTGTCAAATTCCGAAGCCGCCTCGCGACTGGAGGTAGTGCTCGATGAGTTTGAGCGGGTTTGGGAGCAGGGTGGTCGGCCGACGATTGAAGAGTTCCTCGATCGCATTGATTCGTCGCAACGAGCGGAGTTGTTGCGGGAGTTGATTCTGATTGAGTGCGAGCGGCGACGGCGGCTCAATGAGACGCCTCGGCGCACCGACTATGCGACGCGGTTTCCGGACTTCGCGGCGGAGTTGAGGGGGATCTTTCCGGACGAGAATCCGGGACACACCGAGCGGCATCTGCTGTTTGCTGTGTTGGCGTTTGAGAGTGAGTTGCTTGATTTGGCTCAGTTGACGGCGGCGTGTCGGGCGTGGGCGGCGGACAAGTCAAAGCCGTTGGCGGACCTGCTGATCGAGCGAGGCTGGATCACACAGGAAGATCGGTCGTTTGTCGAGAAGCAGGTGGCTCGGAAGCTGGCGAAGCATCAAGACGATCCGCGAGTCACACTGAACTCGGTCACTCCTGGCGACGTTCGTGATGCGCTGAAAGAACTGTGGGGCCTGGGACCGGTCAGTCCAGTCAGTCCCAGCGAAGTGGTCACGATCATTGGGCGTGGGGACTCTGACACAGACCCAAATGAGACAGAGCACCGTCAGCAGTCCGCTGTCACGCTCTCGATTCCCGGCTATGAGATTCTCGCTGAGCTCGGCCGTGGCGGAATGGGTGTCGTTTACAAAGCTCAGCAACACATGCCGAAGCGGATCGTCGCGCTGAAAATGGTGCTGGCTGCCGCTCATGCCGGTCGCGATGCGCGAGTGCGGTTTCTGGCCGAAGCCGATGCGATCGCAAAGCTGCGGCATCCGAACGTCGTGCAGATTTACGAAGTTGGTCAGCACGACGGTCAGCCGTACTTCTCACTGGAATACTGCGAGGGGGGATCGCTCGCGGAGAAACTCCGAGACGGGGTACTTCCTCCGGAGGACGCGGCCCGTTTGCTGCGGACGATCGCCGAAGCCGTTCATGCGGCGCACCTGGCGGGAGTCGTGCATCGCGACCTGAAACCCGCGAACGTGCTGCTGACCTCCAACGGCACGCCGAAGGTCACCGACTTCGGACTGGCCAAACAACAAGGGAGCGACCTGACCGCCAGCGGCGCGGTGATGGGGACTCCCAGCTACATGCCGCCTGAGCAAGCGTCGGGCAAAGGCCATGAGATCGGCCCCGCCGCCGACATCTATTCTCTGGGAGCCATCCTGTATTGCCTGCTCATCGGCCGCCCGCCGTTCCAAGCCGCCAGTGCGATGGACACGTTGCTGCAAGTCTTGGAACAAGAACCGGTCTCGCTCCGCCAACTCAACGCCGGCGTCCCGCTCGACCTGGAGACCATCGCGCTGAAGTGTCTGCAAAAAGAACCGCCCAAACGCTACGCCACTGCCGCCGACGTCGCCGCCGACCTGCAACGTTTTCTCAGCGGCGAGCCAATCACTGCACGGCCCGTGAGCAAGCCCGAACGAGCCTGGCGCTGGTGCCGACGTAATCCAGTGGTCGCCGGACTTGTAACCGGCATCGCGCTGCTTCTTGTAGTTGGCACGACCGTCGCTTCCAGCTTGGCTTTTTGGGCGTTGGGTGAGAAAAAGAAAGCCGAGTTCGCAACGACCTTCGCAAAGGACGAGGGGAAGCGGGCCAACCGAGAAGCGAATGATGCAAAGGCCAGTCTCAAACTCAGCCACCGGAATCTGTACGCGTCGCACATGAATCTGTCGCAAAGGAATTGGGAGGACGCGCGCGTGGGAGCCGTCATCGAACTACTGGACCGCTACCGCTCACCGCCAACCCCCGACGACGACCTGCGCGGCTTCGAGTGGTATTACTGGGATCGGCTCTGCCATTTCTATCTGCTCGAACTGAAAGAGCACACCGGCGAGGTCTGGGGCGTGGCATTTAGCGCGGACGGGGGTCGGCTGGCCTCGGGCTCTTACCAGGCGGTGAAGGTGTGGGACGCTACGAGCGGTCAGGAGATGCTTACGTTGAAAGGGCATACCGGATGGGTCACGAGTGTGGCATTTAGTCCGGACGGGAAACGGCTGGCATCGGCAAGTTTTGATGGAATGGTGAAAGTGTGGGACGCCACGAGCGGTCGGGAGATGCTCACGTTCAACTGGCACACCGGCGGGGTCTACAGCGTGGCGTTTAGCCCAGACGGGCAACGTCTGGCGTCGGCGGGCGACGATCAGATGGTGAAGGTGTGGGACGCCACCACCGGTCAGGAGACGCTCACGTTGAAAGGGCACACCAACTCAGTCACGAGCATGGCGTTTAGCCCAGATGGGAAACGGCTGGCGTCGGCAAGCGGAGATCTAGTCATGCCGGACAAGCCCGAAGAGGTGAAGGTGTGGGACGCCACGAGCGGTCAGGAGACGTTTACGTTGAAAGGGCACACCGGCGGGGTCTACAGCGTGGCGTTTAGCGCGGACGGGAAACGGCTGGCGTCGGCAAGCGGAGATCGGACGGTGAAGGTGTGGGACGCTACGAGCGGTCAGGAAACCCTTACGTTGAAAGGGCACACCGGTCCGGTTAGGAGCGTGGCGTTTAGCGCGGACGGGAAACGGCTGACGTCGGCAAGCTCTGATCGGACGGTCAAGGTATGGGCTGCCACGACCGGTCAGGAGACGTTCACGTTGAAGGGGCACAACAGCTTTGTCAGGTGCGTAAGGTTTAGCCCGGATGGGAAACGCCTGGCGTCGTCTAGTGTCGATGGGACGGTGAAGGTGTGGGACGCCACGAGCGGTCAAGAGCCACTTACGTTGAAAGGGCACGCCGAATGGGGCACGAGTGTTGCATTTAGCCCGGACGGGAAGCGGCTTGCATTGGCCACTGGTGGTAAAACGGTGATGGTGTCGGACGCGACCACCGGTCAGGAAACGCTCACGTTGAATGGGCATGCCGATACGGTCACGAGCGTGGCGTTTAGCCCAGATGGGAAACGGCTTGCGTCAGTAAGCCACGATCAGACAGTGAAGGTGTGGGACGCCACCAGCGGTCAAGAGACGTTCACGTTGAAAGGGCACTCCGATCGGGTCATGAGCGTGGCGTTTAGCCCAGATGGGAAACGGCTGGCGTCGGTAAGCGACGATCAGACAGTGAAGGTGTGGGACGCCACTAGCGGTCAGGAGACGCTCACGTTGAAAGGGCACGCCGGATGGGTTATGAGCGTGGTGTTTAGCCCAGATGGGAAACGGCTGGCATCGGCAAGCCAGGATTCAACAGTGAGGGTGTGGGACGCCACGAGCGGTCAGGAGACGCTCACGTTGAAAGGGCACTTGTTTTCGGTCGAAAGTGTCGCGTTTAGCCCGGACGGGAAACGGTTGGCATCGACCAGCAGGGATGAGACGAAGGTGTGGGACGCTCGTCCGTGGACTTCGGAGTTGCGAACAGAGCGTGAGGTTCTGAGTCTGCTGCGGTTTTTCTGCGCGAATCCCATTGAGAAGGAAGCGCTAATCCAGAGGATTAGTGAGGACCAATCGGTTTCTGACGTCGTTCGTCAACGGGCGCTCGAAATCGCGGAACCCTATTGGCAGCGGGAACGGCAGCAGGAACGGCAGCAACTCGAAATCGCGGAAACCTATGAGCAGTGGTTACAGGAGCGGGAACGGGAGCGGGAACGGGAGCAATTGGTCAAATTACCCGTGTACCTCACCGCTGAACGGAAGCTGCGAAACCTTCTTCGAAACGGATCATTCGATGAGTCGGAGACGGACCAAGGTTGGACGGCGAAGTCGTACCTACAGAACAAGGATGCCCCATCGGTCCAAGAGGAATTCGTACGCGACGGAAAGCACGCGGTGCAGTTGGCAACGACCGACGCTGATGATGCCGAGTACACTCAACAGGTGAGGATCAAACCGAACACTCAATATCTCTTCAGCGGCTGGATAAAAACAAAAGACGTCACCATTGTGCAAGACGGCGGCACAATGGGAGCCAGTCTCTCGATTTCAGGAACGTCCGAGTCGAGCCGTTCTCTCGTCGGCACCAAGGATTGGACCTACGCCACTTTGAAATTCAATTCAGGCGACCGCACCGAGGTAGAACTGGGACCACGCCTGGGACACAACGGCAGCACCTGCACCGGCACCGCCTGGTTCGACGACCTCTGCCTGATCGAACTCACTGAGCCTGCGGTCGAGAAGTGATCAACAGCGGACTGTGAGGCACTGAGGACCAACCCAAGCCCGAATGGCTCGACGCCATCACGGCGAACCAGACGATCAGCGACCCCGTCCGCTAACGCACCCTGCAATTCGCTCGCGAATGGAAATGATCAAATCAACCTGTCCCGCCTTAGAGAGCAGATCGAGGTGAGCTATGTGGACGCAGTATCGCAAATGGAGGCATCTCCTGACCCTCCCGCTCTTTCTACTTGGTGCGGTGCTCCTTGGATTGGCTCCCGAGCCGTCCACGCTAGGGTACATAGGCATAGGCATCATCGTGCTATTGGGGGGAGCCTACCTCGGCGAAGAGATTGTGTGGATCGTCCAGAATCGAGGACGGCCATGTCCGAATTGCGGAAATAGAGTCCGCCTTAAACCTTTCATGGTCCGCCTCGATTGTCCTCACTGCGGAAAATCGCTTGAGTAGAGACGGCAAGAAGCGTTGAGGTCTTCCTTGATGCGTGGCTTCGCAGTTGATGTGCTTTCGCTGTTCATCTCCGCATTGATCGTGGCCGTCATCGTCGTTTTGACCGATTAGCACCCCTTGCACCAAGGAGAATGGCGGTACGGAAGATTGGACCTACGCAAGTCTGCAATTCAACTCACGCAACCGCACCGAGGTGGAACTGGGACCACGCCTGGGACACAACGGCAGCACCTGTACCGGAACCGCCTGGTTCGACGATCTCTGCCTGATCGAACTCACGGAGCCGGCGGTCGAGAAGTGATCAACAGCGGAGCGTGAGGCACTGAGGACCAACCCAAGCCCGAATGGCTCGACGCCATCACGGCGGACCAGGCGATCAGCGACCCCGTCCGCCAACGCGCCCTGCAATTCGCTCGCGAGTGGAAGCCGTAGGATGGGCACTCTTGCCCGTCCGTCTTTGTATCGAGAAGATTCACCCGCCCAAAGCCACTGCCGTTTGGTTGATCTATGCGGTATCGGTGATTTGAGCGAACGGATGATTGAATGAAATACCGTGAAGTGGTCAAATTGCTGGAGTCGGATGGCTGGTTTCTCGAACGAACCGTTGGAAGTCACATGCAGTTCCGGCATTCCAATAAGTCGGGGACCGTCACAGTGCCCGGCGGCGGCAAATTGGGCAACGAAGTTCCGCCAGGAACGCTGAACAGCATCCTCAAACAAGCCGGCTTGAAATGAGGTCTTAGATGGATTTCGTCGTGGTGATCGAAAAGGCATGTGACGGGTCGTTCTCTGCCTATGTGCCGGATCTGCCCGGTTGTGTGACGAGTGGAAACTCGGCGGATGAAGTCCGAGTGCTCATCGAAGAAGCCGTGGTGCTGCACATCGACTCGTTGCGCAGCCACGGAGAAACGGTTCCTGTCCCAGCGACTATGGTGCATATCATCCATGCGGCCTGAGTTGGCGAGCGGTGTCCTGACCGCACTGTAAATCACGGCTCACTGCTTCGTTTGGCGGGCGATGTTTGGGATGCTCGACCGTGGACGCCGGAGTTGCGAGCGGAGCGTGAGGCATTGAGTCTGATTCACTTCCTGCGTGAACAGGGCCAACCCCAGTCCGCATGGCTCGACGCCATCGCGGCCGACCAGACGAACAGCGAACCCGTCCGCCAACGCGCCATGCAAGTCGCTCGCGAGTGGAAGTACTCACGGACACTATTCGGGAATTGCCGTTGGCCAAGCTTGTTGAGGCTCGTTACGCTTTTCACTGAAATGCGGTATCACCACAGCGTCCATTAGGTTTTCAAAGGGATTCACATGCCTTCGCTCGCTACCAAATCGCGACGGGGTTCCGCTCAGACACGTCGCCGCTCGGAGCGTCTCGACGCGGTTGGTGATGTCCTCACATTGGCCGAGGCTGCCACCTATTTGCGCCTTTCGGAAGACGAAGTTGTTCAGCTTACGACGCGACGCGGGTTGCCCGGTCGCCGAGCGGGACAAGATTGGCGATTCTTGAAGGCGGCTCTGCAAGACTGGTTGAAACGCCCCGAACCGCCGACAGACAACGCCGTCTTTCTGGAACTCGCTGGCCGATTTCAAAACGATCCCTTCCTGGAAGAGATCGTGACTGAGGCTTATCGTCAGCGCGGCCGCCCGGTCACGGAGTCCGCGAAATGATTTTGCTCGACACGGACACGCTATCGCTGCTGATGCGACATCATCCGGGTTTGACCAAACGAATTGCCGCCAGCGAGCCAGTCGCGATCACTGTGGTTTCGCGTTTGGAAATTCTCCAAGGGCGGATTGCTTCCATTTTGAAGGCTGCCGACGGGACACACTTGTTGCGCGCACAACATTGGCTCCGCGAAAGTGAGGAGTTCTTGAGACCTCTTCCCTGTGTCAACTTCGACACCGCGTCAGCAGATATCTTTGACCGTCTTTGCGCGGATCGACGGCTCCGCAAAATCGGCCGAGCAGACCAGCTTATCGCCAGCATTGCACTGGCGCACCACGCCACGTTGGTGACGCGGAATCTCAAACACTTCCAACAGGTTGCTGGCCTGCAAGTCGAAAACTGGGCCGACTCACCGTGAACGCCGATCGTCCAAAATGGGGCTGGTCAATTCCACAATGACACCTGTTGACGACGGTTGAAAATGGCGGCGTGGGGTGGCTGAATTTGGTGGCGCTGGGTTGTTGAGTGTCATTCGGCAGTTCAAAACCAGCCACTCGATCGGCAGTTTTGATGAGTCAAAACCAGCCAGTGCCAAGAAGGGGCCAAGATGAAATCAGTTGCTGGAGCGGTTTCACTTTTTCTTGGTTGGTTGGCGGTGATTCCAACCATCGGACTGCTGGTCACTGGCGTGTTCATGGTGATCGGCGGCGTGACGATTTTCTTCGCGCCGGTTTTGTTCATGGCAGCCGGCCCGTTCGTGCTCGCTGGTAATGGATTGCGAAGTGTGGGGAACGAACTTTGCGGATATGGACGAGCTGAGAACTGCTGGATATTCGCCGCTGTGGGGAAACTACGCGGTGCGCGGAGTTGGCTCACGAACACGTTGAAAGTCATCGCTTGGCTGCTCGGTGGACTTAGCGGTCTGGTCGGAATCAACGTGGCCCTGACTTCGCCTCGACCGTTGATCAATTTCATCTACTTGGCAATTTCAGCCTGTTGCTTCTTGTTCGCCGAGGCTCTTCGCCGTTTGAGCAACGAGGCATATGAGTTGACCGATCGCAATGTCATCTCAGAACCGCTAGAGCAAGAATCCGACCGCCCGTGAAGCACGGCTCTGGATTTGTTGTTGGCGATGAATGCTTGAATGGACTCGTTTGCTATCGGTGTGCGCAGCCAATGTCCTGTCTCGGATCTCGAAGCAAGCATGAACGGCTCGACGCCATCTCGGCAGGTCAGGCACTCGGCAATTCAGTCCGGCCATCACGGTCTGAAATTCGCGAGTGAGTGGCTGGTCTTACGACTGGGACACTTCAGGGATGCTGGACTCATCGGAAGTCGCAGGCTCTCGCCGCAAGTCGTAGTTTGTCAGTCCAAAGATGCCGGCCGCCGCCACGAGTGCGATCACAAATCGGTCGGTGAGAATCGCCAAGCCCAATTCACAAATAGTCAAACCCAAGCCAACCAGTAGCCACAGGGAGTAGCTCAGAAAGGCTATTGTCACGTACATCATCGCGAACCGAGTGGCTTGGGGGCGGGGCGATTCCAGACTGATCCAAGCGGCAACCATCGCGACGAACAACCAAACGCTTGAAGAATAAATGGACTCGAAGTGGACGCGACCGTTTCCAATCCAAGCAGCAGTCTCCGGTATCCAACTCAACAGCGGCACAGCCGACAGGGGAATGCTAAACAGCAGACTAGTAATGACGCAGCGAATGAATCGGGACACGCTGGGAATCTCTACGGATTGCTGAGACTTGAGGTGATGCTGATTCGGCATTGGCAACAAATGTGCCGCACTCGATTCGCAGTTGGGAGAAATCATGGTTCAACTCCTGGAGGCCGGTTGAGCATGTTCGATTGGACTTGCTCAGCCGTAAGCGTTGGAAATTCGCCGTAGCGACGCTCTATTACCGAAATTGACTCCCCTTGCCCGACGTGCAATCTTCAAAAATCATACTTGTTGGGGAAACTGCTCGTAAGCGGCTTTCATTGAAAGCGTCGGGATGCAAAGTTCCGTCCCATCGCGAGCACAACTGAGATGGCCGTCATTCGGATCGTCACGACAATCTTCGCACCGGTGGAACGCTGTTTCGACTTGGCCAGGGACATCGACTTTCACGTTCGATCACTCGCGCAGGCCGGTGAGCGAGCCGTGGCCGGACGAACCACCGGATGCTCTCGTGCGCCGAAATGTCAGCCACATTACCCCCGTCATGCCAGCCGCCGTGGTCACCACGAACAATCCCTTACTCACGATCGGGACAGCGCCTGCCGCTTCAGCCACTTGTTCCGCGATCACTCCTGGTATCGTTCCTATGAACAGACCAAACATGGCCAGAAGAGGCCCAGGTAGGCAGCTACGCAGGTCTGGCCTAGCGAAGTACAGCAGGATCCCAGGCGCAAAACAGGTAGCCGCGATCCCCATCTGTACCAGCCAACCGGCCTCCAGAAATAACGATGCCAGGGACGCCAGTCCCAAACCCTCCACAAAATAGACAGCGATCAAGAGGCATCGTGTTGCCACGGGAACGGCCGCCCAAGCAGAAGGACCGACCGGCGTTGGCGTGGGCGCGACATCGTTCAACATTTCGGCTCCGGTTCGACTAAAGGTGAAGCGACCTGCACGCTGGTAAGCTTGGATGCGGTTACGACGCCAATCAATTCGAGTTGGTGTCGCAAGGTTCCTCGCGGATTTGAGTTTGTCAACGGGGAGTGCCGCCGAGTCAGGGCTGGCTAGCTATTCTATGTAACCCGAAGCGTTAGCGAGGGCGAATGCTTCACAAGGTAAGAATTTTCGCGTTCAGGAGCGACCGCCCTCGCTAACGCTTCGGGTTACCTGCCTGAGCAGTCTTTAGCAAATTGAAACTTTAGCCAGCCCTGCCGTGTACGCCGAAGTTGCCTGCCACCCTGAGCCTGATTCATTTGCTGCGTGACGAGCGCAAGCTCAAGACTGAATGGCTCGACGCCATCATGTCGGACCAGACGATCAGCAAACCCGTCCGCCAACGTGCCCTGCAATTCGCTCGCGAGTGGAAATAAATAACGTGGCCCGCTCTCGCCGCGAGCGCAGTTCGCACATCCTGATCGTTCACACCAAATGGGCGTTCAAGCCTCAACACGATTATCCAACATCATGGTAAGTCTCCGAGATTCGACGGATATCACTCGATATGCGACTCCAGCGTGTCATAAAGTAGGCCATCAATGCGGCACACGTAATACCGCCAATTAGTGGGGACCATTCCTTTGCCCCTAAAAACTCCGACGCAATAAACGACATATATCCTAAAAAAAACGAGCAGACAATTGTGTAAAACTTAGACCACAGAACATGCAACTTATTATATCTTGTGTCTCTTTTGCAAAGAATTGCAAACAACAGGCTCATGCCAGGCGATATTGCCGCAAAAGCCAACATCCAGGGCACGAGGGCGGAGAACCCTTGTGAAATCCCTAAGGCCAGAAAAGATATTCCGAAAAAAATAAATGAAAAAGAATCTGCTTTTGTTAACTTGTCTTCCGCTGCCTTCAAATCATTTTGGAGTTCCTCGGGGCTTTTCAAGGTTTTACCGCCCATCGATTCACTGGCCATTTTATTTACATCTGACTCAGTCGCCATGACTTCAACCTTTCAAAGGGAGGTGAAGAGGTCTATTGCACTACCAATTCGGGTTTTCGGTCTTCTTTGCAATTCGAGTTCGTGTCACAAGGTTCTTTTACGGATTTGAGTTTGTCAGCGGGGAGTGCTCGGCGAGTCCGGCAAGTGGGAAATTCATCACGGCGACGCTCTATTACCGAAATCGACAGCTCTCGCCCGACGAGCAATCTTAAAGAATCACATTGTTGGGGGCCACTTGGGTAAGCGGCTTCCATAAAAAGCATAGGGAGCAACGTTCCTTTCATCGCGAGCACAACCGAGATGGCCGTCATTCGCATCGTCACGACAATCTTCGCACCCGTGGAACGCTGTTTCGACTTGGCCAGGGACATCGACTTTCACGTTCGATCACTCGCGCAGACCGGTGAGCAAGCCGTGGCCGGCCGAACGACGGGATTGATCGAGTTGGGTGAGACGGTGACTTGGGAGGCTCGGCATCTGGGAGTCCGGCAGCGATTCACGTCTCGAATCACCGCGTTCGATCGTCCGTCGTACTTTCGTGACGAAATGGTGGCCGGTGCGTTTCGGTCTTTCGCTCATGACCATCGGTTCGAGGAACGTGACGGCCAAACCCGCATGACCGACGAGATCGTTTTTCATTCACCGCTGGGGTCGCTTGGCGCAGCAGTCGATTACGTTTTCATGACCGGCTACTTAAAACGCTTGCTCGAAGGCCGCTGCCAAGCCATTAAGCATGAGGCCGAGGTCTCTCGCTCGGTTCCAAACTCAAGAAAATAGAAGTGCGACTCAATGAAATCGTCGCTGGTCGTCGTCACCTTGTCGTCGTTCGGAGTGCTCTTCGGCTGCTCAAACTCCAACACCCCAATCAGCCCAACGGGAAAAACGACTTCCTCCTTGCCCGAAAACAAGAACGCCTCTGAGAAGTCCACGAACGAGAACAAGCTCGTGATCGAACGAGTCCCCGATATGGAAGGCGCAATCAGCGCGATGGGTACCTTCGACCAGATTTTCGCGTTTCGTTTTCAGGGTGGGCCATTGGAAGGCTGGGTGCAACTGGAGACCGATACCGGAATCGAAAAGAAATCCGTGGAGATTCCTCGATTCAAAGACTCAGACAATCCAGGCCCAACACGCGGAGCGATTGTAATTGGACTGAGAGCATCGAGTGACGACCCTCGGAAGAGAGAGTGTGTCGTTGGCCTTCACGTCAGCGGGGAGTTTCCTGTCGTCGGCCCGAAGGGTTGGGCCACTTCGAATCTCGGCTTCAAAGGAACGGTGCCAATGCCTCGTGCGAATGAGTTTAGCGGCCCCCAGATGTCACGCTCTCATGGCGACCCGTGGACGCATCGCTATTCATGGAAGGAAGGCGAAGAAGACTGGGAGTTGTTTCGGCTGTGGCAGACAACCAAAGAACCCACGCCGTGATGACGGTGCATTGATTGACCAGTTATCTACGACGATCGCTGGCGGTACCATCAAGCATGAGGCCGAAGTCGCCCACCAGCATTCTCAAACGGGCGAGAATAGAGATGATTGACCATGAAACGCATGCCGACGCTCACCATGATTTTGTACATCGCACTTTTGCTCGGATGCTCTGACTCCAAGAAACCACCAAGTTCGATCGGAGCTAAGACCGACGCGACGGCAGCGTCAGCAACGCAGAGTAAGCAAACCACGGAGAAGTCTGTCAGCGAAAATAAGCCGGTGATTGAACGTCTTCCCGACATGGAGGAGGCGATCAAGGCTCAAGGGTTTCATAGCGTCTTCGCGTTTCGCTTTCAGGGTTGCTACCTGGAAGGCTGGGTTCAACTTGAGACAGACAATGAAGTCAAGAAAGTCGCGCTGAATTCTCGGCTCGACAAATTCGCGGACAGTCCTGAGCGAGCAGGTGGGGCGATTGTCATTGCTATTCGTGAACCAATTGGCGAATCCAAGAAGCGAGAGTGTGTTGTGAGTTATCGCTTTCGCGGAGAATTGAATGAAAAGTGCGGCAAAGAAGGCTTGGGCCACGTCACCAATCGCATTACGGGAATGGTGCCAACCGTTCGTCGCTATGGCGAACGTGGAGGCGAACTGGGCCGTGAATCGTCAGGTAATCTGTGGTCGTCCAGTTTTCCGTGGCAGGAAGGCGAGCATGATCCGTTGAAGGAAGATCCGAATGACTGGTGGGAGTTGTTTCGCTTGTGGCAGATAACTAAAGAACCCGCGCCGTGATGACATCGCGTTGATGGACCATTGCTGAACCCCGATTTTGCATCGAGCTTGCCCATGTCAGACAACTGTGACGACAAACCAATAGACTTGGATTCGCTCATCGGCATGAAGAGGCCGTGTGTGATTTCCGAATCGGATGATCGCAAGGTCATTCATCTCGCTACGTATTCTCGTTGGACCTCGCCAGCGTTTCGTGCAAAAGTCGTGATCGTGCTTTCGATTCTGACGGCACTGGGAATCTTCTTTTGGCCGAACGCGCCGGGGACATGGTTCGCTTTCATTGTCGGTTGGGGGATTGTCGGTTGGTGGTTAGATGGGTGGGGTCTTTGGCCTCGGCCTGCTCGGCATGTCTTTCTGATTCTTTCAGGCGACCAGATTGTCGAGCGAACGACAAAGGCCGGTCAGGACACCGATTGTTCCGTGCGACTGGCAACCGGCAGTCGCGTAGAATTCACGCGAGACAGCGAAGACAACAAGATCGATGGATTGCGCGTCTTTGGAGCGGAGGAATTCCTCGATCTAAACTTGCCTTTCCTTTCTTCCGAGTCCGAGTATGAATGGATGCGTGCTG
>JANMIF010000538.1:0-3202 GCA_031375695.1 Planctomyces sp.
GTGGACGCGGAACGCGGTGCGATTGCGATTCACTCGTTTGCGACGAGCTTTGAAGGACAAGTTGCCGGTTGATCTGTGTGCGTATCATTTTCGGCATACCTTCGCGACGGATGCTTTGGAACGGGGCGTCGATCCCATCACTGTGGCGGAGTTGATGGAGCACAGCGATGCGACAATGGTCAGTCGCGTTTATCAGCATTTGGGGAAGCGGTTGGACCACATGAAGGCCGCCGCTTTGAAGGCCGTGGGCCGAAGTGCTTCGCCACCAGCGGTGAAGCCGTAATCGGAGTGGCAAACCAAACTGAGCTTGCCGGGACGACATTGGTTTTCGCCCGGCAGGCTGTTTCCCCAGCGAGACGATCTTCATCGGCAATGCGAATGCCGCCGCGCCCAGACCAAAACGATGAACTACGAGCCGACTCGATGTGACCGCATCGTACACCGATCGGACACTGAAATGAGCGGCGAGTGTTGACGAGTTGAATCAATTCGGACACAGCCACGACGCGGAGCGGAATCGACCGCAAGTGGGTCAACGCAGCCCATTCGAATTCAATGCGCTTGGCTTTTCGCACGGTCGCTGTGATCAACGCGATCTCGAATTTGTCTTCGACGTCGTCTGTCGATGCGATCGCGACGTTTATCGACGTGGTCACCAACGCAAGGAACGTGACGCTGTTCGATTTTGGCATCGAACATGTCGCTGCCCCTCTTCGGGGGTAATGGAATCACCTACGTGGGATTCAGGCGACGACGGATTTGCATCTTCCAAATCTGTGGCACAATCACGCCCGTCAACGACGAGACTTGGGGTTCAGACAGACAAGAGACAGGGATCGAGAGACTAGAGCCCTGCAACACATAAGCACTCACTTTTTTTCTGAGCATCAAGCGTGTCGTTTCTAAGCATTAAATGCGTCTGAACTTAAGTTAATTTTCAAAAAAGCAAACCATTGGCATTGCGTTACGGTTACCCGTGCCCCAAAAATCTTACCAATTCGGTGCCACCATCATTTTGAGAATTCTTCAGTGAGGTACTGGTCGGTTATCAGCTCGCGGCGAGAGAAGAGGAACGGAAACCTAGCTTGAGACACACGGATGTGGCCTAAAGCCCACGAGTAACGATCTATCGACAACTCACGAGAACTTGAAGGAGGCCCGGAGTCCGCACACATTCCAACCCAAGGATTATCATCATGCGTGGCTTCCATTGGCTGAGTTCGTTTCGTTCCCTGTTGAGTGAGAAAAAGCGGTTTTCGTTGCGCCCGGCTGGCGGCAATTCACGACGAACTCGCCAAGCGTCGTGCGTTGCGTCGGAACAAGGAGGTTCGTCGGCCGAACAATTGGAGCCGCGTATGTTGCTTGCGGCGTACAACTTGACCACGGCCGGGGCGACGGCGACCATCAATACGGCGATCTACAAAGCATTCAATGGAGGAGGGTCATCCGCAGGAACTGGCTTGATTGACCCGTTCTTGAATTTCGCAGACGGCAATGATTCCGGGGCTGTTGAATTTGGCTACAACACAAATGCCAGTACTTCGACTGATACGACCGTCCAATTTGAAGTCAGCGATAGCAAGACAAATTCGTTAACCCTAGCCAGCATCCCAAAAGTCATCATTGGGTCCGTCACTTATCGCGAATTCGTTTTGGACATCAACGAGAATACCAACTCGGGTCTTTCGCTCGACGATGTCAAAATCTATCAGACCAACAATCAAAACATCTCCGGCTATCCGACAAATTTCGGAATCTCCGGAGTGTCGCCGCTCATCTACAACCTCGACGCTGGCGGCGACAACGTCGTTTTTCTCGACCGTGCCGTTTCTGGCTCCGGTAGCGGCAGGTTGGACATGGCTCTCTATGTCCCGGATTCGCTGTTTAGCCCAAGCTTCACCTATGTTTCGATGTACGCCAAGATGGGGGCGACTCCTACCAATTCGGTGACATCGGCAACTGGCTACGGAGCCGATAGTGGCTTCGAGGAATGGGCCGTCGGCAAAGGACGGGCCGTGACGGGAACAATTCGCGGTCTCAAGTTTGAAGACTCGAACGGGAACGGTGTCGAGAATGTCGGGGAACCGCGGCTGCAGGGAGTCACAATCTTCATCGACGCCGATGGAGACAATACTCTGGATGCGGGGGAGTCATCGACAATCACGGACGCCAATGGTCTCTACACCTTTGGCGGATTGTTGCCGGGAAATTACGTCATTCGCGAAGTGGTTCCTGCTGGCTACACGCAAACATCCACCAACCCGCCCACGATCACCATTGACATCGGATTGACTTTTTTGCCCACCGCGTTAGCCACCGGTGCCACTGGCGAAAACATCCAAAACAACCTCGCGTTCGGCAACCGAAGGGTGAATGCGCAGATCGCAATCGATAAGGTCTTTGTGAGTGTTACCGGCGGCAACGGTAACACGGTCGCCGATCGGGCTGGGGATGTCTTGAACTACACGGTTCAAGTGAGCAATTCCGGCAACGTGACTCTAACGGGGGTGACGGTAGTCGATCCGCTGACGGGCCAGAACATCAGCGGCGTGACGCTGGCGCCAGGTGCCAGCCAAACCTACAACACCAGCTACACGCTGACGCAGGCAGATCTGAACAACAATGGCGGCGGCGATGGTGACATCGACAACACGGCAACGGCCGATAGCAACGAGACCAACTCCGTGAGCGACTCGGTGGCGGTGCCGCTGGTTGTCAGTCCGTCGATCGCCATTGATAAGTCATTTGTGAACGTCACCGGTGGCAACGGCAACTCGTCCGCCGATCGGGCTGGTGATGTGCTCAACTACACGGTTCTAGTGACCAATACCGGCAATGTGACTCTAACGGGAGTGACCGTAGTCGATCCGCTGACGGGCCAGAATATTAGCGGCGTTACGCTGGCGCCAGGTGCCAGCCAAACCTACAACACCAGCTACACGCTGACGCAGGCAGACCTGAACAACAACGGCGGCGGCGATGGTGACATCGACAACACTGCAACGGCCGACAGCAACGAGACCGCCTCGGTCAGCGACTCAGTGACCGTGCCGCTGGTTGTCAGTCCGGCAATTGCGATCGACAAGTCGTTTGTGAACGTCACCGGTGGCAACGGCAACGCGTCCGCCGATCGGGCTGGTGATGTGCTCAACTACACGGTTCTAGTGACCAATACCGGCAACGTAACTCTGACGGGTGTGAC
>JANMIF010000566.1:0-20069 GCA_031375695.1 Planctomyces sp.
CTTTGGCTCAACGTGTCTGCCATCAATTCGCATAATACTCCGAATCTAAAATCCAAAGCGGTGCTGACACACCGCACTCCAAAGTGAAACACCATGTACTACATCGACCCACACATCCACATGGTTTCCCGCGTGACCGACGATTATGAGCGGATTGCTCGCATGGGCTGCGTGGCCGTCAGCGAGCCGGCCTTCTGGGCTGGCTTCGATCGCGGCAGCGTGGACGGATTCCGCGACTACTTCCGGCAGCTCACGGAATTCGAGCCGAAGCGCGCCGGTTGGTCGGGCATCCAGCATTACTCGTGGCTCTGCATCAACGCCAAAGAAGCCGAGAACGTCGAACTCTCCCGCGAGGTCATCAAGATGATCCCGGAGTTCATCAACAACTCGGGAGTGCTCGGCATCGGTGAGATCGGACTCAACAAGAACACGAAGAACGAGTCGATCATCTTCCAAGAACATGTCCAACTGGCGATGCAGCTCGACGAGTTGATTCTGATTCACACACCGCACCTGCAAGACAAGCTGAAGGGAACGCGGATGATCATCGACATGCTGATGTCCGACCGCCGCGTACGGCCGGAGCGTGTGCTGATCGACCACGTCGAAGAGCACACCGTCGGCCTGGCAAAGGAAGAGGGCTTTTGGTGCGCGATGACTCTGTACCCAATCACGAAATGCACCCCGTCGCGAGCCGCCGACATCATCGAAGCCTACGGCGACGACCGCATCATGGTGAACTCTGCCGGCGATTGGGGGCCATCCAACCCAATCGCCGTCCCCGACTTCATCCAAGAACTCCGCAAACGCGGCCACCCCGAATCAAAGATCAAGAAAATCGTGTACGACAACCCGCTCGAATTCTTCCGGCAGTGCAAGCGGTTTGAGTTCACACCGCCGGATGTCTTGGCAGCGCAAATGACGAATGACGAAGAACACAATGACGAAAGAATGACCAAGGCCGACGGAGCATCGAGCACACATGCAACGCTCCGGAAAACGATTGCCTCCGGTTCGCCTGCGCGGAATTGAGGAAGGCTCTGGATTGGAATTCCTGCAAACGATGGTGGTGCTGACGTTCGCCGGGCTGATGCAGGGGCTGACGGGGTTTGGGTTCGGTATTGTGGCGATGGCGCTGCTGCCCTTGTGGATGGAATTCAAGTTGGCGGCAGCCACGGTGGCGGCGATCAATCTGCCGGTTTGTTTGTGGACGTTGTGGGCCAATCGCCAACACTTTCAATGGCGTGATGCGGCGGGCTTGATGTTCGGTGTCGTCATCGGAGCGCCGATCGGGGTGGCTTTACTGCACTGGGGACGATCGGAAGTTTTGGTGCGTTGTCTGGGCGCGGTGATGTGCGGATTCGCGGTGCTCGATCCGTTGCTGATCCGTCTCAAGCTGGGTCCGATCCCGCGTTGGTGTTCGCTGCCGCTGGGTGTCGTGAGCGGCATCTTTGGCGGAGCGTTCAACATTGGTGGTCCACCGGCCGTAGCCTACGTTTATTCGCAGCCGTGGACCAAGCAGCAAATCATCGCCGTACTGCAAGCGATGTTCAGCGTCAGCGCGATTTTGCGAGTGACTCTGCAAGGTCGCTTCGGATTGTTGACTCGCGATGTGTGGCAAGTATTTGCTTGGTCGCTGATCCCGGTCTTGCTGGGCATCTGGCTGGGAGGCCGGCTGCTACGGAACGCCACACAATCGCAACTCAAGACAGGCGTGTTGGCGTTTGTGTTCGTGATGGGTTTGAAGTATCTGATCTGGCCGCCCTTCGGTTCGTCCTGATGAACGAAATCCGCCGGATTAAACTCGCGACCGGATTATGAAAACCCAAACACAACCGAACGCGAAATCACCGTGCGGAATCCGTATTGAATTCCCCTCATCGCCTGAGTGAACACCAAGAACAAGACACCAAGCGGTTCTCGAATTAGAATCGCCCCGCGCCGCGGTGGGCCGTTCGACCGAGGCGTCGCTTCTAAGGAGTTTCTCAAATGCTGACCGCCAAATCGGAATTGGTTGTGGATCGCAGCGCGGATTCGCTCGATGTATTTTTGTTGGGTGTGGTGGAGTTTGAGTCGGCGGTGGCGCTGCAACAGCGATTTCGAGATGAATTGATTTCGCGAGGGGACCGGCACGGGGTGCTGATTGTCTGCGAGCATCCTGCGATCGTGACGATCGGTCGCGAGGGAAGTCAGTCGCATGTGAAGGGAGATGCGTTGGAGTGGCGGCGGGCCGGAGTTGATGTTCGCTGGTTGAATCGAGGTGGCGGAGCGTGGATACAAGCTCCAGGACAGTTGTCGGTGTATCCGATCATTCCATTGCGGCACTGCGGAATCGGACTGTCAGAATATCGTCGTCGGCTTGAGTTCGCAGTGCTCGACGTCTGTCGTGAGCTGCATGTCGCCGCACATCGAATGGACGACGAACCGGGCGTCTTTTGCAAGCTCGGTCAACTGGCTCAAGTTGGTGTGGCAGTGCGATCGTGGGTGTCGTATCACGGGCTGACGCTGAACGTTCGCCCGGATTTGTCGCTCGTCCGTCAGACACGGTCGAATTCGCGCGGCGTAAAGGCCACGTCATTCGAAGCGGTGCGGCAACGACTGACCGAAGTTCCGCAGGTCCGCGAAAGTCTGATCCGCAATCTCGCCGAGCGGTTGGGCTACGAAACGACAAACCTGTTCACGCAGATTCCCGGATTGCGAAGAGGGACGCGGTCTTCAAATGATAATTTTTGATGCGGCACAGGAGTGCTACGGCTCGACACAGCCCTCCCTTCCTCTGAAAAAAGCCTTTGAGATTTAAAACAACGATCCCCAACTTAAGGGACGGGGAAATCATTCGACGGACACGGTCGCGCCTTGGTAGTCTGTGCCATGTCTCGCACTCGCCAGATTGTTCGCCGTTTCGGAATCGCAGCATGTTTGGGCCGTGGGTTGATGAAGGATCCTCCGTTCGCCGCGCTGGCGGAATGTCGCGGCGTGACTGCTTGCGGATCGGTGCACTGAACTGGCTCGGACTGGTCGACTCTATGCTGCCGTCGCAGCGCCGAAGTTCGCTCACGCAAGCCGACGACACGAATAGGCCGCTCGGCAAAGCCAAACGCTGCGTGTTCATTTTTTTGTTCGGTGGTCCGAGCCACATCGACCTATGGGACATGAAGCCACTGGCTCCCGCCAACGTGCGCGGCATTTTTCAGCCAATCGCCACAACAGTTCCGGGCATCGAACTGTCCGAGTTGCTCCCACATCTTGCCAAAGAAGCGGACAAGCTGTGCTTACTCCGCTCGATGACTCACGGCGATCCGGTTCACGGGACCGCGTGCAGCCAGGTGATCACCGGCCGCCCGCATCGACGTCCCGGCACGACCGACACGCTGGCTCCCGACGATTGGCCGTCGCTGAGTGCGCTCGTGAACCGGTTTGGCCGCGCACCGGTTGGGATGCCGCCGTCGGTTGTGCTGCCGTGGTACTTGATGTTCCCCAGCCAAGGAGCACGCATCGCTGGTCAGTCCGGCGCATTGATGGGCGAACAACACAACGCGTTCTTGGTCGATGGCGATCCCAGCTTGCCGGACTTTTCGGTTCCCGGCATGAAACTGCCAACCGAGATTCCAGTGCAGCGACTGCTCCGACGAAAAGGCTTGCTGCAACAAGTCGAGGCCACCGACCGTCGCCTCACGTCCGGTACCCGCGAAGCGTTGCTCAACGAGCAATATCAAACCGCATTTTCGATGGTCAGCGATCCACGAGCCGCCTCGGCCTTCGACATACAAAGTGAATCGCCCGAACTACGGCAGCGCTACGGATCGAGCAAATTCGGACAAAGCCTGCTGCTCGCGCGGCGCCTGGTCGAGCGTGGAGTCTCGCTGGTGACGGTCAACTGGGACGATGAATCTCGCGACGAAAAGCAATCCCCGTTCTGGGACACACATCACGACAACTTCGGCCGCCTGAAACGATTAAGCGCGATCTTCGATCAACCGTTCGCCACGTTCTTAGCTGATTTGCACGAGCACGGGTTGCTTGATGAAACGCTGGTCGTGGCGCTTGGTGAATTTGGTCGCAGTCCCAAGATCGGTCAGTTCACGCAAAACGCCGCGACCGAAAAGACCGGCCGCGATCACTGGCCGCACGCCTTCACCGCGCTCCTGGCCGGAGGGGGCATTCGCGGCGGTTCAACCTACGGCAGCAGCGACCGCATCGGCGGTTACGTCACTGACCACCCAGTCACTCCCCCCGACCTCGCCGCCACGATGCTGAACCACCTCGGCATCGACACCGCTCAACACTACGACGCCCCGTTTCTGGGCGAATCATTCCCAATCTGCATTGGCCGACCGGTGCACAATCTCGGCTGAATCCGCAGCTTCCGAAGCGATTTGCGGATCAGTCGCTCTTCTTGGTTGGTCGGAATGGGAAGACCCAAGACAACAGCGGAACGACGTAGCGAGTTTGGACCCAGACTTTGCCTTGACCGGAGAAGCGGCAAACCAAGCCTTCTCCGCCGAATAAAAAGTTCTTGATAGTCTTCGCCGGGCGCAGTCCCTTCAGAGCCGTGACCTTGTAGTTCAGCGTGTCCTCGAACGCGACGATGTAACCGGTATCGACGATGTATTCGTCGGTCACGTCGATCTCCAAGATTGCCCCGTACGAGTTGAAAAATATCTCGCCGCTGCCGGTGGCCTTCAGTAGTACCAAGCCTTGGCCACTAAAAAACCCTTTGGCTCCGCCCCACTTGCCGCTCAGTTCGACTCCCGGTGCGTGAGCCAAAAACGCGCCGCGCTGCAAATACAACGAGTTGCTCTTCAACCGATAGTTCATCATGTCACCCGGCGGTCCGGGAGCGAACATGACTTCGCCCGGCACGTCTCCCGCCGTGAAGGTGTTCATCACCAAGCTCTCGCCGCCAAGCATTCGACCCAGCGCCTTTTTCCAACCACCTTTCAATCCGGCTCTCATCGCGATTGTCGTTTCCATCGCCGCCATCGCCGACGGTTCCGCGAAGATTTGTTGTCCCGGTTGCAAGCGAACGGTTAGCAGCGAGAAGTCTGGTTGTTGGCTAAATTCAAAGTCGAGGTTGCTCATGATGATTCCGGATTGTTGGCGAACGGCAAGAAATCACAGATCGGGAGTGCCACCCGGTTACCGAGCCTTGAGTTTCGGGCCGAGCATGGCGCCGAAGCTTGGCGGATTATGGCTTTGGCAATACAGCTTGCCTTGGCCGGAGAAGCGACAGACCAAACCCTCGCCACCGAGGAAACTGCCGATCAAGCTGGCTCCCGCTTTGGCGATCTTGAATTGCAGCGTGTCTTCAAACGCCACGATGTGGCCGGTATCGACGACGTAATCCTCCGTCACATCGACCGTATAGATCGCGCCGAAACTGCTGAGCAAGACATTGCCGGCGCCGGAGCACTTGACCCAAAACATGCTCTCGCCACTGAAGAGGGCTTTGCCAAGTCCCTGCCAGGTGGCGTCGATTTCAATTCCGGCATCACTGGCCAGCCAACTGGAACCTTGAACGATCAGCGTGCCCCCTGTCAGCTTGTGTCGCGTGATGTCGCCAAGCATTGTCGGCCCAAGCAGCAACGTTTGGTCAGGCTCAGTCGCGGTGAAGTGATTCAGGAAAAAATTCTCTCCCGCGAACATTCTCTTTAGCCCCTTGAGCATTCCGCCGCCGCCACCTTTCTTGCCGGAGGTTGTCTCCACATCCAAGCCAGGCGTCATGGCGATCATGGCACCGACTTCGCAGGTGATGGTTTCATTCTCGCTGAGCGTCAACTTCGCCACCGACGCCGCCGGGCGAGCCAGGATTTCAATCTTCATTGGGGAGTCCTCACTAACCCGAAGCGTCAGCGAGGGCAAACGCTTCACATGACTTGGAGTCGGATATCTTCTGGAGCGATCGCCCTCGCTGTTGCTTCGGGTTACTACCACAGATGGGCGTTGATCCACGCGGTCAATGCGCTGAAGTTTCTTGACTGCATGTAAATTCTTCCGGGGCCGCGCACCTTCGTGACCAAACCTTCGCCACCGAAGAAACTGGAGAAGATTCCACCCGCCATGCCGACTCGAATGGAAATGCTCGGTTCGTAACCGACGAGGTGTCCGGAATCGACGATGTATTCCTCCGAACCGATCTCACGTTGGAAGATGCCGCCATACGAACTGAACCAGACTTTGCCTTTGCCGCTGACCTTCAAACGAAACAGCCCTTCACCACCAATCCAACTGGCTACTCCCGCCCAGTTCAGTCCTAAATCGACTCCCGGTTCGCAGGCCAGAAAGGCTCCGGGTTGCAGGAACATGGCGTTCCCTTTGAGGTCCAGGCATTCGATGTCGCCAGGGAACGGCTGAGTCAGCACCAATTCGGCAGGTTCGTCGCTTGAGAATTCGTTCACGAACAGCGACTCACCGCCGAACATGCGCCGCAATACGGCTGGGAAGAACCCGCCATTCCAGCGTGTCTTCATTTGAACCGAGCCACTCATGCTGGCCATTGCGTCTGCTTCGGCAATCAACCGGTCGTCCGGATTCAGTTTGACCAACACGTTTGCAAACGACGGACGATTCCGAATCTCGACTTCCATGAGTTGGCTTTCGTGTTGAAAGAAGAGAGTAATGTCATTTGCCTTGCAACGGCTTCAGATGCTGTTGCACATCCTCCCAGGCGATGTCGAGATCACGGTATTCGCGCGGTCCCAAATTCTCAAGCTGACCTCGAATCGCGGCGATCCGGACATCGTGTTGCGGATGCGTGCTGATCCAGGCAATCGCAGCCGGTAAATCACCGTCCTGTTTCTTGAGCCGCTCGAAGAAATTGGCCAATTCGAGCGGATCGATGGCGGCTGCGTGCAACATGCGGACTCCGACGAGGTCCGCTTCGGTTTCGTGCTCGCGACTGTAACTGGTCAGTGCGGCCGTTTTTCCCAATTCGACCCCCAGCGCCAGCAGCCCGCCGACGTCCCCGACCATCAACTCGATTGCCACAACAATACCCAACGACTCCGTGACCCGCTGCAAGCCGTGCCGCTTGACCGCGTGAGCCATCTCGTGGCTGAGCACACCAGCGACTTGCTCCGGCGATTGAGCCATCTTCAACAACCCGGTGTTGACGATCACTTTCCCACCTGGCAAACAGAAGGCATTCACCGTGGCGGAGTCGATGACCCGCACCTCGAATGTCAGCCCCGCGAGGCCAGTGTGCGGCTCGAGCCGCGCGACGATCTGCTTGACTGCGTCCACCACGACGGGATCGTTGACCGGAGGGCCATCGAAATCCATCGCCTCCAAAGCCAGCTTTCCGATTTTTTGATCTACACTGAGCGGCAGCGCGTGGACCGACGCTCTCGCCACCGCCAGTAAGGTGTAGTACCCACCAATCAATCCGATCATGAGGACAGCGGCCGTCGCCAACAACCACATGCGCCAATGATGGGCTTCGTGGCGATTCCGCCGAAACAATCTTGCTAACTCGTCCGAGACTTCACCGACCGATTCCAATTCCAACGCGGCGGGAAATTCTTTGTGCTCGCAAAAGATAGTGAGCTGCCGATCGTGAGTCCGGCAGAAGACCATCCGACCGCTCGCCCCGCCGACATCAAGCTGACACTCGCCGAACGGAATCTCAAACACTTGATCATCTGTCGTGCGTGCCACCAGGCCCACGGACGTCACCTGAATCTCCGCCGCCGCGCGACCATCGGCCAACGACGTATGAAACACACCGCCAGAAAAGTCCGTCATCTCACGCATGTTTACTCCGCGTCCAGGAACTCCATCTGTTCCCAATCGTTGACCAGAATCTGAGGCTTCTCTTGTCGCAATTGGACCTTTCCGCGGACCCGCAGTTTCTTGCCGACGAAGTATTTGAGCGGATCGTCAATGTGTTCGCGGTGAAAGTCTTCGTCGAGGGCTTTCACGTCGAGCACGATTGTCAGGTTGTCGGCATCACGAAAATCCTCATGACTATTCACAAACAGGAACTCTTTGGTTTTGCTGCTGCCCGTCGATTTGACTTTAAGCTCGGCGGTGAATTCTTCGCCGACGAACTTCTTGGCGAGCCTCGGATCGGTCGGCGTCTTCGGTTTGGCCTTCGGACGCAACGTCATCAACGGCAGCTTCTGTTGAATCATGATGTCGCCCGCTTCGTCGCGGATTTGCAGACTGACGACCGGCGGCTTCGATTCCCAGTTGATAGCGATCGCGCCGAAGTTCTGGCCGAAGTTCATGGTCGCCACGCGATGCCGATTGACCTCCAGCGGTCGCCAACTTTTCTGAGCTTGATTCAACCCGCTCGAGGTCAGGTCATACAGCGGGTAGCCGACGATTGGATCGTTGATCAGCGACAGCTCGGCGAGATGCCGGTCGCCGCTGAGTAACACGACGCCGGTCGCTTGCGTGTCACGAATCAATTTGAAGAGCCGTTCTCGCTCGTGTGGGAAGTTCATCCATTTTTCATAGCCATGATCTTCCGGAATGACCTGCACGCTGCTGCCGATCAAGCGAACTTCCGCTGGCTGCCGCAGTTGTTCCTCAAGCCATTTCCATTGAGCCTCGCCGAGGATCGTGGTGGTCGGGTCATCGTGCGGTTCGTAATTCCCCTGACCACGCACCGGGTTCTCACGCTTCTTCAGCGGACTGCGGTGATACCGGCAATCCAACAAGATGATCTGCACCCGCTTTCCCGGCGGGCCGATCACCGAGGCGTTGTAGACTCCCTCCAGCTTGCGGCGTGGCGAATCGGTCGGCACGTCGAAAAAATCGAGGAATAGCGTCTGCGATTCGGCTCGTTTGGGATACGTCGCCCCTTCATCATCACCGCCGAAATCGTGATCGTCCCATGTCGCCAGCAGTGGACACGCCGCTTTCAACTTTTGGAACCCCGGCACCGCCGCCAGCTTGTCGTACTTGGCTTTCAGCACGTCGATGTTCTCGGAGTCGCCGTAGATGTTGTCGCCAAGAAACACGAAAACATCCGGCTTCGCCGCAACAACTGCCTCCCAAATCGGCTGCGGTTTCTCCTGCTGAGCACACGATCCAAACGCAATCAACGTTGGCGGCTTTTCGTCGGCCGCAGCCGAACGCCCTCCGGTCAAGACAACGACACACAGGCTCAATCGTCGAAGGAACGCAGACATTTCGGATATCTCCCGTAGAACAGTATTGCGAAACAGATTAAAGCCGATTCGCATACAATTCGCACTCTTGCGGTTGAGTGAGTCCCCACATCGACCACTTTCCCACTCGACAAATCGCGGCAGCCAAGTGATGCTGTCGTCGCCCGCCGAATTGTCCTGCCAGTGAACTCTCCAACCAAATTCGCCCCCGTTCGAGCTTCTATCGGGGAGCCTGCGATATTCTGAAGGAGTGCTTTCGATGAGTCGAATCGTCCTACTCGCCTTGTTGGGGTTGCTGGTCGAAGTGACTCCGGCCATCTCAGCTGCAAGTCCGCCGACACTAGTCGCTGTCACACCGGCGGAAGTGCGGTTGTCGGGGAATTGGTCTACGGCGCAATTGATTGTCACGGCCAGCGGGGCGGATGGGGCGATTGGGGAGCGGAGTGATGACCTCACGGCCGGGACCGGGTTTGAGTCGAGTGATGCGAATGTTGCCAGTGTCGATTCGCGCGGGCGGGTGCTGGCTCGTGGGAACGGGGCGGCGAAGATTGTCGTGAAAGTTGGCGACGTTGTTCGCGAAGTCGCTGTCACAGTTGAGAAGGTTGAGGCGGTCGCGAAGCCGACTTATGTCGAACATATCGCGCCGATTCTCAATAAAGCTGGGTGCAACATGGGACCGTGTCATGCCACTCAGTATGGGCAGGCGGGGTTCAAGTTGTCGGTATTTGGGTCGGAACCGGAACAGGATCGCGAGGCGATCGTGCGTGATCGTGCCCAGCGGCGGTTGAATTTTTTGGACCCATCGGAAAGTTTGTTTCTGAAGAAGCCGACGATGCTGGTACCTCACGGCGGCGGCAAACGACTGGCGGCCGGTTCGGTCGATTATGAATTACTCAAAGCCTGGATCGCAGACGGTGCGCCGAAGCCCGATCCGAAGACAGCGACGGTCACAAAGCTCAGCGTCTTTCCTGCGAAGCGAGTCGGCAGAGCTGGGCTGAAGCAGCAGTTGCGAGTCGAGGCGACGTACTCGGATGGCGCGACACGCGATGTCACGAGTTGGGCGAAGTACGACTCGATGGACGATGGCCTTTTGGCGGTCAATGCCGACGGACAAGTTACGGTCATCGGGCAAGGGCAGGCACCGGTGATGGTTCGATTCGAGGGACAGGCCGAGACGTCGCTATTCGTCATTCCGTATCGCGACTCGGTCGAACTGGTGGGTTGGACCAACAACAACTTCGTAGACGAACATGCTTCCGCGAAGTTCAAAGAGCTCGGCATCGACCCGTCGCCGTTGTGCGATGATGCGACGTTCTTGCGTCGAGCGTTTCTTGACGCGATCGGACAAGTACCAACCATCGAGGAGACAACAACGTTCCTGGCCGACGCCGATCCGTCGAAGCGAATCAAACTCATCGACCGCTTGTTGGGCCTGACCGGTAATCCGCAGTTCGACATTTACAACGATGGGTATTCGGCTTGGTGGACGCTGAAGTGGTCGGACCTGCTGCGAAACACCACCGCCGGCCGAGCCGAGCAAGGCATGTGGGCGCTGCACAACTGGCTGCGGACCGTCTTCCGTGAAAACTGGTCCTACGACCGAATGGTTCGCGAATTGGTGACGGCTAAAGGCTCGGTCTTCAGTAACGGCCCGGCGAATTACTTCAGCGTCAACAACAACCCGACCGAGGCGACCGAAGCGACCGTGCAATTGTTTCTCGGCGTGCGAATGGAATGTGCCAAGTGTCACCATCACCCGTTCGAGAAATACGGCCAAGGCGACTACTACGGCTTCGCCGCCTTCTTCGCCCGCGTCAGCAACAAGGGGAGCGAAGAGTTCGGAGCGTTCGGAGGTGAGTCGGTCATCATCATCCGCAACGCGGGCGAAGTGAGTCATCCGAAAACCGGCAAGGTGCTGAAGCCGACACCACTCGAAGGGGAAGCGGCCGAACATCCGCTCGACCGCCGCATCGCACTCGCTGACTGGATGACCTCAAAAGACAACGGGATGTTCGCCCGCTCAATTGTGAACCGCTACATGGCTTACTTGATGGGCCGCGGTCTCGTCGATCCGGTCGACGACATGCGCTCGACAAACCCACCTACGAACCCACCCCTGATGGACGCGCTGGCAAAACACTTCGCCGAGTCCGGCTTCAACCTCAAGCAATTGATGCGGACAATCATGACCTCGCGTCTGTATCAGCTCGATTCGCAGCCGACGATGACAAACTCCAGCGATCGCCGATTCTACGCCTATTACCGAGTCAAACGTCTCTCGGCCGAAAGCCTACTGGACGCGATCGACCGCGCCGCCGGAACGCAAACAAAATTCCGCAACCTGCCGCTCGGAACGAAAGCGATCGAGCTACCTGATGCGGAATACCCGGACTTCTTCCTCAACGTGTTCGCCAAGCCGAAGCGTGCGAGTGTCTGTGAATGCGAACGCTCGCCTGATGAAAATCTCGCTCAAGCCCTGCACACGCTGAACGGCGAAATCCTGGCAAACAAGATCGCCGACGCGAAAGGCCGCATCGCCACGCTGCTCGCCGCCAAATCCGCCGACGGCCAACCAATTCCACACAACGAAATCGTTCGCGAGCTGTATCTCGCCTCACTCTGTCGCCAACCGACCGATGCTGAATTCACCGCTAGCCAATCATTCCTCAAACAAGCTGGCTCACCCAAAGAATGCTACGAAGACCTGCTGTGGGCATTGTTCAACAGCAAACAGTTTTTGTTCGTGAGATAGTCCAATCAAACGCAAGATCGAGGACAAAGGGTTGCCAACAACGATCTCGGAATCAAAGCGAGAAGTTGCAATATTCCTGAGGTTGCCTGTGAGTTAGCCAAGAGTTCTGCGCCGTCTATTCATGGGGTTGTTTTCCTTCGGCCAAGACCAAGATTTAGCAGCGTGAAAGATTCAGCCAGAACTCGGCCGAGCCGGGTCTACGTTGGCAAAGTTCACCGAGTCGGCAAATTCGCCGGTCGTGCGGTTCGGCAGGTTCGATCCGTCTGAGCGGAAATCGGCGAAATTTGCCGGTCAAGGCAAGATTGTGTTGAATTTGGCTCCTGGAACGGCGATAAAGTCCGACACTTCCCAGAGCCGCGAATGCGGTTGAGTCAATTCTCAGTGGTTCCGCTTGGCGTCGAATGGTGATCGCCCGACCGAAACCGTCTCACACAAGGAACTCGCACATGTGTTGCCGTTGGCGATTCTGGGCGCTGTTGAGCGCGCTAACTGTGTCGTTGGTGGTCCCCGGTCTTTCGGCGGAGCCCAAGAAGCCGAAGAAGAAAACCGTTCCGGCCGTGAAGTTGGATGAGTCGGCCGAACACGTGGATGTGTTCAAGGGGATCGAGAAGGGCCTCGTCGAAGTGAAGATGATTCCCAATGATCCTCTTGGTGGAAATCTTTTCATCGAAAACAAAGGGGACAAGCCGCTGAATGTCGATTTCCCGGCGGCGTTCATCGGTCGACCGGTGCGTAAACAATTTGGTCAGGGAGGAGGTGGTGGTGGCTTTGGTGGCCTGGGTGGAGGTCAAGGTGGCGGTCAGCAAGGCGGCCAAGGCCAGACGCAAGGTGGCGGCGTCGGCGGCGGTGGTCAACAAGGGGGCGGTTTCGGTGGTCAACAAGGCGGTGGAGGCGGTGGCGGCGGCTTTTTCTCCGTGCCACCCGATCGCGTTATCCGAGTCGCTTATCGTTCCGTCTGCTTGGAACACGGCAAACGAGATCCGCATTCGGGGATGAGCTACGAACTCGCGAAGCTCGAAGAATTCAGTCAAGACCCGGTCTTGGAAGAAACGTTGAAGATGGTGGCAACTGGGCATTTGGATTCGCAAAGTGCTCAGGCCGCCGCTTGGCATCTGACAAACAAAATGAGTTGGAAAGAACTCGACGCCAAAGTGTCACCGCATGTCGGACGCCCGGCGACAAAGTACTTTGCAACCGAACAGTTACTGCGAGCACAACAAATTGTCGGGACTGCGGCCGCTCGCGCAAAAGAACGCGGCGAGAAGAAATCGGAACTGGCCACGACCGGCCAGAAATCTCCCGCGACCGTCAAACGCGATTAGCTTGGTTGATTCCCTGCGACGATTTGGGACTCACTTTGGTGAGTCCCTTTTTCGTTTCCGGTCACAGTCTTTCGCGAGCCGTGATCGCGCGGCAGAATGCTGGCATTCCTGCATAACGTGGCCTCCTGCCGCAACCCAGTTGGCGAGCATGAGGGCATTTGAATCGGACGGTTTTCGACTTCCAACTGTCCGATTCACAATTATCCGAGGGGGAACGCCCTCCGGCTCGCCAAAACTAAGCTGTTCGAGGTTTTCCGATGATCTCGCGATTGATGTTGATCTGTGTCGCGGTGCTGTGTTTGTTGAAGGTGGTTTTCGCCGCCACTGACAAACTCCCGCCGCCAGTCGATCGAAAGATCGATTTCGCCAAGGACGTGCGACCGATCTTGGCCAAGCATTGCGTGTCGTGCCACGGCGAGAAGAAGCAGGAATCGGGGTTGCGATTGGATCGCCGCGAATCGTTATTACGTGGCGGCGATGTCGGCAAAGCAATTGAGATCGGGAAAAGTGCCAACAGTCGCTTGATCCAATTGGTCGCGGGACTCGACTCAAAGACGGTGATGCCTCCCGACGGTGTGACGCTCAAGCCGGACGAGATCTCCGTTTTACGAGCCTGGATCGATCAAGGTTGCGTCTGGCCAGACGACGATTCTTCGCAAACTGACAAGTCCTTGCATTGGGCGTATCAGCCGATTCGCCTTACCACACCTCCGGCCATCAAACGCAGCGATTGGGTGCGGAATTCAATTGACCAGTTTGTGTTGGCTGAACTGGAAAAACGTGGTTTCGCACCGTCGCCGGAAGCGGATCGGTCCACGCTCATTCGGCGATTGAATTTGGATTTACTCGGCCTACCGCCGTCGATTGAGGAGGTCGATACCTTCATACACGACTCGCGGCCGAACGCTTACGACGAGCTGGTTGATCGGCTGTTGAAGTCGCCACACTTTGGCGAGCGGTGGGGGAGACATTGGCTCGACATGGCTCGGTACGCGGACAGCGACGGATATGAAAAAGACAATCCGCGGCCCGATGCGTATCGCTGGCGCGACTGGGTCATCGACGCGATCAATAACGATTTGCCGTTCGATCAATTCACGATTGAGCAAATTGCCGGAGACTTGTTGCCCGAAGCGACGGTCATGCAGAAACTCGCGACGGCATTTCATCGGCAGACGTTGACGAACACCGAAGGAGGAACCGACAAAGAACAGTGGCGAATCGAAGCCTGCTTCGATCGCACCGAGACAACCGGGGCGGTGTGGCTGGGGCTGACCGTCGGATGTGCTCGCTGCCATTCGCACAAGTACGACGCGATCAGCCAGCGCGAGTACTACCAGTTTTTCGCGGCCTACAACAACGGCGACGAAGAGACGACCATCATTCCAAAATCACCAGAGGAAGTGGCCGCGTACACGAAAGCCAAAGCGACGTTTGATACCGAGATTGCCGAGGTCACCGCGAAGCTGCGAGCCGAGCAGGCCAAGCTCGGGAAAGCATTCGTTACGTGGGAATCCAAAGCCCAAGCGGCATTAGCGAAATCGACGGCTCAGCCATTGAAACTGCATACGCTGGATGAACTGAAAGTCGAGAGCGATGGCGACGTGAAGTTCGCGGCTCAAAAAGATGGCTCGCTCCTGGTAAGCGGCCCGAATCCGAACTCGGCCACTTACACGATCACCGGCAAGACGACTGTTGCAGGTGTGTCCGCGCTGCGGCTCGATGTGCTGCCGGACGACTCGCTGCCGACGAAAGGTCCGGGCCGGGTCGCTCACGGAAACTTCGTGCTCAATGAGATGATCGTCGAAGTTGCGTCGGCCGCAAACTTCGCGAACGCTCGCAAGCTAGAGTTTTCCGGAGCGAAAGCCGACTTTGAACAAGCCGACAGACCGTGGCGCGCCGCCGATGTCATCGACGGCAAAGAAGAGACCGGCTGGGCCATTGCCCCGCAGTTCGGTAAAGAGCATTGGGCCATCTTCGGTCTGAAAGAGCCAATGACGATCGATGGCACGGTGTATGTTCGCGTGCAGCTTCGGCATCTGTACGGCCAGCAGCATACGATCGGCCGATTCAAACTCTCCTTGCAAACCGGCACCGAGCCGACGATCACGCTGCCGGAGAGCATTAAGAAACTGCTCGCCGTCAAACCCGATCAGCGGTCCGCCGAGCAAACGCAACAATTGCTCGACTACTACTCCAGTCTCGACGCAGCGACCAAAAACTTGGTCAAGCAGCTTGATGATCTCAAGAGGAAAGATCCGCCGAAGCCGGAGCTGACCGCACGAGTCATCACTCAGCGAGTCAACAACCCGCGCAAGACATTTGTGCTCCGTCGCGGAGAATTCCTCGAACCGCTGGCCGAACAAGAAGTCATCCCGGCCGCTTTCGCGACTCTACCGCTGATGAAACCGCGCGACGACAAGGCCACATTAGCCGACCGTCTCGATCTCGCTCGCTGGCTTGTGTCGCCGGACAACCCGTTGACGCCACGAGTCACCGTCAACCACATCTGGCGACAACTCTTCGGCCGCGGGATCGTGGCGAGCGTGAATGACTTCGGTGCTCGCGGCGAGAAGCCCAGCCATCCAGAGTTGCTCGATTGGCTGGCATTTTCATTCCGTGACGGTGTGCCGGGGCGCGGCGACGAGGGGGAGAAAGGGAGAATGGATGAAGGGGTGAAAGACACAGGAACTTCGACTCCTCCGGTCTCTTGGTCTCGCAAAGCACTCATTAAACGGATCGTCACCTCGGCGACGTATCGGCAAGCCTCTCGACATCGGCCGGATTTGTTCGATGTCGACCCGCAGAACACGTTGCTCGCGAGGCAGAATCGGCTGCGAGTCGAAGCCGAGATCGTCCGCGACCTGAGTCTCGACGTGGCCGGTTTGTTGTCGAAGAAGATCGGCGGACCAAGCGTTTTTCCGTCGTTGCCAGCCGGGATCACGGACCTCAGTTACGCTGGCAACTTCAAATGGACGAACAGCACTGGTGACGACGAACATCGCCGAGGCATGTACACATTCTTCAAACGAACCGCTCCGCACCCGAACCTGACAACGTTCGATTGCCCCGATGCAAACCTGACCTGCGTCGAACGCCGAACCTCGAACACACCGCTGCAAGCACTGATCACGCTCAACAACGAATCCTTCGTCGAAGCCTCGCAAGCCTTCGCGAAACGCCTGCTGTCGGAATCGTTCGCCGACGATGCGGCTCGGTTGAATCACGCATTCCGACTCTGTCTGGCTCGCGTGCCAAGTGAATCCGAACAAACTCAACTGGCGGAGTTGCTCGCTTCGAATCGCGATTTTTTCAAAGCGCATAAGGATGAAGCAAAGAAACTTCTCGGCAAAACAACCATCAGCGGCTCGTCACCCGATGAAGCATCCGCGTGGATTGCGACCGCTCGAATTATTTTGAACCTTGATGAATTTATCACGCGGGAGTAATCGGCATGACTCCATTTCAATTTCACGTCGCACGCACTCGGCGCGACTTTCTGACATCGTCCGCCTGCGGACTTGGCGGCGCGGCGCTGGCGTCGATGTTGTCGAGCGACGGCGTGTTGGCTGCGAACAGTGAATCGGCAGTGGCGAATCCTTTGGCGATTAAGCCGCCAGCGTTTGCTCCGAAAGCGAAGAACTGCATCTTTTTGTTTCAAGCCGCCGCGCCGTCGCATCTCGATTTGTATGACCCTAAGCCGAAGCTCAACGAACTGGACGGCAAGCCGCTGCCGACATCGATGCTCGAAAAGGTCCGCTTCGCGTTCATCAAGAAAGAGGGTGCGGTGCTGATGGGCTCGCCACGCAAATGGACGAAGCATGGTGAATGTGGTATGGACTTCTCCGAGTTCGTGCCGAATATTGCGACCTGCGCCGATGACATCTTGATGATTCGTTCGATGTTCTCCGAGCAGTTCAATCATCATCCTGGTCAACTGCTACTGAGCTGCGGCCGCGCGACGTTCGGCTTGCCTAGCATCGGCTCGTGGCTAAGTTACGGACTCGGCAGCGAATCGCAGAACTTGCCGGGCTATATCGTGCTGACCAGTGGTCGCGGATCGAGTGGCGGAGCGTCGTTGTGGTCGAATGGCTTTCTGCCATCGCATTACGCTGGTGTGCTATTCCGCAATCAGGGGGAGGCGGTCTTGAACTTGTCGAACCCTGCCGGGTTGCCGAGTGAGTTGCAACGGCGCGGACTCGACACGCTGAAGTCTTTGAATGAGAGCCGTTTGTCGGAGATTCACGATCCCGAAATCGCGTCGCGGATCGCCAGCTATGAACTCGCGTTTCGGATGCAATCGGCCGCGCCGGAGTTGATCGACCTGGGCAGTGAGACGAAAGCCACGCTCGACGCTTACGGCATCGACCGGGCGCAACATCCCCAAGCGACCGGCCGCGGCAACGTGCTCGACGCGCATCTTTCGTTCCCGCGAAATTGCTTGCTCGCGCGGCGCATGGTCGAGCGGGGCGTACGGTTCGTGAACATCATCTACGAGGCTTGGGATCAGCACAGCAATCTCGAAGGAGACTTGCGTTACAACGCTTGGGTCGTCGATCAGCCGATTGCCGCGCTGATCAAAGACCTCAAGCAGCGCGGCCTGTTCGACAACACGCTGGTCGTTTGGGGAGCTGAATTCGGCCGCACGCCACTGGGTGAAAATCGCACGCCGGGAACTCCGCCGTCCGGCCGCGATCATCATCCGTTTTCGTTCACGTTGTGGATGACCGGCGGCGGGATCAAGGGCGGCCAAATCTACGGCGAGTCAGACGAGATCGGCTGGGGCGTGGCGAAAGACCCGGTCCACGTCAACGACTTCCATGCCACGCTACTGCACTGCTTCGGCCTCGATCACCTGAAGCTGACCGCTCGCCATCAAGGCCGCGACTTCCGCCTGACGGACGTCGCCGGAAAAGTGATCAACCGCTGGCTGGCATGAACGGACAGAAGCCTAAGCCGTGAAACTTCGGAAGGGGTGTGGTCGCGAAGTTACGTAGGGGATAGAGGATTGGGGAATCAAAAGTCGGCTCGATCCGAGAAGACACGGATATTTGACAAGTCCAAACCCTGCTGCAAATCGGCGACGATCAGCTCCAGTCCGAGCAGTCGCCGTTGGAATCGGTCGCGAGCGATCGCGATGTAGGCCGGATTGATGTCGATGCCGACGACTCGCGTGGTCACCTGCGGATCAATGCGGTCGAAACCGTTGCCGCCCGCACATCCCAAGATCGAGACCGACGCGGGAGCGTGCTTGCGTAACGCTTTCTCGAAGACGTCGGCGAGCAATGTTGCCTGTGCCACCTCCGGCAAGGCCATGTGTCCTTCGTAATCGGCCAACGGAATTTCGAGCCAAGGATTCTTCATGAGCTTACGGTTTCCAGGCGACAGCTTCCGTCCAAGCCTCGGCAGCGAAGGCCACCGAATCTTTTCCCCACTCAGCGAAAGCCCGTTGCATCGACTCCAGCTCCGTTTGGTCCGCGAGTCCCGCCGTGGCCAGTTGCCGTGCGAAGGCCGAATCACTGACGAGGCATTCCAAGAATCTCGCGCTGACTTGTTTCAACTCCGGGGTGCTCGTCCAGCAGTCGTAGGAGGCTGACATCTCGATCCGGGTGAATCCCGCCTCAGTGAGCCAGCGGAGTTGATGGCGACCGGCTTGCGGATCGGCTCCATTGTGAAGCGTGAGTCGTTCGAACAACGGCACGAACTGATCGAGCGGCGACGACGCCGGCTCCAGCAGAAAGCCACCGAAGTCGGCATGTCGTGCGCCGAGAACTCCGCCTTGCTTCAAGACGCGCAGCACTTCGCGCAGACCGCGCACCGGGTCGCTCAAGTGCTCCAACACGCCGTGCAGAAAGACGGCATCGAACGATTCGTCGGGAAATGGAAGCGAATAGAGGTCGGCCACTTCGAAGTGAACGTTCGACACTCCGCGTTCGGCCGCCATCGTCCGAGCCAGTTCGATCTGACTCGGCTCGATGTCGATGCCGACCACTTCGCCCGGCGCGACGATCTTGGCGAGGTCGAGGGTGATCGTTCCTGGCCCGCACCCGCCGTCCAGCAACCGCATCCCCGGCGTCAGATGCGGCAAGAAGAACGCGGCGTGAGTACACGCCCGGCGCGTGCCGAAGAATTCGGCCGCCGCTTGGTCGTAGCCCACCGAATAACTTTCACGCGGCAGATCGTTCGTCGTCGAGAGATTCATCGAGATCATGTTTTTGGCGTTGTGTCGCAACTTGGAGCCGTGCAGGTGCCGGGGCCCGGATGCTTGTAAACCTTGTGGACGATGGCTCCCAGCACCAGTGCTTGCACGAGATACGCGACGCACCACTTCACCACGAGCAGACCCGGAAGCGGCTGCACGGCATACATGATGATCTGCGCGCCGCCGGTCATGACTCCGATGCAGGCCGAGAACTTCAGCGAGCAACTGAGGCAGCGTTTCTCGGCCACGCAGGCCGCGAAGATCAGCGTGAACGAGGTCGCCACGAGAAACTGCCCCAAGAGCATGAACGGCATCTTCGCGAGCATCTCGGCTTCCGGCCGCCAGAGTTCTTTGGTTTCGCCATACGTCGCCGACAACCAAACGCCGTGAATGAGAAAGTCCGTCACCCAGACGGTGACGAACGCGACGAGGATCGTGATGAGCAGACTCTTGATGTTCATGCTGGGGTCTCCGATGAGGTGAGCGGTTCTTCGTAGCCACGTTCGCCAGAACGTGGGATCGCTCGTCGCAAATTTGCCCACGTTCTGGCCGGCTTGTTGAATTTGTACGTTTTGCATGGATAGTTTTTGAATTTCCCCCGGACCCCCTGTCCGCAGCGCCCCTTACCCCTTTGATCAAGGGAAGTCATTGGCACTGCGATTGCAAGGGGGCTGGGT
>JANMIF010000584.1:0-9590 GCA_031375695.1 Planctomyces sp.
TATGGCGTCCCACACCTTCACCGTTTGATCGACGCTTGCGGACGCTAGGCGTTTTCCGTCTGGGCTAAATGCGACGCTCGTGACCGCGTCAGTGTGCCCTTTCAACGTGAGCTCCTCCAGACCGAATATGGCGTCCCACACCTTCACCGTTTGATCGACGCTTGCGGACGCCAGGCGTTTTCCGTCTGGGCTAAATGCGACGCTCGTGACCCTGTCCTTGTGCCCTTTCAACGTGAGCTCCTCCAGACCGAAGATGACATCCCAGACCTGCACCCCATCGTGGCTTGCCGACGCCAGCCGTTTCCCATCCGGGCTAAACGCCACGCTCTCGCACCACCCCACCTCCCCGATCTGCACATCACTGAGCGTTTCCTTACGGGTGATAGCGTCCCACACCTTCACCGTCTGACTGTTGCCGGCCAGCGCCAGCCGCTTTCCATCCGCGCTAAACGCCAAACTGAAGACGGGGCTGATATGTCCTTTCAGCGTGAACTGCTCCAGACCGCTGGTGGCATCCCACACCTTCAACCCATCGTTGCTTGCCGACGCCAGCCGTTTCCCGTCCGCGTTAAATGCCACGCTCACGTTCCCCCCGGTTTGCGCCTGCGCCTTCAAGGTGGCGAGTTCGCTATGACAAAGACGATCCCAATAAAACCATTCAAATCCGCGTAGATCCTTTGAGTCTGTTTCTTGCCCCGATTGCGGACGATACAGATCCAACAACCGTTCGGTTTCATCGACATGAGCGTCGTCCCAGGAAACTTGCACCAAGCTCATATGCGCCGCGTAGAGTTGGCGCCGTCCACGATCCGCTTCATCGTTGGCCCGCTTGGTTTCTTGCTCCGCGAGCCGTCGCTGCGTCTTCTCGGACTCTGCGGCTATGATCGACACCACGGCGACAAGGGCCAACGCTGCGGCACCGGACATTGCCCAGGCTCGGTGCTTGCGGACCCAGCGCGACGCGGTGGCGAGTGGGGTTTCGCGGTGAGCGGTCACCGGTTCGTCGGCGAGCCAGTGTTCGATGTCTTCGGCGAGGGCGGACGACGATGTGTAACGGTCCTCCGGACGCAAGGACATCGCCTTCAGGCAGACGGCCTCCAGCGGCTTGGGGACGTGCGAGATGATCTCGCGTGGTCGCGGGAAATCTCCGTGCTGCACACGGAGGAGAAGTTCTGTCACCGACATCTTCGGCGGTGCGGGAGCATTGCCGGCACCCGGTCGGCGAGGCTGAGCGGTGAACGGGGGTTGGCCGGTGAGCAGGTGGTACAGTGTGGCTCCCAAACTGTAGACGTCAGTGGTCGGGCCGAGTTGATCCAGCTTGCCCGCCGCTTGTTCGGGACTCATGTAGCTGGGCGTGCCGACCACCGAGCCTTGCTGCGTCTGCTCGACACCACTGCCCGATGAGGGGACGAACGTCGCTTCCTCGGAATCCGCGAACCGGTCGTCCTTGCCTGCGGCTTTTGCCAAGCCCCAGTCCACGACCAGCGTCTCGCCGTACTTGCCCAGCATGATGTTGCCCGGCTTCAAGTCTCGGTGCAGCACGCCTCGACTGTGCGCATACTCGATCGCCTGGCACACGTCGATGAACCGGCCCAACAGCTTGCGGAACTCGACCGACGCGAATTCCTCACGCGATAACTGATGCTCACCTCGGCCGGATGCGGGAGGCGTCGTCTCCGCAGAGGTCGGCGGTACGACGCCAATCACCGTCGCGATATTCACTTGGTCCAGAATAGGCACCAATTCGGGGGCGGCTGATTTCGGTCCCGCGTGGAACTTCTCGATGGCCTCTTTCAAACTGTCGCCGCGAATGAAACGCATGGCGTAGAACGGTCGGCCATCGACGTAATGGCCCAAGCTGTAGACCGGCACAATCCCCGGATGCTCCAACCCACCGGTCACCTCGGCTTCACGCACGAACCGTTCACGATGCGACTCATCCCGCACATGCCGCGACCGAATTTCCTTGAGTGCGACCTCCCGATTCAGTTCCTGATCGAAGGCCAGGAACACCTCACCAATCCCGCCGCGCGCGTGCGGTCGCAACACACGGAACCGATCGGCACTGCCTGTTGCTCCCCCGTGGTCCGCTGCGCTCGGTCCCTCCGATCGCTTGGAATTCCGAGTCAGCCGCCGTGCGGCAAGACTCGCGGCGACATCGGCGTCCGCCACACGCCGCCAGTCGATGTCCGCGTCAATCACCGAACTGATCGACGCCAGACTCGCCGCCGGATCGTTGTCATGTCGCCGCACATGCTCATCGACCAATGGCTCCAACAACTCACGCCGCGACGCCGACAAGTCACCGCGCTCAACCAGAATTTGTCCGAGCGGTTGGTCCTTCTGAGTCGTCCAGTCTCGCAGCGCTTCGATCAGCGCGTCGCGGCTGATGAAATCCATCTGCAACGCGAGAATGCCGAACAACAAATTGCGATCCGCCCCGCGCGTGCTTCGCGATGATCGCGGTCCACCGACACGCTCGCCGGGTGCCGATGCCGCGAAGACTTGCTGGACCTGTTCCGCATACTGCGGAAACTTCGCGAGGTAGTCGCTGACCTGCGGCGTCTCGCCCGCCTCTCGCCGGTAGTCCAATTCCAAAGCGAGAAACTCGCTGAACAACGGCGCTTGTAAGATCTCCGGCACGGTGGCGAGGTACTCGTTCAGATCCGGCCGTTGACCGGCTCGCCACGCCCGTTCAAAGCGATTCAGAACCGGCTCAAACCCAGCGAGTGTGTTGAATCCCGGTTGTTTGTCGCTCTTCGACATCGTTGGTTCCGTCCTGCTGGCGTCTGCCGAACTTGAGAGCATGGTACGGTCGAACTACGCAGAAACCAACCAATCTCCTGACACCGCGGGAGCCAACAAATGCGAAGCGGCTTTGCGACTGGGTGCTTGTTGGTGTCGTTGTACTGCACCGGACTTGCTGTGTTGCCAGGGAGTGCTACTGCGGATGAAGCGGCCGTGCGCCTGACGGTCATTCGTCGTCGAGGGCCGCTCCATCGAAGACCTCGTCGAATTCATCTTCGTCGAACTCCACTGATCCCAGATCTTGCTGAGGTCGGTGCGGGCGGTCGTCGGCTTGTTCGCGTTGGCGGAAGTACAACTTGATGGGGACTTCCGAGAACGGCAACTGTTCGCGCAGCACGCTCAGCAGATAGCGCTGCCAGGATTTGTCGAACAGCGTCGGGTTGTTGCATTTGCAGACGATCGTCGGTGGTTCAGTGGCGACTTGCGTGGCGAAGAAGATTTTGGGCGTTTGGTTTTTTCGCACGGGAGGGCGATTGCTTTGCACGGCCGCGCGCACCGTGCGATTTACGGCACCGGTCGAGACACGCGTGCGGGCTTGCTTGAAGATATTTTGAGCCAGATTGACCAGCTTCTTCACGTTGCGGCCAGTTTTGGCGGTCAGAAACGCGACCGGGGCGAATCGCAACGAACCGAACTCTTGAGTCAGGTACTCGCCCCAACGCTCCATCAACATCTCTTCAGTCTTAGCCAAGTCCCATTTATTGACGACGAAAATCACCGGCTTGAACTGCGACACGATTTCATCGACCAGTTTCTTATCGACGCGTGAGACGGTTTCGGTGGCGTCGAAGAACATGAGGACGACGTCGGCTCGGCGGATGCTCTTTTGAGCGCGCACGAGCCCGTAATACTCAATGTCGTTTGCCAGGCTTTTTCGTTTGCGGACGCCAGGTGTGTCGATCGCCAGCAGCTTCAAGCCGTCGATTTCGAAGCGGACGTCGATGCTGTCGCGCGTCGTGCCAGGGATCTCGCTAACGATGACTCGTTCTTCTTCGGCCAGGGCGTTGATGAACGTGCTTTTGCCGACATTGCGCCGGCCGACGATCGCAAATTTGAGCTCCGGCTCAGCGGCCTGCGTGGCTCCTTCGTCCGCTTCAGTCAACTCGACGGGAGGCAGATTCGCGAGGATTGCATCGATTAAGTCTTCGCGGCCCCGATTGCCGATCACCGTCGTCGTCAAGGCGGGGACGTTCATCAAGCGGAAAAAGCTGGGGAGTTCGGCTTCCGTCTTTGGTGAGTCGCACTTGTTGGCGACCAGCACGATCGGTTTGCTGAGGACTCGCAGTCGATCCGCGACGACTTGATCCAGCGGCATAAGTCCGGTTTGGCCATCGACCACGAACAGGATCAGATCGGCACTTTCGATGCCGACTTGAATTTGCCGTTCGATATCTTCGCTGAGGTCGTCGCGGTCCACGACGCCAATGCCGCCGGTGTCAATCAACTCGAAATAACGGTCGCGCTCGTGCATTAAGTACGTGACGCGGTCGCGAGTCACGCCGGGCGTTGGATCAACGACCGACACCCGTTTGTGAGCCAACCAATTCAGAATCGAACTTTTGCCCACATTGGGCCGGCCAACAATGGCCACTTGCGGAATTGCCATGTTGCACAGTTTATCGCGGCGGCACGTCAGTAGCGATGCCGCCGAAAGGTGCGAAGTGCCTATTCCCTGTCTGTGCCAACCTAGCGACGGTACAAACCAACGATCTCACGGCAATTGCGGATCGGCATGGCAACGGAACCTCACAAAGCTGACGACCTTGAACGACCGCCGACGGACTCACCGCAGGCGAGCATCGAATCGAGCTTGGCTGCGGAACAGCAAACTCCCACGATCCTGTTCAAAAGCGCTCAGGAGGCGGTGATGTCCGGCGAGGTCTCGCTGGGGAAGGTTCTCGATTTGGTGGCGACCACTGAGACCACCTCGATGCCGGCTTCGTTGGGACGCTATGAATTGAAGCGAGTGCTGGGGACGGGCGCGTTTGGAGCGGTCTATTTGGGGTTCGATGCGTCGCTGAATCGGCAGGTGGCGATCAAGGTTCCGAAGGTTGGACATTCGTCGAGTGCGACGAGTCAGTTCTTGGCGGAGGCTCGGCAACTCGCGCAGTTGCGCCATCCGGGGATCGTGGCGGTGTTTGATGTCGGCGTGGAGGCCGGGCAGTGCTACATCGTATCCGACTATCTGCATGGGACGACGCTCGATCAGTGGCTGGAAGCGAATCGGCCGGCGTGGCCGTTGGTCACGAAGATAGCGGCGGACATCGCCGAGGCTCTGGCGCATGCTCATGCAGCGCGGACCATTCATCGCGATCTGAAACCGGGCAACATCATCATGGTGGATGGGTTGCGGCCGGTGATCGTGGACTTTGGTCTGGCTGTCAGCGACGACGTGGCGGGCGAGTTGACTGGCGGTACCGAGGCGGCGGCGGAAAGCGCGGAGCGCGGCATCGTGGTCGGAACGCCGGCGTACATGTCCCCGGAGCAAACGCGTGGCGAAGGGCATCGGATTGACGGCCGCACCGATATCTACGCACTGGGCGTGATGCTTTACATGATGCTCACGGGGCGGTTGCCGTTTCCGGCTCGGCAGATGCGCGAGTTGTTTTTGCAGATTCAGAACGACGAGCCGCAGCCACCCCGGCAGTTGGTCCCGACGTTGCCTCGCGAGCTGGAACAGATCGTGTTGAAGGCGATGTCCAAGTCGTTGTCCGAGCGATACACGACGGCGACGGACATGGCCGAAGACTTGCACGCGGCTGTGTTGCAAGCAGGTGTGGCGGGGTTGTCGCAGAATCCGGGCGTGGGGATGGGGTTCAGCCCAGCGATCGCACCGTCCGTGAGTTCGGCCGCGCCGCAGCCGAGGCCAATCGTTTCGATGCAAGGTGCGGTCGAACGCACGTTCGTCACACCGAGAAGATGCTCGACCGATTTTGATCTCAAAGGTTTGAGTCCCAATTCTGTTCCGGCCGGTAATCCGGCCGGAACAGTGAACGAGGCTACCAAACTCAAACCGACAGCGACGAGCGGTTCGATACGACGAGTGCGTGAAGCGGAACGGCGGCGGATCACGGTGTTGGACTGTGCCTGCGATGTGTTCACGTCGGCCGAGATTCAAGAATCGCTCGGCCCGGAAGAGCAGCGGGATTTGCTCGTGCAGTTTCAGGATTTGTGCCGCACGGTGGTGGCGATGTTTGATGGGGTCGTCGTGCAGGCGACGGATGACGGTGTGATGGCCTGCTTCGGGTATCCGGTCGCGATTGAAGATGCAACGCTTCGAGCCGTTCGTGCCGGGCTGAAGTTGCTCGAGGCGATGAATGGTCTGAATCAAGCGCTCGCGCAGGCGCATTCGATTTCGCTCTCGGCAAGCATCGCCGCACACAGTGACCTGGCAGTCGTCGAAGACAAAGGCGAAGGAGAGCCGCTGTCGATCGTCGGACAAGTCCGGAACATCGCGTCACAGATTTGTGAAATGACGGACGTCGGCAATGTCGTGATCAGCGAAGACACGCATCGGCTGGCTCGCGATTACTTCGATTGCGAAAGTCTCGGCAAACAACGGTTCAAAGGAGTTGGCGAGAAAGAAATTTTTCGGGTTCGTGCCGAGCGACGAGTCAGCGGTCGGCTGGAAGCGGCCGGGGCGAGCGGGTTGACACCACTGGTTGGCCGCGATCAAGAAGTGGGCCTGCTGGAGGATCGCTGGGAAAAAGCGTCCGAAGGGATCGGGCAAATCGTGTTGCTGATTGGCGATCCCGGTTTGGGGAAATCGAGACTCGTGGAGGTGTTGAAGGACCATGTGACGCGCGGCTCCGCTGAATGTAGCCCGCTCTCGGCGAGAGCGGGCTCCGCGCGAGTTGGCGACAGCACGCGCATCGGTGACAGTCACCAGATCAGCGACAGCAGTTTGGCTCGGCGACCGCTGAGCGGCAGCAGCGTGCTCGGCAAGTTGGGAAATGCGGCGGCGATCATCGAATGGCGAGCGGTTCAGCATCATCAACACAGCAGCCTGCGGCCCGTGATTGCCGGATTGGAACGGCTGCTCGGATTCGCGCGGCTCGATTCGGCCGACAAGAAACTTGACAATCTGATCGCGTATCTCAAGCCACTGAAATTGGATGGTGACAAAGAACTCGCGCTGTTCGCGTCATTGCTGTCGATCCCGGCGAATGGCCGCGTGCGACAACTGACGTTCACGCCGGAAAAGCAAAAGGAAATGACGCTCGATCTGCTGCTCGATTGGTTGCGGGCGCTGGCAGCGCGTCATCCGATGCTGTTCATCGTCGAAGATCTGCACTGGCTCGATCCGACAACGCTGGAATTCGTGCAAATGGTGGTTGAGGAAACGGCGGGCGATTCGCTGCTGACGCTGTTGACTTCGCGGCCGGAGTTCGTCGTTCCATGGACGAATCTGGCGCATCAAACGCAAATCGCCCTGAATCGACTGAGCCGCCGCCAGATGGAAGAAATGATGAGCGTGCGGGCCGGTAAGCCGATCTCGCAGCGGCTGGTGGAGCTGATCATCGACCGCACCGACGGAGTGCCGCTGTTCATCGAAGAATTCACGACGATGATCCTTGAGTCCGACTCGTTGCAGAATATCTCGGACGACGGATCGAGCGTCACAACCTCGGCCATTCTGCACGAAATCCCAGCGACGTTGCAGGACTTGCTGATGGCACGCCTGCATCGCCTGGACATCAATTTGGATGTCGTTCAGATGGCGGCCTCGATCGGTCGCGAGTTCCCGTACGAACTGCTTTTGATCGTGTCGAATCTCGAAGCCCCGAAACTACAAACTGAGCTAGGCAAGCTGGTAAAGGCCGAGATTTTGCTGCAACGCGGCCGCGGTTCGCGAATGACGTATTCGTTCAAGCACGCACTGCTGCAAGACGCCGCGTATCAGTCGATGCTCAAACGCAAGCGGCAGCAGTTTCATCAAGTGATCGCCGAAACGATCGAGCGGACTTTTCCTGACCTGTGCGCCGATACGCCCGAAGTGCTGGCTCAACATTTCGCCGAAGCGGGCTTGGCTCAACGAGCGATCGAATTTTGGGACTTGGCTTCCGTGCGGTCGCTGAAGCGGAGCGCTCACCGCGAGGCAATTGAGCAGTTGACTCGTGGCATTGACTTGATTCGCACGCTTCCGGAGTCGCGTGATTTGATTCTGCAACAAATCGATTTGCATGTTCGGCTGGGTGTTTCGCTGCAATCGACGAAGGGTTACAGCGCGCCAGAAGTCGAAACGAATTACCTGCGGGCTCAGGAATTATGCGAGCAACTCGGCGACACGGAAAAGGTGTTCCCGGTTATTTACGGGCTGTTTCGGTATTTCATGCTGCGAGCGAATTATGCGAAGTCGCGCGAACTGGCGGCGCAATTGGTTGAAATGGCGGAAGAGTCTCAGAATCCGAGCTTCCTCGTCGCCGCTCACCGAGCGATGGCCGCGCCGCTGGTTTATCAGGGGGAGCACGAAGCCGCACTGCATCACTTCGCGTGCGTGTTGAAGATCGAAGCGACGGCGGAGTTGCGAAACTCGTATCACTACGAAGTGGTCGATCCGTGGATCGTATCGCGATCGTACATGGCCTGGGCGTTGTGGCTGCTCGGTTTTTCCGACAAAGCCCGCCAGCACACCGATTGGGCCGTCGCCGAAGCCGAGCGTTTGGAGCATCCTTTCAGTATCGCTCTGGCGCTCAGTTTCTCACAGTGGTTTCATCAGTTCTGCGGCGATGTGGACCGCACTCGCGAAGTCGCCGAACGGTCCCTCGACCTGTCGCGTGAACAGCACTTTGCGTTTTGGATCGGCTGGTGCCAAGTGATGCGCGGTTGGTGTGTTGCTCAGCAGAATGATCCGGCCGCCGGGATCGCTGAGATCCGCGAAGGCTACAACAACTGGCAATCGACCGGCTCGCGCTTGGGCAATCATTATTTTCTCGCGCTTCTGGCGGAAGCCTGTCTGTCCGGTGGCTCGATCGATGCCGGCTTGCAAGCGCTGGTGGAAGGTCAAGCCTTCGCCGACGAAACCGGCGAAGGCTACTGGCTGCCGGAGTTGCCTCGCCTGCGCGGCGAACTGCTGCTTCGTCGAGACGGTTTTCAAAACAAGGCGACTGTTGCCGAGGCAGAAGCCTGCTTCCAATCCGCGCTTGCGATTGCCCGCAAGCAACATGCGAAGTCTCTCGAGCTTCGCGCCGCGATGAACCTCGCTCGCCTGTGGCAACAATTCGGCCGAATCAGCGAAGCCCGCGAACTATTGGCTCCCATTTACGCATGGTTCACCGAAGGATTCGACACGCGCGACCTGATGTCCGCGAAGGAACTACTGACCACGTTGTCGTGATGTCAGTTGTGATATCACTTGATCCGCGCGCGGCTCCGCGTTTGGAACGGCACATGCAGCCTGTTGAAAAAGCCGTATCACAGGTGGCTCGCCTGTGCTTTTCAAAGGGGAAAAAGAACATGGGAGCCGCCTACTTTACGTTTTCAACAGGCTGTTAGCCGTCTATCGCTCCGAGTGGGCCGCCGGTCTGGAAGGCGTGGTAGTTGTTTTGAAAGGCTTCCGCGAGTTGCTGCGCGGCGTGGTGATAAGCCGCGGGGTCGGACCAGGCGCGGCGCGGATCGAGCAGTTCATCGGAGAGGCCGGGGCAAGTCGTGATCATGTGCAGGCCGAAGATCGGTTCGGTCGTCGTCGCGGAATCCAGCAGGGCGCCGGAGTGAATCGCGTCGATGATTGCACGAGTGTGAGCCAGCTTCATGCGTGAACCGACTCCCGGCGGTCCGCCGGT
>JANMIF010000172.1:0-6287 GCA_031375695.1 Planctomyces sp.
TGCTTTGGGCAATCTGTAGGTCTGGCCCTTGTGGCCAGCATGATTCGATAATCACCGGGAAAACACGGCTTTAGCCCAGCATCCCGGTCACAAGGGGCGGAGCTACATATTCCGCAGATTGAAAAATTAGCCCGCCGTGCACTACGCCATCATTTTGCTCTGCATCGATTTCCCAAAGCGGCTCGCTCCAAGACGAATTGGCAAAATTGTGCAGGCCAAATGACAAAGGCCGAACGCCTACGAGGAATTAGCGTTGAGTCGGTGGTGGCTGTCGGTCAGAATGCGACCGACGTTTCGCTGCGTTCCCGCCCAAAAATCCCGCCGAGTTCGCTCGCCTCTTGCTGACAAGGTTTTGGCTTATGACTGCTGTGTATCCGCCCTCGCTGATGCTTCGGGCTAGTGAGGCCATCACGCTGTTGTTTCTTTGTGCTTCTAGCGGATTCTGCGAGGAATTGACGTTCGAGGCTCAGGTGCGGCCGATTCTCAAGGCGCATTGTTTGGATTGTCACGGGGCCGAAACAGAACTCAAAGGCAAACTCGACCTGCGGCTGGCGCGGTTGATGAAAGCAGGAGGCGATTCGGGGCCGGCGATTGAACCGGGCAAGCCGGAAGTCAGTTTGTTGCTGCAACGAATCAAAGCGGGAGAGATGCCGCCGGGGCAGGCAAAAGTGTCGACTCGCGAGATTGCAGTCATCGAAAAATGGATCTTGAGCGGAGCCAAGACGGCTCGCCCAGAACCGGCGGAAATCGGTAAAGGGCTGGGAATCACCGACGAAGAGAGGGCGTATTGGGCTTTCCGGCCTGTTGCGCGTCCGAGTGTTCCGAAGGTTGCGCGAGTGGTTACTGGCCAACCCGCTCTCGACGAGAGTGGGCGACACTCTCAACCGATTGATCCCTTCATTCTCTCGAAGCTGCAAGATCGCGGAATGTCGTTCGGGCCGGAAGTGGACAGGTTGACGTTGATCAAGCGGGCGAACTTCGATCTCATCGGGTTGCCGCCGTCGCGCGACGAGATTGAGGAGTTCGTCAACGACAGTGAACCGGATGCTTACGAGCGGTTGATCGACCGGTTGTTGGCGTCGCCGCATTACGGCGAGCGGTGGGGACGGCATTGGCTCGACGCGGCGGGGTATGCGGACTCGGATGGAAACTCGACCCACGATCATGACCGCGAGTGGGCTTACAAGTATCGGGACTGGGTCATTCGGGCGCTCAATGACGACAAGCCGATCGACGAGTTCATCGTGGAGCAGGTTGCGGGAGATGAATTCTTGAATGGCAAGTTCACGAATTTGTCGCCCGCCGACATCGACCGACTGACCGCGACCGGATTCCTCCGCATGGTCGCGGATGGCACCAGCGGCGCGGCGAATCCAGATGAGGCGATGAACGCCGTTGTCGCCGATACGCTCAAGATGGTCGGCTCGTCGTTGCTGGGCCTGACGGTGGGTTGTGCTCAGTGCCACGATCATCGCTACGACCCGATCTCACAGACAGACTATTTTCGATTGCGAGCGATCTTTGAGCCGGCATTGAATTGGAAGCGTTGGCAAGGTCGGTTGAAAACGCTGTATACCGACGCCGATCGCGCCGCGTCCGCCGCGATTGAAGCGGATGTAGCCAAAGTCGCCGCCGAAAAAAACGTCAAGCAAACGGAGTACATGGCGAAGGCACTGGAACTCGAATTGGTCAAGCATCCCGAAGAACTGCGTGGCAAGCTGCGTGAGGCTTACAACTCGCCGACCGACAAACGCTCGCCCGAACAGCAGCAGCTTTTGAAGGAGCGACCCAGCGTCAACATCTCGCCCGGCAACTTGTATCAGTACCTGCCGAAAGAGGCCGAAGAGCTGAAAGGTTTTGATTCCCGCATAGTCGAGATGAGGTCGAAGAAACCGGTCGAAGAGTTTTTACATTGCCTCGCCGAAGAAGATGGCGAACCGCCGCCGACTCACCTTTTTCATCGAGGCGATTACCGTCAGCCGAAAGAAGCGGTCACGGCCGCGATGCTGGAAATCGCGACGCCGTCGGGAAAACGCGTTGAGTTTCCGATCAACGATCCGTCGATCAATTCCACCGGCCGCCGCTTGGCCTTCGCCAAGCATCTCGTCAGCGGTCGCGATCCGCTGTTCCCTCGTGCTTTGGCCAACCGACTTTGGATGCACCATTTTGGCCGCGGCCTTGTCGGCACGCCGGGCGACTTCGGCCAGCTTGGCGAACGACCGACGCATGTGGAGTTGTTGGACTGGCTGGCGGCGGAGACAATGCGAGGGCGAGGGCGAGGAGGAGAAGGAGAGAAGGGGGGGCATGCAGAGGCTGATTCCTTCCCACTTTCATTCAAGCGTTTGCATCGCCTGCTGATGACCTCGACGACTTTTCGCCAATCCGCCGCGCGGCGTGCCGAACTCGAAGCGATTGATCCGAGCAATCAACTGCTCGGCCGAATGAGTGTTCGGCGATTGGATGCCGAGGTGATGCGCGATCGGGTGCTCGCGGCCAGCAACTCACTTCAACAGACGATGTTCGGCAAACCAATCCCTGTCGCCGAGGATTTCGTCGGGCAAGTCATCGTCAACGACACGTCGCGGCGCAGCGTTTACGTTCAGCAAAAGCGCAGCAAACCGGAAACGTTGATGCGTGCGTTCGATGCGCCGGTCATGGAATGCAATTGCGATAAACGCCCGGCTTCGACTGTGGCCACTCAGTCGCTAATGCTGATGAACAACGAGTTCGTATTGAAACAAGCCAGCTTGCTGGCCGAGCGAGTTCGCCGTGAGTGTAGCCAGCACGTGTGTAGCGCGCTCTCGCCGAGAACGGCGGCGACCGAATCATCGAATGCCGCAGCCACGAACTCGCCGCACTGCGATTACCCCGAACTGACTGTCATGTCGACCAAAGCCGCGCTTGCCGAGAGCGGGCTACACTCGCCGAGCAATTTCTGGCAGATCGGATACGGCGAGTTTGACGACAGCACAAAGCAGACGAAGTCGTTTACCAGATTCCCACACTGGACCGGATCGCAATGGCAAGGTGGACCGAATATGCCGGACCCGCAGATCGGATGGGCATTTCTGCACGCGGCTGGCGGGCACACGGGAAACGATCAACAACACTCGCCGATCCGCCGCTGGACCGCACCAATCGGCGGCACTCTGTCGATCTCCGGCAGCCTGCATCATCCCAGCGAATCCGGCGACGGCGTTCGCAGCCGAATTGTCTCCAGTCGCTTGGGACTTGCGGGCGAATTCATCGCCGAGCACAAAGCGGTCGATGTCAACATTGCCGCGATCGAAGTGCAGCCCGGTGACACAATCGATTTCATCACGGACTGCCGCGAGTCGGTCACATCCGATTCGTTCGCATGGTCGATTATGATCAAATTGAAAACCGCAGTCGGCAAAGAATTCCTATGGCAAGCCGACAAGGGCTTCACCGGCCCTCCCCAGCCGCCACTCGCGAATCAAATCGCCGCCGCCTGGCGAATCACCTATCATCGTCCGATCACGCCATCCGAATTTACCGCCGTTGTCGACTTCCTTCGCCAGCAATTTGCCACGATGTCCGAATCGCCAATGAATGTCGATCCCGAATTACAGGCACTCACTGACTTGTGCCAAGCGATGCTGTGTTCCAATGAGTTTCTGTACGTAGATTAACAGTATTCGGAATTCGTTACGCCGCTTGAGAAGCATCGTGGGGCGGTCTACGATGTCGGCCGATTCAACGCTCGACGAACTTCGTACTGTGCGAGGATGCCATGCCGGCTCAAAGAACGATTCTGCTGGTCGAAGACGACCGTGAGATAGCCTCAACACTGCAAAAAGTCCTGGAAGGGGCCGGGTATCTGGTGCATTGGGGGCAGAATGGCCTGGATGCTCGGCGGCTGGTCGATGCGGTTTCGCCTGACTTGGTTATCACCGACATGATGATGCCCAAGATGGGTGGCTTCCCGGTGCTGGAATTTCTTAAGACGCTGGAGCATCCTCCGAAAGTGATCATGATCACAGCCAATGAAGGGGGCCGCCACAAGGCGTATGCCGAAATGCTGGGAGTCAGCGATTACCTCCGCAAGCCGTTCGCGATGGAAGTGCTGCTGGAATCGGTCGAACGGGTGTTGAGTTCGGTTGTGAAGTCGGAAGAAAAAACGTCGGCGGATAAGTTGCGTCGCGCGATCAAAAAGAAATCGACGTGAGTAATGTTGCCGCGTTCTCCAGAGCGTCGGGAACTATCGAAACCCCCACTTTCTGGCGAAATGCGGCGACACCACTCGGAGGCCAGCCAAAATGGACGAACCGTTAGTGGACTGGGTTTCGCTGGCGGTGGTCGGCCTGGGGTTGTTGGGAGCGTCGCTGCGTCGCGCTGAACCGGGTTGGGGGCGGTTGATCGCTAGTCAATTGCTGCTGTTGTGCTCGGTCGGTTTGATCGTAACTCGCTGGGTCGGATCGGTCACGAGCCTGCCCGATCATCAACACGACTGGCAGAGCGGTACGTTGATGGTCTGCTGCGGTCTGGGGATTTTGGCGGCCGTTGAGTTGGTATTTGCTAGTTCGCCCCGCCGCAGGTTGAGTGTATTCGTCGTGGTCTGCCTGAGCGGGACGGTGGCCCTATTGGTTTGCGAAGCATTGTTCGCGGCGGTGATTTCGATTGGTGTCGGCGCAGTGGTGGTCGGGTTGGCGTTTCGGATGAAAGACGGTGCCGCGCCAGTTGAACCGCGCGAATCAGTTTTGATTGCATTGGCGTGTGGCGCGTGGTTATTGCTGTGTTTGGGAACTTGGAATCATGTGGTCGATCGGGAATCTGTCCGACCGTCTCGCAGTCCCCGACAATCGGCTTGGCCGCGAACCACAACACTCATCGACGCTTGGCAGCGAACCGACTGGCTTAGCTACGGGAATGACGCGGAGTCCGTGTCACGAGTTGAACAGATCAACCGGCACGAACATGGGCTGGGGCTAGCATTTTGCGTCCTGTTGTTGGTAATCGCTTGGGCGAAAAGGAATCCTTCAACCGAGGGGGTTTGAACATGCGGATTGCATTGGGTGTGGGCTGTCACTTGTGGTCATTGCTGATCGTGGGAATTGGATTGCTGGCGACGAGTGCGTTGGCCGACGAGAGCGATGGCCGGCCGAAAGTGACTTCGCCGCGAACCACTTCCGGGGACACGGCCAGTGAACCGAATTGGGAAGAGCGACTGACGATCACGGTTGGTAATCGCGATGCGGATTTGGTCGGCAACAGCGAAAAAGTTCTGCAAGCGGCGGTTGATACAATCGCACGGTTGGGTGGTGGAACGATCAAGATTCTGCCAGGAACGTATCGACTGCGGAACTCCGTTTATCTTGCTTCGAAGGTTCGCATCGTCGGCAGCGGTGCCGAATCGGTGATCATCAAGGAACCGAGCGTCAAAACGAAATTGATGGCGGACTCCGACTGGTACGATCAAGAAATCACGTTAGCGGACGCGAACGGGTTTCGAATCGGTGACGGTGTCGTGATTCGCTGCAAAAACCCGCACAACGGCGGCGCGACGGTACTCAAACGAACGCTTGTTGCGCGATCGGGGAATCGGTTCAAGTTGGATCGAGCCTTGCGCGAGAATGTTTGGTCGTCCGGCGAGCCGACGGTGGCCACGTTGTTCCCGTTACTGAGCGGTGAATTCCTCAGCGATGTGTCGATCGAAAACATTACGCTCGACGGCAACCGCGAAAAGAACGATCACTTCGACGGCAACTATTCCGGCTGTATTTTCTTGCAAGATTGCCAGCGTATCGCGATCCGAAACGTAGAGGCTCGGAACAACAACGGCGACGGGATCAGTTGGCAAATCTGCCACGATGTCACGGTTGACAACTGTCACAGCCACGACAATGCCGATCTCGGCCTGCATCCAGGATCTGGCTCACAACGGCCGCTGATTCGTAGCAATCGGATTGAGCGTTGCGGCATTGGCATCTTCTTTTGCTGGGGCGTGAAATACGGTCTCGCCGAAAAGAATCAGATTGAGGGCATCCGCACGGCGGGCATCTCGATCGGGCATCGCGACACCGACAACCTCGTGCGAGACAACGTCATCAAGAACAGCGGCGTGGGGGTTTTATTCCGACCCGAACGAGGCCCGTCGTTCGCTGGGCATCGCAATCGCATCGAACGCAACGACATCACGAACAGCGGCGGCGACGACGGTATCGGCATCGACATTCAAGGGGGGACCGAGTCGATCGAGCTGATCGACAACCGCGTCATCGAAAAACGGGGAGCCGCGAAGCGCGTCGGGATCAAGCTGGGGAGCG
>JANMIF010000178.1:0-5867 GCA_031375695.1 Planctomyces sp.
GTGCGTTTTGTTTTAGGTAATATGGTAAGAAGAGTGATTGTCGTTTTATTATCAAGTTTTGTTTATTTTTTATGGGGACGTTTGTGCAACCGGGGATTCGGTTTGTTTATTTACTTCAACAATGGGAAATCCTTGTTAATCAATCGTCAATCCTCCTGTCTTCCCCTGTCCTCACTTCCTCAATCAACAATCCTTGTTCATCAATCGTCAATCCTCCGGCCCTCGCTTCCTCAATCAACACTCCTTCATCAATCGATTCAACTATGGAACACCCAATCAACATCCTGATCGTGGACGATGAGCCCAAAAATCTCACCGTGCTCGAAACCGTCCTGAACGATCCGGGCTATCGGCTGGTCCGAGCGGAATCCGCCGACCAGGCGCTGCTCGCGCTCGTCGTGGAAGAGTTCGCGCTGCTGATTCTCGACATCCGCATGCCCGGCATGACCGGCTTCGAACTGGCCGAGATGATCAAGGATCGGAAGAAAACCGCCCGCGTGCCGATCATCTTCCTCACTGCCTACTACAACGAAGACCAGCACGTCCTCGCAGGCTACGAGTCCGGTGCGGTGGACTACCTCCACAAGCCGGTGAACGCGTCCATTCTCCGCTCGAAGGTCGCCGTCTTCGCCGAACTGCACCGCAAGAACCGCGAATGCGGACTGGCCAATCGCGCCCTGCTCGCCGAAGTGACCGAACGCCGCCGGGCCGAGGAACAACTGCGTGACCTGAATGAAACTCTCGAACAGCGCGTGGCGGAACGCACGGACGCGCTCCTGCGGACCAGCGCCGCCTTGATCAAGTCTGGCGAACGATACCGGTCCCTCTTCGACGGCAGCCTGGACGCGATCATTTCCCTGGGTGCGGACGGGCACTTCGAGGGGGCGAATCCCGCCGCGCTCGAGCTGACCGGCCACACGCTGGAAGAGCTGACGGCCCTCCCGTTTCTCAGCCTCTGCGCGCCGGATCAGAGAGAAGCCGCGGAGGCCGCCTTTCGTGCCGCCTTTTCGCACGAGTGCATCACGATGGACACGGCGATCATCACCGCCACCGGCGAACGCCGCGAACTCTTCGTCAGCGGCGCACCGGCCATCGTGGATGGCGCAGTCGTCGGTGTCTCGTGCATCGTACGCGACGTGACCGAACGCAAACGAGTGGAGGTAAAGCTGGTCGCGAACGAGGCGAAATTTCGCGCGCTGCTCGAATCGGCACCCGACGCGATGGTCATCGTCGATCAGCAGGGGACCATCGTGCTGACGAATGCGCAGACTGAGCGGCTCTTCGGATACAGTCGCGAGGAACTGCTCGGCCAGCGCGTGGAGATTCTGATGCCGACACGCATCCAAGAACCCCACGTCGCACATCGCGAGGCCTACTTCGCCGCGCCCCGCGCACGAGTGATGGGGGCCGAGCTGGAACTTTTGGGACAACGCAAAGATGGGAGCGAGTTCCCGATCGAAGTCAGTCTCAGTCCGCTGGAAACCGAAAACGGATTGCTCGTCTCCAGTGCCATCCGCGATATCACCGAACGCAAGCAGACGCAAGCGACGTTGCAGGTCTCGGAGACGCGCTATCGACGGCTCTTTGAGGCGGCGCAAGACGGCGTCCTGATCCTCGACTTCGACAGCGGCAAGGTCATCGACGTCAACCCGTTCATGACCAAGTTGTTGGACTACTCGTGCGACGATTTCATCGGCATGGAACTGTGGAATCTGGGCCTGTTCAACGACCAGTCGGCCAACGAGGCCGCCGTGCGAGAACTGCAAGCGAAAGGCTATCTGCGCTACGAACACCTCCCGCTCAAATCCAAGGCCGGACGACGAGTCGAGGTCGAGGTGGTCGCCAACGCCTACGAGGAGAATCACGAGCAAGTCATCCAATGCAATATTCGGGACATCACCGATCGCAGCCGCTTGGAAAAGCAATTGGCAGAGAAGGCCACCGAAGTGTCGACACTGCACCGCCGCAAGGACGAGTTCCTGGCGATGCTCAGTCATGAGCTACGCAGTCCCCTCGCCCCCATCGCCAACGCCGTGCAACTGCTGGCGCTCCAACAGGGAAGCGAGACCCCGATCCAGCAGAAAGCTCGCGGCATCATCGAACGTCAACTGGGACAACTTCGAAATCTCGTGGATGATCTACTCGAAGTCTCCCGCATCACCACGGGCCGAGTTCAACTTCGCCAAGAACGAGTCGCCGTGAGCGACATCATCCACGGTGCGGTGGAAACCGTTCGCCCGCTGATCGAACAACGCCGCCATGAACTGACGGTCTCGCTGCCACCAGAACCAATCTGTCTGCAAGCCGACGCCGCACGCCTGGAACAAGTGCTGGTCAACCTGCTCACTAACGCCGCGAAATACACCGAGGAAGGAGGGCACGTCTGGCTGACCGTCGAGCTTGAAGAGGGGGAGAGGGGGAGAGAGGGAGAGAGGGAGACAGAAAAACCAAAAGCAACTCATTGTTCTCTTCCCGTCCCCCCCTCGCCCCCTCGCCCCCTCCCCCCCTCTCACGTCGTCATCCGCGTGCGCGACAACGGCGTCGGCATCGACCCAGCGCTCCTGCCGCTCATCTTCGACCTGTTCACACAAGCGGAACGATCCTTGGACCGCTCACAAGGTGGCCTGGGCATCGGCTTGGCGTTAGTGCAACGGCTCACGGAACTGCACGGCGGAAAAGTCGAAGCCCACAGCACACTGGGACAAGGCAGCGAATTCGTCGTGCGCCTGCCGCTTGGGAGTGGCGAGGAGCAAGTGAGCGGCACGGCGCTAGCCGCCGGTTCTTCGCGAGAAACATCGACTCCACGACATTCCACAACACCGGTGGCTAGCGCCATTCCGCTCACGGCACCAGTCTCGATCACCACTCCGCTCCGGGTGCTGGTGGTGGATGACAACGTCGATGCGGCTCAGACATTGGGAATGCTGATGCGCGCGACCGGGCATGATGTTCGAACGGCACACGACGGCCCGACCGCACTGGAAGCAGCCCTCGATTACCAACCGAGCGTGGTCGTGTTGGACATCGGCCTGCCGGGCCTGAACGGCTACGAGGTCGCAAAACGAATCCGGCAAAACCCCATTCTCGAAAACGTCGAGCTCGTCGCCCTGACGGGATACGGTCAAGAATTAGATCGCGAGACTTCCTTACAAGCGGGCTTCAATCACCATCTGGTCAAACCCGCTTGCTTCTCGCAGTTACAGCAAATCTTGGCGACCGTCTCTGTGAGCGGGATGGCCCTTGCCACAGATGCCATCGAATCAATACCGACGCAAACACCAACTGCTAGCAAAGTGCCGCGCATTCGACCAACGACAACGCGGGCTCGGTCAGTGTGACTTGGATGAACAGGGTGAAGCTCACGGGACCGACTTCTCCAACTACTTCAACGAGCCGGAGAAGTCCCGCGAGCGCCACGAGCAGGTCTTTGCCAAAGGCTTCGTTACCAACTATCCGCTCACAGTCCAGTACGAAGATGGTCGTCATACCGAGGTTCTTTACCGGTGTTGGTTGAAATTGCCTGTTGGGCAACCGGTTCTAAACATAAGGCGGCATTTGGCCGCAACCAAATTCGCGCGGAGCGCGTAGAGTCTCTGGCGGACGGTCTCAAGATTTATCGAACTCGCCTTAGTTTTTTTGAGACGGAAAAGCTCAACAAACTCTGCCGTATCATCTCGCGTTCCGAACGTTACAATGCTCGCTATTCGGAGCTTGCGCCAGTTCGGCGTTGGCTTCATCGGAAGACTTATTAAAGGGCAACTCGGCCGACCCGGGTTGCTAGTTGACGAGTAAGCCGACGTGGTTGAAGCCCTCAAGGGGTTCGGCCTCGTCGGTTTTTTTGTTTTCACGCCACCGACCTTGCGTCGGTGGCGTGAAAAAATCACAGGCTTGCAGAGATGAGTGTCTCAAATTCACGGGGAACAAGATGAGCAAATCCGCAGATCAACAAACGCCTGCGAACCCTGGTCTCGCGAAGGCTCCCACGGGCATTCAGGGTTTGGATGAAATCACGGGAGGTGGGCTGCCGCGCGGCCGGCCCACGCTCGTTTGCGGAAGTGCCGGCTGCGGCAAGACGCTCTTGGCGATGGAGTTCCTGGTTCGGGGTGCCACGCAATTCGGGGAACCGGGCGTGTTCATGTCCTTCGAGGAGACCGCTGCGGAACTGACTCAGAACGTCCGCTCGCTGGGCTTCGACTTGGACGATCTCGTCCAGCAGAAAAAGCTCGCGATGGACTTCGTGCGGATCGAGCGGAACGAGATTGAAGAGACCGGCGAGTATGACTTGGAGGGGCTGTTCGTCCGCCTCAACTACGCGATCGACTCTATCGGTGCGAAGCGGGTCGTGCTGGACACACTGGAAACGCTCTTTGGTGGACTGTCCAACGTCTCTATCCTGCGCGGTGAGCTACGTCGCCTATTTCGCTGGCTGAAGGACAAAGGGGTGACCGCTGTCATCACGGGTGAGCAAGGCGACGGGACGCTCACCCGACACGGCCTCGAAGAGTATGTGTCGGACTGCGTCATCCAACTCGACCACCGGGTGACGGACCAGATGTCGACGCGGCGACTGCGGATCGTAAAGTACCGCGGCACGACGCATGGAACGAATGAGTATCCGTTCTTGATTGACGAAGACGGCATCAGTGTGTTGCCCGTCACGTCTCTGGGTTTGCAACACGAGTCGAGCGCCGAACGAATTTCGAGTGGCATCCCCCGGCTGGATTCCATGCTCGGCGGCGAGGGTTATTTCCGGAGCAGCACGGTCCTCGTGTCGGGAACAGCGGGCAGCGGCAAGACCAGCATCGCCGCCCACTTCGCGGCCGACGCCTGCCAGCGCGGAGAGCGCTGCTTGTACTTCGCGTTTGAGGAGTCGTCGGGCCAACTGCAGCGCAACATGCGTTCCATCGGCATCGACCTGGCACCGTGGGTGGAGAAGGGCTTGCTGCAATTCCACGCCAGCCGCGCCGCGATCCACGGCCTGGAAATGCACATGGCGACCATTCACAAACTCGTGCGTGAGTTTCAGCCGCGCGTGGTGGTCATGGACCCCATCGGTTGCCTGGCGGCGGTCGGCACGCGACGCGACGCCAACGTGATGCTGACCCGGCTGATCGACTTCTTCAAGATGCAGGAGATCACCGCGCTGCTCACCAGCCTGACGAGCGGAGACGAGTCACTGGAGCAGACCAGCGTCGATATTTCCTCGCTCGTCGATACCTGGCTGTTACTGCGCGATCTGGAACTGGAAGGGGAGCGAAATCGCGTGATCAACGTGCTCAAGTCGCGCGGCATGGCGCACTCCAACCAGCTCCGCGAGTTCCTGCTGACCAGCCACGGCGTGGAATTGCAAGATGTGTATCTCGGTGCGGAGGGTGTGCTCACAGGCTCGGCGAGACAGACACGCGAAGCCACGGAAAAAGCCGCCAGCCTGCTCCGACGCCAAGAGGTCGAAGCCAAGCAGCGAGAGCGTGTCCTAAAGCGTGAGGCTCAAGAGGCCCGGATCATCGCCTTGCAGAAGGAGTTCGAGGCGGAAGAAGAAGTGGCGAAACGGGACATCGACCAGGAACAGTCTCGCGAGGAAACCCACAGACAGGATCGAGACCGCATGGGGATCAGCCGCCAAGGGGACAAAGTTCTGAGAGATGCCGAGCCGTCGGCCCGCTCCGCCAAGACACCGAGGAGTCGCACATGAGCACGCCAACCATGACCGTGAATCCGTCGAGCCACGACCGTGAGGAAGTGGGGAATCGCACGGACACAAATGAGACAGGCGAGCGGGGCGGGGGGGGGCGCCCCCCCGGTGGGTGAGAAAAACCGGGGGGGGGGGCCCCCCCCCCCCCCCCGCAACCCCCCCAACCCCCCCCCGG
>JANMIF010000014.1:0-13625 GCA_031375695.1 Planctomyces sp.
CGCGGTGATGGACCTCACAGCGGCAATCCGTCTGTGCGTGAAGCGATCAAGAACAAAGAGCCGCAACACATGGCTTGGGCAACTCAGCGTCCTGACGGCGGCCGAGGCTTCGGTTGCTCCGGCGGACACGTTCATTGGAACTGGGGCAATAACCAATTCCGCAAGCTGATCCTGAACGCCATCGTCTGGACCGCCAGAGCCGATGTTCCCACCGATGGCGTCCCGGCCGGGACGGTCAAGGTCGATGACCTGCTGCAAAACCACGACGAGCCAATCCCCGCCGACTTCAACAAAGCCCGCATCCAAGCCATGCTCGACGAATGGAACGCACAAGCGGCGAAGTAAATCATGGAGTCCGTGATGCCAACCGCTCAGGAAGTTCAGCATCCGTTGATTCAGCATCATCTCGCCAAGTTGCGAGATAAAGGAACGCCGCCGGATGAGTTTCGGCGGTTGGTGCAGCGGTTGGCGGTGTTGTTGGCGTATGAGGCAACTCACGATTTACAGACGTCGCCGCACGAGATTGAAACGCCGCTGACGACGATGACGGCTCAGCGGCTGTCGCAACGGATTGGCCTCGTGCCGATCTTGCGCGCTGGCTTGGGAATGGTCGATCCGATTTTGAACTTGCTGCCGGATGCGGAAGTCTGGCATCTCGGCTTGTATCGCGATGAAGCGACGGCTCAGCCGGTGGAATATTACAGCAAGTTGCCGGCCCACAGCCCGGTCGATGTCGCGTTGGTGCTCGACCCAATGCTGGCGACCGGCGGGTCGGCGATCGCCGCGCTTGGTGCGTTGCAGCGTTGGGGCGTACAGAAGCTGAAAGTTCTGTCGCTGATCGCAGCACCGGAAGGGATTTGCAACGTCAACGATGCCTGCCCGGGTGCGAGCATCTTTGTTTGCTCAATCGACAAAGAATTAAACTCGCGCAAGTTCATCGTCCCCGGTTTGGGAGATGCCGGCGATCGCAGCTTCAATACGTTGGCGTGATCGAATTCACTAACCCCTCGCTCGTATGTTGAAATCGCAGTCCATTGGGTTACTGATTGACTGACTCACTTGCACAGACCCGGATGTGATCGGCTTGTTGCGGATCGGTCGCTGGAAAGTCATCGCGGAAGTGGACGCCGCGACTTTCTGTGCGTGTGGCGGCGGCGGTCGCCATCAAGCGAGCGACCAGCAACAGGTTTTGTAACTCCCAGCCTTTGAGCTGAGTAAACTCTCGCGTCGAAACGTAACGATCCCAAAAGTCGATCTGGGTGATCGCATCTTTCAGACCGGCGGCGTTTCGGGTTATACCGACATGCCGGCCCATCAGGCTTTGTAGTGAGTTCGTTAGATCGGTCAGATTCAGTTCGCGATCGTCGGTTTCACCGTGAGTCCAATCGGCTCGCAGCGGGAACGCCGAAAAGTTGTCCGGCATCGACTGCGCGATCTCCGACGCGCCCCGACCACATCGCAAGCCGTAAACCAAACCTTCCAGCAAACTGTTTGAGGCCAGCCGGTTCGCTCCGTGCAAGCCGGATGATGTCACTTCGCCCGCGGCCCACAAGCCGGGCAAACTGGTGTGGCCATCGAGATCGACCGTCAGTCCGCCGATCATGTAGTGCGCGCCTGGCCGGACGGGAATCAAATCAGACGTGATATCGAGTCCGAAGTCCGCGCAGACTCGGCCGATGTGTGGAAAGCGTTCGCGAACGAGAGGCTTCGGCAGGTGAGTCAGGTCGAGATACACGCATGAGTGCTTCGTCTTTTCCATTTGACGCGTGATCGCCAAGCTGACTTCATCGCGCGGAGCCAATTCGAGCGACGGGTGATAATCCCCCATGAAGCGATGCCCGTTGCTGTCTCGCAGAAACGCCCCTTCGCCGCGCACCGCTTCGCTGATCAAATGCCGCGAGCTGCCCGCGATATACAACACAGTCGGGTGAAACTGCATGAACTCCATATCGCGCAACTCAGCTCCGGCGCGGAACCCGAGCGCGTGACCGTCGGCGGTCGCGATGTCCGGATTCGTCGTTTCACGATACAGCCGCCCGGCCCCGCCCGTACACAGAATCGTTTGCTTGGCCCATACCAGCGTCTTGCCATGCTGAGCGTTCCAAGCGATCGCGCCGCGGCACGAACCTTCGTGGGTCAACAAGTCGAGCGTCGCCGTCTGCTCCCAAACCTGGGCGTGTTCGGCCGCACGCACGCGAGCGATCATCGCACGCATCACTTCCTTACCGGTCGCATCGCCTAAAGCGTGAGCCACCCGCCGATGTGAATGTCCCCCCTCTTGAGTCAGCGCGATCTCCCCATTTTTCAAATCGAACTGCGCTCCGAACGCCGCCAACTCATGAATCCGTTCGGGAGCTTCATTGACGACCATGTTCACGACGTTTTGATCGCACAACCCTTTGCCGGCGGACATCGTGTCGGACGCATGATTGGCGACATCGTCCAGCGGATCGAGCACTCCTGCGATCCCCCCTTGAGCGTACGCGCTGTTCGATTGGCTAAGCGAATCTTTCGTGACCACGACCGTTGTCAGTTTCGGATCGACAGCCAGCGCCGCGCGAATGCCTGCAATCCCGCCGCCAATGATCAGAACATCCGCAAACACATGCGGCACACGCTTCGGATCAAAGCGAACGAGGTATCGACGTTTCAGAGAGAGTTCCAGTCGTTTCACGAAGCAGACTCACGACGTATGGGTTTAATCACCTTCAAACACTTCCGCCACGGCCAACGTGAAATCGGAAAACAGCAAGGAACCTCATTGGCTCACCGGCAAGATAACGGCCCGCCATGACATACCCAAGAACGGTTGCCAATCCGGTGCCGCGTTAGCCACCAATTCGAGAGTGCTTGCCGTCATGACCATTCCTTTCAGATCGTCATTGCCAAGAAGCCACCGTCCACAATGAGATTCGCTCCCGTCAAGAAGCTTCCCGCTTTCGGCGAGGCCATCAGCAGCACGGCTCCGGCCAGTTCGTGCGGTTCGCCAAAGCGGTTCATCGGCGTGTGTCGCATGATATTTTCCACGCGATCGGGTGTGAGCACTTTCCGATTCTGTTCCGCCGGAAAGAAACCGGGCGACAGCGCGTTGACTCGAATGCCGGACGTCGCCCATTCGCGAGCCAAATTCTGAGTCAAATTGAGCACCGCCGCTTTCGAGGCCGAATAGGTGAAGACTCGCGATAGTGGCACGACGGAACTCAGCGACGCGATGTTGATGACCGAAGCCTGCTTGCCGCGATCCAACCAAACCTTGCCAAACACCTGACACGCCAGCCGCAACGCACGCACGTTGATGTTGAAAATGCGATCCCATTCCTCGTCCGTGATCTCCAAAAACGGCGTCGGCGAGTTCGTCCCCGCGCCGTTTACCAGCACATCGCAATTCCGCCCGCTGTGATCGAGATGCGAGACGATCGCCTGCAAATCTTCGCGTTTGGTCGAATCGGCTCGAAAGAATTCTCCACTCCCGCCGGCCTTCTGAATGCTCGCCACTCGCGCGCGGCCATCCACTTCATCGCGACCGACAACCAACACGTGTGCCCCGGCACCAGCCAGTGCATCGCAGATAGCACCACCCAACGTCCCGGTCCCGCCGATTACTACCGCCGTTAAGCCATCCAGTCCAAACAAACTCTGCAAGTATTTCGTCGATGACATGTCTCGCCTCACTGTTGCTGAATTCAAACAATCTCCAAAAGTCCCGCCACATCCTGGCAAATAACCCGAAGCGTTAACGAGGGCGTACGCTTCGCTGGCCTCAAAATTCTGAATTCATCGTATTGTTGAGCGTCCGCCCTCGTTAACGCTTCGGGTTATTTTCTGCGGCTTACTAAACCGCTTCATCCGTGATCGCAACACTCTCGAACCGCACTTCAAAGACGGTGGTCACGCCGCGGCCTTTCGGGCCGAAGCCTTTGCGGAAGTGGACGCGCCAGATCAAATCGCCCGTCAGCTCATCGAGATCGTTCTCGCTGGTCGGGACGTACATTTCCCGCGACTCACCGGGTTTCAGCGGTTTGCCGAGCGGTAGGTTGACTAAATCCCATTCATCCTTAAATGGATGATCGTAGGCCAGCACGCGCTGACCGGATTTCTTGGGTTTGTTGGCGGCTCGGCAAACGAATTGGTTGCCGCGCCAGTCGAGACGGTTCTTGCCGGATCGCGAAAACAAGAGACCCGCGTCCAACGGTGCGATCTCTTGATCCTTCGACACATTTTCAAATTTCAGCCACAACTTCAAAGTCGGTGCCGTGGGTAAGCGTTCTTTGCCCGGCTGTTTGAAGTGCGTGAACTTCAGCGGCCCGCGAGTCACTTTTTGCACCGTGACTTGGATGTTGCCGAAACGTTGGGAGTCGCCGATCTTCAGATCGTGACCTGCCGGCATGTCGGCATCGGGCGGAATCAGAATGAACTGCACCTGTTTGCCATTCTTAGTTTTGGGTGGCGATAGATCGGGCAGACTTTCCAGATCGCCGCCGCTACTCCCGCCGCCTCCCGCCCCGCCAGCCTGAAGGAATCGGAATAAGACCATGACAAATCCGAGCGTAATGGCGGCGGCATACGCCATCAGCATGGTCAGCTTCCCTTTGGAAATCCAAACGTAGCCGTCCACGTCACGCTTCGGAGCGATGGTGCTCACGGGGGCGGCGACGGCTTTGGCCGACGTTTCGTCATCTGGCTCGCTGTCGCCAAGAACTTGCGGTTCGTCTTCGTGAAACGTTTCGGTCAAGCTGTCGGGAATCGATGATTCGTCGCTGGCAAGGTCATCGAAGTGCGACAAGACTGGCTCGTCGGCGACAGAGACCTCATCGGCCAGCGCGGTTGTCGGCGTTTCAACCGGCATGGGCGATTCTGGTTGATCATCGAGAGCCGTGAAATCGGGAGTCGTCGGGTCCACATCGGCGTATGGCTCGCGGAGCTGTTCCGAATCGAATGCGATGACCTCCGCTTCGTTCGACGCCTCCAAACTGTCGCGCGGCGGCTCGGTGACCTCAGACGGCAAGCCAGCTGTCATCGACGCCAGCATCGCAACCGACAATGAATCCTCCGGCAATGTCGGTTGAGACTCCGTCCCGACCGTTCCGCTCAACGATTCTATTCCTTGGGACTGCGTCCCGAACAAAGAATCCTCGTCAGCATCGTCCACCAATTGCGGCGCATCCTCCGAATCGGCAATCGGATCATCGAGCAACTGCGGAGACGCGGCGTTTTCCACGTCATCCGATTCGTTACTGACAATCGGCTGATCCACGTCAGAATCGGAGGTGATCTTGTCGGCGTCGGCACCAATGAACTGGAAGAAATCGGGAGCCGCATCGCTGGTTGGAGCGACTTCCAACTCGGCCGACATTTCATTTTGAATTGGCAAGTCGTCCGATTTCTCTGGCTCGACAATTGCCGCCGCGATTGGTTCCGGCTTGTCAGGTTCGATCGACTCGAAGCTCGGCACTTCGACAGCCGCAACGAATTCGTGTGGTTCGCGATCTTCAGCCGGGACCGTGTCGGACGAGGGTGCAAACATTTGGTCGAGCGGATTGCTGACGGAATCCGGTTCTGATGTTAGCGGCGCTTCATCTACGGCAGGCTCAGCCGGCGCGAACGTTTCTTCCGGGCTCGATTGTTCGCCAAACATATCTCCGAAAACTTGGCTCGCGGAATGCGATTCGTCGGGTGCCTCGTCGAGCACATTGGCCGATGTGTCCGACAATTCCGCCGCCGGTGATTCTTTGACTGAGATTGGTGCGTCGGCTGAGTCAGAATCAGCCGAGCCAAAGTGATCGGCCAGCGGAACTTTCTCAGTCGAACCGGTGGGCGTTAGCTCCCGAACCAGTGACATCGTTCGTGGGCGAACGCCCTCCAGCTCGCCTGGGCTTTTGGGATTTTGCGTTGCCGATTGTTCAAAGACCGTTAACGGAACTGGCTCTGCTTCCGGTTCGGCATGACCGAAGAGAATTGAAAAATCCACAGGGGCTTCGACCGCAGGTGTCTCAGCTACCACTTTTGGTTCTGGGACAGGCGATGTCGCGGCGAGCGGCTCGACATCGGAAAACAACGGAAACAGCGGCGGTGAGTCAACGGCTGTTTGCAGCGGATTGTTTTTCGGTTTCTCGATTTTCGTTTTGACTGGTGACGGCGACGGCGGCGGGGCGACGTCCCGCTTCTCGGACTTGGCCACATTGGGTTTAGCCGCATCCGGTTTTCGTACCTCGCGAGGCGGACTCGTGGATTGCGGCGCGGGTGGCTTGGAAGCCGATTGATTAGAAATTGTTTTCGTTGGTTTGGAAGCCGGCGCGGCGGGAGCTTCCGCCGCGCCGAAAAGTAAAAACGGATGATCGTCGGCCGCAAGCGGTTCCTGACTTGAGGGTTGTTCGTGGGACTCAAAGAACGGAAACGGATTGGAATCGACCGGCGGAGGAATAGGATCGCGACGTTTGGAACTTGGCTGATCGGGCTTTGAGACAGGCGACTTAGGTTGGCTGCTTGTCGGCTGCGGCGCATCGGGCGGACGAACGGATCGCGACTCTGGCTGAACGGTCTTTTGTTTCGGCTTCGATGATTGTGGTGCGGACGACGACGAGGACTTCGATCTTGGCGGCGAACTGGGAGCTCGTGGTGGCGGCGAGGCGTCTTCTTCAGGACCGGGAACTCGCACATGCCCGCCGCAATGCGGGCATTCGACGACGACGCCTACCTGCTCCACCAGCATCACTCCGCGGCACAAACCGCAGATCATTTCCATCGCCATGAATGCCTCATTCACCCTAGCCACAATCCGCCAGCGCCCACCAATCTAATTGCAGGCTTTCGCCGAAGCGACTCTGCCAGCCATTTGCCTGATATCGCCGCACGGCCAGGATCGGAATAACCGTCCGAGCCGCGATCTCGGCGGCATTCGTCGCAGCGGACAAATCCTCGGCCGGCACGGCCGTTGGCTCGTTCAGCACGATCCCCGCAATCTTCAACCCACGGCGCTGAGCCACTTCGACAGTTAATAAGGTGTGATTGATCGTCCCCAAGCTCGTGCGAGCCACAATCACCAGCGGCAGACCGACTCGCCCCGCCCAATCCGCCACTGACAGCGGTTCGGTCAATGGACACAACAATCCGCCCGCCCCTTCGATCACGGCCACATCGCATTTCGACCGCCAAGCTTCCAACCCAGAATCAAGCTGCGTTGCGTCAACGATCCGATGTTCCAACCGAGCCGCCACCGGCGGCGCGAGTGGCGCAACAAACCGCTGCGGACAAACCTCATCCGCCGAACATCCGCCTCCGACCGCCAACCGCAACGCCTCAACATCCTCCCAACGAGCGAAGCCCGTCTTATCAACGATCGCTCCGCTGCAAGCCGGCTTATACGCGCCAACGCGATGACCCGCTTGAAACAAATCGCCAATGATCGCGCAAGCTACATGAGTCTTCCCGACATTCGTATCCGTCCCCGTAATCAACAGACCGCGCATGTTTCCGCCTTCATCATTCTGGCTTCACCTGAATTGTCCTGCCAACGCGATTGTAGCTATCTTCCGCCGAGCTTTATCACAACGGAGGTGTCCGATGCGGCGCGGTCATTTGATGGCGATTTGTGGAACGATCCTTTTCATGCTGGCGGCTAGCTTGGTTGCGGGAGATCAACGGATGAAATACCCGGAAACGAAAAAGATCGATCACGTCGATGAACTGCACGGCACGAAAATCCCCGATCCGTATCGCTGGCTCGAAGATGACGTGCGGCAATCGAAGGACGTGGCCGCTTGGGTTGAGGCTCAAAACAAACAAACCTTCGCGTTTCTGGAGTCGATCCCGCAGCGCGAGCCGATTCGCAAGCGGATCACGGAGCTGTGGAACTACGAGAAATTCGGCGTCCCCTCGAAGGTCGGCGGGCGATATGCCTACAGCAAGAACGACGGCTTGCAGAACCAATCGGTGCTGTACGTGATCGACCGGCTCGACGGCGAGCCGCGCGTGCTCATCGACCCAAACAGTTGGTCGAAGGACGGCACGGTCGCGCTGGCAGCCACGTCGTTCAGCGACGACGGGCAACTGCTGGCCTACAGCGTCGCCGAGGCTGGCTCCGATTGGAACACTTGGCGCGTGCTCGATGTCGAAACCGGCAAGCTGTTGTCGGACGAATTGAAGTGGATCAAATTCAGCGGCGTCTCGTGGACGAGCGACAATCGCGGCTTTTTCTACAGTCGCTACGCCGAGCCTCAGCCCGGTGCTGCCTTTCAAGATTTGAACAAGAACCAAAAAGTCTTTTATCACCGCATCGGCACGTTGCAGTCGCAGGATGTGCTCGTGTACCGGCAGCCCGAACATCCCGACTGGGGCTTTCAATCGACTGTCACTGAAGACGGCCGGTACCTGATCATCACCACCTGGAAAGGGACCGACGACAAATATCGCGTCGCCTACAAAGACCTTCTGGAACCGTATGGCCTGCCGATCGACCTGATCGAGCACTTCGACAACGAATACACCTTTATCGGCAACGACGGACCAGTCTTCTTTTTTCAGACCGATCTCAACGCCCCACGCAAGCGAGTCATCGCGATCGACACGCGCCAGCCGCAGCCCGAACATTTTCGCGAGCTGATTCCTGAATCGAAAGAAACGTTGATCGGTGTGAACATCGTCGCGAATCAATTCGTTACGACGTACCTCAAAGATGCGAAGACGCAAGTCAAACTGTTCCGTTTGGACGGTCGTTTCGTGCGCGAGGCCGAATTCCCCGGCATCGGCACAGCGAGCGGATTCGGCGGCCGGCGCGAGCACACCGAAACGTTTTATTCATTCTCCAGCTACGCGACTCCCGCCAGCATTTTTCGTTACGACTTGCTGACTGGGAAAAGCGAGGTCTTTCGCCAAACGAACGTCAAATTCAACCCCGACGACTACGAAGTGAATCAGGTTTTCTACAACAGCAAAGACGGCACGCGCGTCCCGATGTTTCTCGCTCATAAAAAGGGACTCAAAAAGGACGGCAACAACCCGACGTTGCTGTACGGCTATGGCGGTTTCTCAATTCCGCAAACGCCCGCGTTCAGTGTGTCGCGACTGGCCTGGATGGAAATGGGGGGCATCCTGGCCGTAGCCAACCTGCGTGGCGGCGGCGAATACGGTGAGGACTGGCATCAAGGTGGGACCAAACTAAAAAAACAAAACGTCTTCGACGACTTCATCGCCGCCGCCGAATATCTGATCGCCAACAAATTCACTCAACCGAGCAAGCTGGCAATTCAAGGGGGCAGCAACGGTGGCTTGCTGGTCGGTGCCTGTATGACCCAGCGCCCCGAGCTCTTCGGCGCGTGCCTGCCCGCTGTCGGCGTGATGGACATGCTGCGGTTCCACAAATTCACCGCTGGCCGCTTTTGGGTCGATGACTTTGGCAGCGCCGACAACCCCGACGAGTTCAAGGCGTTGCTAGCGTACTCGCCATACCACAACATCAAGCCCGGAAAAAAATACCCCGCCACGCTGGTGACAACCGCCGACACCGACGACCGAGTCGTCCCCGGCCACAGCTTCAAATTCGCCGCCGCCCTGCAAGCCGCTCAGGCCGGCGACGCCCCGACGCTGATCCGTATCGAAACCCGAGCGGGCCACGGAGCCGGCAAACCCACTTCCAAAATCATCGAAGAAGTCGCCGATCAATGGGCGTTTCTGGTGAAGAACCTGGGAGTCAAGCTGCCTTGACCCTCACTCTCATCGCCGATTTGTCCGCACGACATTCGCAAGTGGCGTAATCCGCATAAGGTCGCCTTACCGACAGCATTGCTTCTCGCACCGCTTGTTTTTAGCGTGCGAGCATCATGCAGATCCGCTGTCCCCACTGTCACAATCCGGTGGAAGTGGTCAATGGCGACCCGTCGGGGGATGTGTCGTGTCCGGCGTGTGGCAGTTGCTTCAATCTGGCCAAGGATCTCGACACGGTGGCCGACGATGGCACGCTGGGAATGATCGGGCACTACCAGTTGCTGAAATCGCTCGGCCGTGGAGCCTTCAGCGAAGTCTTGAAGGCCCGTGACACGAAGCTCGAAAATTACTCGGAAGGAAAAGCTCACCGAAGCCGACGCCGAGTACAGTTGTCAAAGCCACCGGCTGCGATACGACGTTGATGACCTATTCCTTGACCAATCGCACTCTTGGCGCGAGGAGCAGCCATGCAACTTCAATGTCCGCATTGTCACGTCGTAATTGAACTCGTCGATGTCGTACTCGGACGCGACGTGACGTGTCCAAAGTGTGGCAGTCGAATTAGCAGTGATCCTAATCCAAGCGCCCTTGCGAAGACGCGACCGTATCACGATCACGACGCCACGGGCGAGCCGAAGTCCGCATCGGCGGCTACGCCCCCCGTCGCGTCTCAGCGACCGCCGATGATCGAAGCCTTCGGGGCGTTTCCAACTGCTCAAGCGGCTGGGGGTGGAGCCTATGGCGAAGTCTTTTGGGCCTACGATCCGCAGTTGGACCGAGACGTGGCGATCAAGCGTCCGCATCAGCGGCGGTTGCCGCCGGAGTTGGCCGAACGGTTTGCTCGTGAAGCGCGATCGGCCGCGCAGCTCCAGCATCGGCACATTGTCGGCACGTATGAAGTCGGCGAGGTGGACGGTCGGCCGTACATCGCCAGCGAGTACATCCTCGGCACCGACTTGGCCGCACGGGCGAATGCCCAGAAAGATCAGAACCGGTTGTTGCCGCCGCGAGACATCGCTCTGCTCTGCGCTCAGGTGGCCGAGGCGTTGCACGTCGCTCACGAGGCGGGCATCGTGCATCGAGACTTGAAGCCCGCGAACATTCTGATCGGAGCGGATGGCCTGCCGCGAGTAATGGACTTCGGCATGGCCAAGCGTGACACCGAGGCCGAGTACGTGATGACGCAAGCCGGTCAACTGCTCGGTTCCCCCGCGTACATGTCGCCGGAGCAATGGCAAGACAGCCACGCCGTCGATCGCCGCACGGACTTATGGGCCGTGGGGGTGATTCTGTTCGAGCTGCTGACCGGCGAACGCCCCTTCCGCGCCGAGCGAGACACGAAGCTGCTCATGCAGCAGATTCTGAATGCGGACCCGCCGCCGCCGTCGCAGCTCAACAGCCAAGTCCCCGCCGACCTCGACACGCTCTGCCTGAAGTGCCTGGAGAAAGACCCGTCCCGCCGCTTCCCCACCGCCGCCGCCCTCGCCCAAGAACTCCACCGCTTCCTCCACGGCGAGCCAATCCACTCCCGCCCCATCACGCAATGGGAACGAGCCAGGAAGTGGTGCCAACGCAACCCAGCGGTCGCGTCATTGAGTGCCGCCGTGGTCTTCGTCCTGCTCACGGGCTGGGGATAGCTTACAAATCCGAAGAATGCGACCTATAACCGTTGCCATAGTTGTGCAATTATCGTTCGCTCGTTCGTTGTCCACCGTTCGTCATCTTTGAGTAACAAGCTGTAACCGAAGAAGGAATGAATCCAAATGCCTGAGATTCTCAACTCGTACCTGATCACGTTTGGTTGGGCAATTGTCGGTTCGGTTGCAATGGGCCTCGGAATTATCATCGCGTTGAAAATGTTTGATCTTTCGACACCAAAAGTTGACGAATGGGAACTCATCAAGCAGGGCAACATGCCAATGGCAATTATCCTTGCTTCCGTGATCATCTCACTCGGCATCGTGATCGCTGCGGCGATACACCCATAGCCTCGTAGAAGGAGTTCATCGTGCGAAAAATTCTGCTTGGTCTGGCCCTGCTCATTGCGTCGTTATTCATTCCAGCCGAGGTTCCTCTCATTGGTGGTTTTGGCATCAACGTCGTCGAAGCTGCTGGGAAAAAGACCGTCCAAGTCCGCACGTATGCTCGCAAAAGTGGGACGGTCGTCCAAACCCACCGTCGGTCCCCGCCGTCGCACCGCTAATTTGCGCCATCCATCAATCGAACCGACGCGCCGTTGTGGAACGACACGAACAACGCTTCGTCAGTCACTGCGGCGTTCGTTCCGTTGAAGAACCTCTCGAAGCTCAACTATTTCCTTTCGGAGAGCGGCGATGTCGCTGTTGACATCCTCCTTTCGCGCCGGACCGATAAACCACGAAGCCAAAAAACCGGACAACGTGCCGAACAGTCCAACCCCCGCTGCCATAAGTATTGCGGCGATGAACCGACCCTCTCCGGTCACGGGGTATCGCTCGCCATAACCGACACAGGAGATGGTTGAGAAGGCCCACCAAACGGCATCGTCAGCCGTTTTGATGTTCGCCTCTGGATCGGTCTCGAAATGTAGGATCGCAATGCTGGAGAAGGTGATGAGCATCAGTGCCGCAAGGCTGGCGGTCAGGAAGGCATTCTCGGCGCGCCGTCGAACAACGAGAGTCGCCAGGAGTTTGGATGCCCGAAGTCCGCGCAGAACTCGGAAGACTCGGAGAATTCGTGCCGTGCGACCCCACCGAGTGATATCAATCGTCGGTATCGTCGAAAGAAGGTCCAACCATCCCCATGTGATGAAGTAACGCCAGCGGTCAGGTGCGCGGACTAAGCTGATGACGAAGTCGATGAAGAACACGCCGCAGACCGCATAGTCGGCATAATCAAGGATGCTCCTGGTTTCAGGTTCTAATTGAACCGTGGCCTGGATCGCCAACGCTGCAAGCGCATAAAGGCAAAGCGCCAACATGAAGAGTTGGTAGCTTGGAGACACTGCTCTGGATTCGTCGGTTGCCATAATCTCTCGTCTCCTTAAGACTTCGCAATTGCGAGCACGACTGCCGCAGCTATCGCTGTGACAATGACGGCAATCTCCAGCAGCGTTGCAGCTACAGTTTTTTGCGAAGCTCGGCCGCTTCGGAGGCGGCATTGGTGTCTGGATACTCTTTGATGATGCCATCAAGCCATCGCTTGGCCGCTAAGTTGTTGTCCTTCTTCAACAAGTTCTTCGCCAGTTTCAGCTTATTCGCGGCGGCCTTCTCGTTCGCCTCTAAATCGTTGGCCTTATTGGGACGCTCCACGTCCGCCAATGGTTCGGCGTTCGTTTTCTTTGGCTTTTCTGCTGGGACGTTCAGTAGCGCGCGTTCGGTCGCCTCGCGGCGATTCTCTTGCTTCGCGTGTTCTGGAATCAGAGATGGTGACGGCGTTTTGCTAACCGACGAAGGACTGCCCTTTGTCGCAGGTGTCGATGTTCGATTCCCAATGAAGTAAACGAACAAGGGAACGACGATCAACAAGCCAAGACAGCCAACGCAACCTGATGTCCCTTCGTTGGCGGCTGGAGAATCTGAAGTCGAGCGGCGTGGCGTAAGCGCACCAAGCCCGAACAGTCCGAACTTCCGGCGGCGGCCTTCACGAGTCAGCGGAATGCCGATCGCGCGAGAAATCTTACCTTTTGCCGCCGACAAACCTGACGCACGCTTCCATGAAAACGAGAAGCCGAACTTGCGTCCCATGACTTTCCCTCATCAATCAAGTTTCGTTATCTGACCCGATGGCCAGAGCGTTAATTGCCGAAGGCTCAACCGGCGATCCGGGGAGGTCTGTTTGGGAATTACGAAAGAGGGTAGAAGTTGAAGTGACCGCGTGCCAAGGAGCCGCGTGAATCGCGTTGGAGATTGGATGCGAGGAGCCACGGATGGAACTGACGCTCTTGC
>JANMIF010000044.1:0-25465 GCA_031375695.1 Planctomyces sp.
CCTTCGGGTGCTGCGCACAAATTGAACCCGACCCCTTTTCGCTCGCGCGGCCGACGAACTTGGGGTCCGCGGCCAGCGTGCGAATCGTTTCGCTGGACGCCGCGAACAGCGCCTCGTAGCACGCGCGCGGATGTGAGCGCACGAAGGCCCGCAGGCTCGCGGGAACCGTGAAGGTCAACAGAAAATAAGGACACGGCAGCAGGCGGGACATCTGCTTCTGAAGCCAGGTCTTCGTCTTGTCTTGCTGACAGGTCGGACAGTGCCGGTTGCCACACGAGCGCGGCATGGCGTGCTGACGCTGACAGGTCTGACAGTGATAGACGACGGTCCCCAGATCGTTCCGGCAGCGCGCGATCAGGCCCAGCACCTTGCGTTGCTCGACCGGCATCGTCGCCTGGAACTTTTGCAGATAGGCCCCGCCAAACCGCCGCGCGATCTCGGCGACGGTGGGCATGGCGGTCAACTCACCAGACTGTTGATGGCGACGCGCGCTTGTTCTTCGCCCGCCGCCGTGAGATGCAAGTAGACCGTCGTGTTGAGCAGCGAACTGTGGCCCAGATACTTCTGGATCAGCCGCAGACTGACGCCGCTTTCCAGCAAGTGCGTGGCGTAGGAATGCCGGAGCGTGTGCAGACTCACGCCCCGCTTGGCCCAGCCGAGTTCATTGACGACCTTCTTCACACATCCTTGCGGACTGTTCTCGGCCATCGGTTGGTTGGCGGTGGCGGCCTGCTGGTGATCGCGACCGGTCGCCGGGAACAGCCACACCGGATTGCGATGCGTCCGCCAGTAAGCCCGCAGCACGTCCAGCGTCTTTTGCGGCAACGGCACATACCGATCCTTCGCTCCCTTGCCCCGATGCACATGCACCAGCATCCGCTGCGAGTCGATGTCGCCGACTTGCAAGTGCAGCCCCTCCTGCAACCGCAGGCCCAGCGAATACACAGCGATCACGAACGCCCGATTGTGCGGCGTCCGCACCGCGTCCAACAGTTGCCGCACCTCCTCGCGCGAGAGCACCGCCGGCAGCGTCCGTTGCCGCGGCACCTTGAGCTGCTTGAGCGTCTGCCAGTCGCGGCGAACCGTGTGCGTGAAGAAGAACCGAATCCCTTGATAGGCCACCTTCAGCGACCCGGCGGCGAACTGCTTCTCATTCCGCAGATGCAACAGATACCGCCGCAATTGGTCCTCGGTGATTTGGTCCGGCGACGTGCCGCAATAGTTGGCCAGCTTCTTGACCGCTCGCAGATACGACTCCTGCGTGGAGATGCTGTGCCCGACCAGTTGCATATCCTGGAGCATGCGTTGCCCCAGCGGCGTCTCGGCGACGGGCGGCCTCGACCGCCGTTCCCACTTCGACACCGGCCGAGTCTTCCGCCCCGGACCCTTGACCTCCGGTATCATCGCCGAGACCGACGGTGATGTCGCCGAGACCGACGGCGAGTTCGCAGGGACCGACGGTGAATTGGACACAAGTGCTGACGGATTGTCTTTCTTCTGACGAGCCATGTTCAGTTCCTCAAGTGAGACTCGCGGACACGCTTCCCCATGAAGCGCGCTCCGTCAAGAACTCTGCCTCACTCGGAGCAACAGGCGTTCGTCACCGCACGAATTCTTGACCGATCACCGAACTCTGGTATCGTTCCCTCCTGCCGCGACCAGCGGCTTCCTTGAACAACGCGGTTCAACCGCAGCTGCGGGCCGCACGGTTTCTGCAATCAATGTTGGTTGGCCGCCGCCGGGTTACCTTGGGCGTTAGCCGTTGTCGCACCAAACAAAATGATGATCAACCAATCGTTCGATGGCCGCGAGGTGACCGGCGAATTGTCGTTTGAAGTTCAGGATCGTAGCGGCAACCAAGTTGCATCACTTCCCGATGCAAAACAAGAATTCGCGGCGTTGCCCGCCATCGCGTTTGGCGGTGCGGATGAAGAGTTGATTGCCGGCCGCGGCGGGGCTGGGGAAGGCTTCGTCGCCCAACTGGTTTTCGGCGACGAGATCGAACTTCTCCGGGTTCGGTTTGAAGACGTACCACGTTCCGGCCTCGTTCGCCCAATAGATATTTCCGTTGACCAGTACCGGAGACGAACTGACCGGTCCGGAGAGACGTTGTTTCCACATTTCTTCGCCATTGCTGGTTCGCCAACAGAACAAGATGCCACCATCGGTCAGGCCATAAACGTAACCGGAATGAGCCAGCAGCGATTGCTCGTAGCATTTTTGTCCGTTCTTCCAAAGCACTTCACCGCTTCCGTCCGCTTTGACGGCGATCGTTTGCGCGTCGGGATACCCGCCGCTGGCGATCACGATGTCGCCGTCCCAAACCATCGTGCCGCAGGTGGCTGCGGTCGTTCCTGGCGTTGACCACAACGGTTTGCCGTTCGCCGGATCGTAACTCGCGACTTGATTGGCTCCGCTAATCAGCAGTTGATCCTTGCCCGCGACATGCGCCACGACCGGCGTGGAAAACGTGATGCCGCTGTTTCGCTTCTCGCGCCAGATTTGCTTACCGGTTTTCCGATCCAGTGCCGTGATGGCACTTTCGCCGTCGAACTCGGCCGAGACGATCACGGTGTCTCGGTACAACGTTGGCGACGGAGCGTATCCGTATTCATAGCGTTTCGGATGAAACGGCCCGACCGTTTCTTGCCAGACTTTTTTCCCTTTCAAATCGAGCGAGGTGCATTGCACAGTTTCGTGATGATAGAACGTCACGAACAATCGTTCGCCATCACAAGCCACGGTTGGCGTGGCTTCTGTGTTCTTCTGATGGTTCTTGGCCGGGAAGCCTCCTTTGCTGATCTCGGTTTTCCACAGCGGCTTGCCGGTTTTGCGATCGAACGCCAAGACCGCGTGAATCTTTTGCTTCTCATCAGCGGAAGCGAGCACCACTTGATTGCCAACCACAATCGGCGATGAATGCCCGCGTCCCGGCACCGGCGATTTCCAAACGACATTCTTGGTGTCGCTGAACTCCGTCACCACCGATTGCCCTTCAACCGCGATCCCGTTGCGTGACGGGCCACGCCACCACGGCCAATCCTGATCCGCCGATAACTTGGGAAAGTCCGCAATGCCGCGATCCGGTGTATCGCCACAGATTCCGATCACAGCCAGGCACATCGCAGTGACCGAGATGCTGAAACGCAATAACAGTTTGCGGGACATCACAAAACTCCTTTAGAGAACGGCATACTTGAATACGTTGGTTGCTGAATTCGTGAGATTTCGGATCGAGATCAAACCGCACCAAAGTCTCACGACTTCGGCGACAGGATGGCCTTACGGCTCCAGCAGCGTACACGGATGCGGCGTGCGATCGACTTTCGGCAGCACTTTCGGATTGTAGATTTCAGTGTATGCCTTCGCCAGCCGATGCTGATCCAAAGCCTCGGTCGAACTCCAGCGTTCAACCAAAATAAAAACTTTGGGATCGGCCTGTGATTGATACAACTCAAAGCGTTCGCAACCTGGTTCAAGCCGCGACAGCCGGGTTTGTTCGAGCAGCAGGGATCGGATTTCGTCCACGTCCTGCGAGTCCTTCACAGTCACAAACACATTGTTGCAGATCATGTTGTCCCCTTGAGGTCGAGTCAGCGTCAGCCGAGCAGAAGTGATGGCCAACGGAAACTCGATAATCGACTTTCCAGGTGGTTGCGAAATATAGCTGGCTTCGCGGGTCAGTGAATACCGATGTCTCCGGCTCAGTTCAATTCGTCACCGGTCAAGAACTTTTCGACTACGTCCACGCGGCGAGTTGGCTACTCGACGGGCGAACCGACTCGGAGAAACTCCAGCAGGTCGAACACCTCATTCTTTGTGAGTGAATTCATTAAACCAACCGGCATCGGTGAAACGGATGAGGCCTTTCGCGATTCGATTTCGTCCAGCGGAATACGGCTGACTTTTGTTGGCCGCAGCGGATCGGCGGCGAGGAGCACGTTCGTGGCATCGCCGCCAGCGGGCAAGCCGATCAGGACGCGGCCCGATTTCGTTTCGACGATCGTTTGCCGGTACTTGCCGTCGATCACTTTCGACGGCATAACGATGTGCTCCAGCAGATCGCGCGGCCCGAACCGATTCGCGACGAACGTCAGGTCGGGTCCGAGCGTTCGGCCTTCGCCTTGGAATCGGTGACAGCGAACACACGACAGCTCGCGATACAGCTTCGCGCCGTGAACTGGATCGTGACGTGAAGCTTGTTTCGGCGCATCGGGACTGAACACGTCGTCGAAGTCGGACATCGTCCACTCACGGACCAGCGGCCGTTTTGCGTGAGTCGATTCCGGATCGTGATCGACTTCTGCCGCCGGTTCGATCAAATCGCCGAGCGACTTCCGTTCGTCGTCGGACAACGAAGCGACCGCATCTTCGCGGATGCCGTTCACGGCGATCGGCAACAAGTTTCCGCCATCAAATTTGTCAGCTCGACGCAACGCCCCGAAATACTGCTTCCGTCGATCGATCGACCAGCCAAACTTCACGTCTCGCAGGATCAGCAGATAAGCCAAAAGGGCTTCTTGCTCGACCGACGATTCCAGCCGGGGCATCGTTTTGGCGACGAGCGGCTCCCATTCGAGATATGCCAGCAATTCGCACAGCCGCTGATTGTGCGGCTCAAGCGGATGCGGATATCGATTCGCCCAAAAGGCGATCACGCGAACAGCAAGCTCCGGCGCGGGTCGGCCGAGCCGTACAAACGCGAGCGTGAAAACACGGATTACGTCGAGTTGCTGCTCATCCGAAAGATGCTCGAACGGCTGATCCAGCAATCGTTCGCAAACGCGATTCAAAATCCGTGATCGTTCCGATTCCGGCAACGATGAGTCCGATCCGGCGACTCGCACAACGGCCAACAGTGAGGTGATTTCTTGATTGGACCGCGCCGTTTGGTTGACGGCCGGAGTCTTCGAAACGCTCAACACCCGATCGCGCCAATCTAAGAGCGGCAGATGTTCCAATTCGATTCGTGCCGAATGTCGCATCCAAACGTCCTCGCTGCCGAGCCGCGAGAACAGCTTGTCGAACGGAGTCGATTCGTCAAACGAATTGGGTGGCACGCCCTGACCATCGGGAAGGGCGTGGCTTGCACGCCCTAGTCCACGCCCTTCCCGATGGTCAGGACGTGCTACTCGATCTCGCGCGGTAACTCCGACCTGCACGCCAATCGGCTTCACCCGGTACAAACCCGATTGAGTTCCTCGGCCACCTGTGACGAAGTACATCGCGCCGTCCGGACCGAATGTCAGATCGGTCACATTGAGCGGTTGTCCTTCCAGAAACAGGTCGGCATCGCAGCGATAGCTCGCTCCGTCGCGACGCGTGTGAATCGCGTGAATGCGACCGTAGGACCAGTCGCAAACGAACATCGCTCGATCGTACGGCGCGGGAAATTTGCCGCGATGCCCCGACTTCACGCCGGTGGGAGAGGCCAAGCCCATGTCGAGATTGCTCGGCGGATGTTCGGCGAACCAGCCGGGGCGATTCGCCGATCCCTGACGGAATCCGTAATCGCCACCGCTCACGATGTGATTGAATCGATTCGGCCGATACCAGGGCGTTCCCTGATCCTCTTCGTTGTCCGCATCGAACGTGAACAAGTCGCCGTCATGGTTGAAGTCGAGGCCGTACGGATTGCGAAAACCGCCTGCGAAAACCTGCCAGATCGTCCCGTCCGCATTCGTGCGAGCGACGTATCCCGCTGGAACTCGCGTTGCGGCATCGAACATGAACCGGTCCCACGTCACCGGCCTTAAGCGGTCTTCCGCGAGGAACTGCAACGGCGATCGCTCTTTCACCGCGTCGTAACCTTCCGACAACAAAACGTTGTTGCCGTGAATTACATAGATCAAATTGTCGGGGCCAAGAGCCAGCGCGTTTCGCCCGTGACCGACTCCGCCGCCAGTCGCTCGCAACAGCGTCACCTCATCCAATGAATCGTCGCCGTTCGTGTCTCGCAGCCGATACAGCCCCTTCGAGTTATTCGCGTTCGCATACAAACTGTCGAAAGCCCACAACAGCCCTCGGCATTCTTGCAGCGAATCGTTGATCGTCTCGACTTTGATTTCTTTTTCGTTCGACAGATTCATTCGCAAGATGCCGGAGCCTTCTCGCCCGACAAACAATCGCCCTATCCCGTCAAACGTCAGACTGATCCACGACCCTTCTCCCATTTGCGAACTCCGCAACAACTCGACTTCAAAACCAGAGACAACCTGAATCCGCGCCGCATCATCTGCTTTCCCAACTCCGCTCGCCCGCTTCCACTGATCGTAATCGTCGAGCTTCCCAACCGGCCGCCACCACGGAGCGACTCCCAGCAACCCGAGGCTCACCGCCGGAGTCAGTGACGTCCACGAACCGTCTTTGTCTTTGCTGTTCACCCGCCACGAGCTATCTGTGACAAATCGCTGTCGCCCGCCGTTGGCGTCGATGAAATCCAACTGCAACCAAACTCCCGCCGAACCGGCGACGTTGTTCGCTTCGATCAAAACACGATATGGACCGGACTCGAATCGTTCGCGCTTCTCGATCACCGTGAACCGTTTCGTTCCGATGATCTCTCCGACATCCCGATCATTGATCCGCAACGTCGCCCGATCATCCGCCAAACCCCGAATCTCCATTCGCTCCGCCGGTCGATCGAGTTCAAATTCCGCCTGCAACCTCGCGGTCTGATCCGCTCGCGGAAACCGCGACCCCCACAACCACTGAGCCTCAGCGCCAACATCCGCTCGCGCCGGAACACAAGTCGCCAACACAATCAACAACCAACAACGTCGCATGTTCGCCCCTTTCGACATCGCACCAGATCAACCGTCCGTTGGTGCGGCAGGATACACGAATTGTTACTTCGAGCCGATTGGGTACCCCGCTTCGGTCAGGATTGATTGTTCTTGAGTGGCCCTTTGCTGGATGAAGTGAACAAGCCTGTGCAAAATCCAGGGTGGAGAACAAAGAGGACAGGTCGATCTGCCCCCTTTATTTCCCTGGCCTGCGTCCGAGTGTGATCAATCATCGAGAAGCCATTATGCCTGACAAAGCGGCTGAGGCTTGCGAGGCCAAGTCTGCGGCATAGGTGGTCTCGAGTTGAGTGATGGTCTCTTCGATGGCGGTTCGGAAATCGGCGAAGGCCGGATGATAGCGGCCGTAGAGCGAACGGCGTTTGATGAATTTCCACAGACGTTCGATCAGGTTCAGGTTCGGTGAATACGACGGCAGGAACATCAGCGTGATTCGCAGTTGATCGGCGCAGGCCATGACCGCTGCGTTGCATTGGTAGCGGGCGTTGTCCAGAACCAACGTGATGGGCCCCGTCAGTCCCAGCGCCGCGTCCACAAAGAAGACGTGCCCTTGACCCGTTTGAGCCGCCGTCAACGCGGGAGTCAGTTTTTCGTCCAGAAACAGGGCTTGGTCGGCGGCATTCTCCGCCAAGATTTTTTAAGCGGCACTGGGATCGCGCGGACCGTTTGCCACTTCAGTCCCAGCCCCTTCAAGAACTGCCGCACTTGAGTCGGCCCCCGTTCGACACCGGTCAGCTCTTTGATCCGCTGGCAAGTTTCCGCAATCGTCCGTGCCGGCTGTTGCTCCAACGACTGCCGGATTTGTTCCTGATATCCAGCCAATTCGCTCGTCGGTTGGTGCTCGCGCACGGAACTTCGCAGAGCTTTCAAGCCACCCCGGAGGTAAAGGCTGACGTCGCGCTGCACGCTCGACACGGCCACACCAACGACCTTCGCCGCTTGCTCACACTTCAATCCACAATGCAACAGCCACAAGACCCATAATCGCCTTCGCACAACAGTGCCCGTATGCGACTCTCGCTCAGTTCGCACAATCCGCTGCTCGTCAGCCGTCAAGCCGATCCGCATCCAACTTATGATCCGCCTCCTTGCAAAAATCTCACGGCCTTCCCAGCCGACGGCAGTAAATTCTCAGAAACGTCCCTGCAGAGAAACATCTCGTTGAGAACCGCGCGGAGTATAAAAAATCCCAATGGTTCTCGAAAAAACCGGTTCGCAGAATGGACAGCTATCACGCTCATTCCGAGTCAGACGATCGAGCAGCGCCACACCTTGCTCGCTGGCCGAAACCGGTGTGATCCGCAGCGACAGATTCGGCCGATAGAACTCCGTCCGCACCGCATGAGCCGGTTCGATCTGAAACTGTTGGCGGCTATCTTCCAGCACAGTCGGCGTCGCGGTGGCGCTCCAAGCAAACAGGCGTTCGGCTCGGTACTCGCGAGCGAAACGAGTCAGCTTGAGCTATCCGGCCAAAAGTTGTGCCCCCATTCCGAAACGCCGTCGGGATCGGCAAGGCTCTCAAGGTTCCTGTCGATGAATTGGAACAACTGAAGAGCTTGGTTGAAGGCCATCTCTCCACACCAACTTCGTGGAGCGATGCCGACAACCCGTGAAGAAGCGAGCTCGCGGTGTGACCACCACGGTTCGTTCACGCATACGATTCGAGGGCGTACTTCTTTTGGGCCTCTGCCGGCGCTTTCCCCAACTCCTTCAATCGTTGACCAACTCTTTCGGCACCGTAATTTCGTCGGTGCGGATGCCGGCCTTCACGAGTTCGGCTTGCAGAGGTTGCCAAGCCGTGACTCGCGCGGATCGGGTGCGCAGAATGCGCACTCGGATCCCATCGTTATTGGGTTGGCTACTCCTGGCGAGATCAACGATCTCGGAAACTTCGACCGGGAAATAGCCGTTCCCTTTGCGAGTCTTTTTCCAAACGGCGTAATGTCGATCCTCAACCAGGATCGTCAACACATCGTCCAGCGGATCGGCCTCGATCCGACGCGGCGTGGAACCTTTATCCTTGTCAGGCGAGGCCTCGGCTTGGTTAAGATCGTCGGGTTGCGAAACCGACTTGCCCGTCACGTCTGCTTTGACCGAGACCTCACTGATTTCCGGCTGTCCGATGACCCCGTCGCCTCCTTGACCCAATCCAAAGCCGCTCCCCATGTGAGGCAGCTTGGCTCCGAGATACAGCCCGGCGGCAATCCCAGCCGCCAAAACTCCGCCAAGAATCGTCCGCTTCCGCGGTATGAACCGAGCCATGTTGTTCCTTTCGCCTACGCCGTGACGGATGCTCGCCCGTCGTGTCGTTCATCGGCGGATGTGTAGCAGGGAAATCCGAAGCCCGAAACCCGAATTCTTAATGGCGAACTCGTAAACGGGAAACCAACTCTCCCGCAGTCTGAAAACACCACGGCGACGCGAAAAAACACAGCGAACAAATGGGAATCAGGGAATTCGATCGTGTCAGCAAATTTCGAATTCCAATTTCACCGTCATCCGCGCGGCGTGCCCCAGTGCTCGCGGTAGTCGCGTTTCAACAGGCTGCTGGCTTCGGGATCGCCGGCAATTTGCTCCTTCGTCGGATCGAAGTTGACGACTCGACCGACCCGCGTAGCGATGTTGCCGAGGTGGCACAGCGCGGTCGAAAGATGATTGATCTCGATGTCGGCATTCGGCAGCGCGCCGGATTGAATGCACTCCAGAAAGTTGGCGTGATGCGCGGCCAGATCGGGCGGGCTGCCGGTCGATTCTTCGATCAACTTGTTTTTCGGACCAAAGAGTTGATAGCGCCCGATCTTGCCGAACACCATCAGTCCCTCGGTGCCGTAATAAGCGTTGCCGTTTTCAAATCCTTCTTGCACATAAGGCGACCAAATGCGTTGCTCGAAGATCAGTTGCTTGGGCCGAGCGGCTTTCGTCGCGCCGGCATATTCGTAAACAATGTACTGCGTGTCGGCATGTTGCTGATCGTCGTCGAAGAAGCTTTTGCCACCCAGCGCCGCGATCCGATTCGGATGCGTCTCCACCCCCAAGCCCCAGCGAGCCACATCAATGTCATGCACACCGTCATTGCCGATGTCGCCACAGCCGAAGTGATACCACCATCGCCAAATGCCGTGCAGAAAATTCGACTGATACGGGACAAACGTGGCCGGCCCGAGCCAAGTGTCGTAATCCAAATGCAACGGCGGATCAGATGGTTTTTGTTTACCGATCGTACCACGCCGCTGACTGTTCCACGCCTTGGCCACCAGAATTTCACCGATCGCGCCCGACTTCAACTTCTGCATGGCCTTGATCGCATGCGCGGTGCTGCGAGTCTGCGTCCCGACCTGCATCACGACTTTGTTCCTTCGAGCCGCTTCGATCATCAGTCGCCCTTCACGCAGATTGTGCGAGCAGGGTTTTTCGACATACACATGCTTGCCGGCATTTGCCGCCAGAATCGCCGCCGGAGCGTGCCAGTGATCGGGCGTCGCGATCCAGACCGCCTTCACTTGCGGATCGTCGAGCACCTGGCGCATGTCTTTCACGACTTTCGGTGCCGTGCCAGACCCTTTCGTCACCGCCTCCGCCGCGCGAGCCGCTCGCTGTTCATCGACATCGCACACATAAGCCACTCGCACCGATTTGTTTCCGGCCAATTGGTTCGTATGCGCCATTCCCATGCCGCCCGGCCCAATCACCGCGACCGGCAATCGCTCGGCTTCGCTGAGCGATTTCTCCTCAGCCGACGCCTCCGCCACGAACAACCACGCGGCCGCGGCGACTGGCCCCGTGTTTTCCAAAAACTCTCGACGATTACTCGACATGACGGACTCCTGCTGAGTGGATGAGGTTGTGGAGCGGCTTCGGAGTTTATTCAAGGCTCTTGGTCACACTGACGCTTTCGAGTGATTAAGGGCCAGGAGATGCCCCGAAACTTTTCGGCATGACACAGTCTGACTCAATGACTTTCTGGGACATTCACAGCCCCTCCGTGACGGCTGCAATTCCGCATTGATCTTCGACGGTGTGCGGTCGCCGTGCTTGATCTCCCACTCATCGAGCCTGCGTGAAGGACTCAGAGTCCGCATGCGATCGCTGATGGTTTCGATGTTCCTTCATGCCAAAGTTAGTCATGCCAACTCCATCACACAGTGAATGACTGCTTGAACTCCGGCAATATCGGGTCGTGATTGCATTGATCGTGCAGTAAAAGCGCGGTGGCGGCGCGTGATTCGGCTTCGCCGTGGACGACGAAGGCTTGGCCGATGCCGCCGTGTTTGGCGAGGTGCCCGAACCACCAGCGGAAATCTTCGGCGTCCGCATGAGCGGACAGGCCACTGAGGATCTCCACTTTGGCTCGCAGGTCGTATTCTCGATCATGAATTCGCAGGCGAGGGTGACGTTCTTGGATGCGGCGGCCGAGCGTGTATTCGGCTTGGTAGCCAATCAGCACGATCGTATTCCGTTCGCTGCCGACCGAGTGCCGCAGATGATGCGTGATTCGGCCCGCTTCGCACATTCCGCTAGAAGCGATCACTAAGAACGGGCCTTTGCGGTCATTCAGCGCGCGGCTGTCTTGCGAGCTGTCGATGTACGTCAGCCCGCGGAAGCCGAACGGATCGGAATCGGTTCGGCGGTCTTCTTGAACTTCCTCGTCCAGGATGTCTTGGTAGTAGCGATAAACTTTGGTCAGCTTGCGCGACAACGGGCTATCGACGAACATCGGAATCTGCGGCAAGCGGCCTTCGTTCGATAATTGGTTCAGGAAGTAAACCAGCACTTGCGTCCGGCCGAGACTGAACGCGGGAATGACCACCTTGCCGCCAATCGCGACCGCCTCTTTGATGATGCGGAGCAATTCCGCCTTCAAGTCTTCGGCGGGGGGATGAATTTTGTTGCCGTAGGTTGATTCGGTAATCAGCACGTCGCAGCCGTTTTCGATGAGCGCCGGATCGTTGAGCAGCGGCAGCGTCCGGCGTCCTAGATCACCGGTGAAAATGACGCGGCGAACCTCGCCGTGATCCGCCAATTCCATTTCGGTGATCGCCGAGCCGAGGATATGCCCGGCTTCATGAAACTGGATACGGACATCTTTCGACAGTTGGTGCCATTCCCGGTACTTCAGCGTTTGGAACTGTTTGACCAACTGTCGCACATCCTTTTCGTCGTACAGCGGTTCCAGCGACGGATGCCCAGGCCGCAGTCTGCCGTGCAGATAACCGGCGTCTTCCGCTGCGATGCGCGCACTGTCGTTGAGCATGATCTCAGCGACATCGGCAGTCGCCTCGGTACAAAACACCGGCCCGCGATACCCGGCTTTGCACAACCCCGGCAGGTTGCCGCAGTGATCGATGTGAGCGTGTGACAGAATCACGGCATCGAGTTTTTTCGGCTCGCAGAAGAACCGTTCGTTCTTCGCCCGAGCTTCTGCTCGCCGGCCCTGAAACAAACCGCAATCGAGCAGAATTCGCCGCTGGTCCGTTTCAATCAGATGCTGGCTGCCCGTCACTTCACCTGCCGCACCGAAGAAGGTCAGCTGCATGATTGTCCCTTTAATCAGTTGTCAGTTTTCAATTGTCAGTGGCGAATTAGTTCCAACGTGCCATCTGCCGTTTGGCTTCTTCAATGTGCGTTTGTAACAAGTCGGTTTGCTCTTCGGGACATTCAGCGGCGCAGTCTTCCAGCAGTCGCAACGCGATCTGACTCCGTTCGCACCGCAACGCGATGAATGCCAAATCACGCTGCTCGTCGAATGACGTTGGTTTGAGCGCCACCAGTCGTTCTTGAACTAGCCACGCCAACTGCCAATTTTCGCTTTTGGCGTGCAGCGATTTCAGATTGTTGAGCATCCGAATCGCGATGTTCCGCGGATCGGTCGGCTTCAAACACGGACGCAATTCCGACTTCGGCATGTTCGTTAAACCTTGCAGGAAGTGCAGACATTCTCCGCGATCCATGATCTGCCCACCGCCAAAGGCATCAATGAAAAGCGCCCCTTCCGTGCCGTCATATCGAGTCAAAAAATGCTGCGGCGCCGCGATCCCCTTCAGCTCAATCCCGACCTTTTGCGCGACCGCCATGTACAGCAGCGACAAGCTGATCGGGATGCCCCTTTTCCTCGCGATGACATCCGGCAAATAGCTGCTCTCAGGCAAATGGAACGAGGCCGCGTCCCCTCGAAACCCGTGACGTTCGGCCAAGAGTTCACACAATCGCCGAACGCCATCCGCTTCGGACCATGCTCCTGCCACCGGACCGCTCAGTTCATCCGCGCGAGCTCCAATCCAATCCAGAGTTTCCTCGAACCGCAGCTTCGGGTTGGCGTCCCGCGCGATCTCCAGCGCGACCACAGTCAATTCGACATCCGAGTCACGCACCAGCAGCTTGCTGAACTCGTGGTCTTCTGAAAAATCTCGTTCGCATTCCATGATCGCCATCCGTGTATCTACATCCCTTGGCGAGCCGGGTGGCGTCAGCCCCCGGTGTCGCAGCGTTTCACGCATCACCGTAGTTTAACAGCTCGCAGAATAACGCGAGCACTCCGAGATACGTAGATCAGCGCGACCCGGTATGCAGCCAAACTTCGTTGTGCATCGTGTAAAGCCGGATTTGATCGCCGTCGCGGATCAGAAGGCCGCTGGACCGGTTCAGTTCTCGCGGCAGCAATGGGTTGCCGGCGTACTTTCGCCAAGTCCGAAGGTCGTCGGACACGGCAATGCAAGTGCTCCACAGCGACGGCGTTTCCCCCGCCGCCGAGCCGTGATAGTAAGCGAAGTATTTTTCGTTGTGCTTCACGATTTGATTGACCGCAATCAAGTCGCGGTCGTGAATTCCCTGACCCGGCCGCAGCACCGGCTCGTCGCTGATGTTCGTCCAAACTTTGAGGTCGCGCGAAGTCGCCAACCAGACTCCCACGTCCCGGCGTTCATAAAACAAATGCCAAACGTCTTCTTCCAGCCAAGCGGTCGGAGTCCCATACGGCCCCGGCTCAATCGGTTGGCCATTCACCTTGCGGACGTCGAGCTGTCCTTCGCGATGCCACGTCACACCGTCGCGTGAAGTGAGCAACTGGGCCAAGTCACCGCGCCCCTCGGCGAACATGTGCAACGTCCCAGACTGAGACACAATCGACATGTCCTCGACCCAGTGCTGATCGTAAATCGGATTCTTCGAGGCTCGCATCCACTCGATTCCATTAGACGATGTCGCATAGCCCAGCTTCTTGACTCCCTCGCGAGTTCCGTCGTAGCCGGTGTACCACATCCGATACTTCGGCCTCGGCGGAGTTGCCCGTTCCGCATCCGGGTCGAGCGCAATCCAACCGCGTTCCCGAAATTTGACCTCCCAAGTCTCCGGTCCCGCAGCCGTGAACACCGGCTTGTCGCCGTGTTGCTTGAACCGCACAAACTCTGGCGGAAACTCATCGGCTTGAGTATCCGAGACGGTCAACGCCAAGCATCCCAGACAAATCGTGAGAATCGAAAAACGGCAGCATAAATTATCCATCATGGTTGGCATCGTAATGTTTCCTGAATCTCGAATCGCACTCGTGCCAACACACTAACCCGAAGCGTAAGCGAGGGCGAGCGCTCCGCATGGCTCGCCATCATCGTCTCACGGAGAATCCACTCGCGCATACGCTTTGGGTTAATGTGCCACGAATGTTTCAACTTCACTTCGCGACGGAATCGACGGTTGCGCACCACGGCGTGTGACGGAGATTGCTGCTGCCGAACAAGCCCAGTATGCGGCTTCAGATAATGTTCGGCCTTCGGACAGTCCCGTGGCCAGAACGCCGTTGAAGACATCGCCCGCAGCGGTCGCATCAATGGCGGCGACTGACGGTGCCGTGATGTGCGTCACCGACTCACCGTCCAAAACGCAGCAGCCGTGTTCGCCGCGAGTGATGATCACTCGCGAGCAGCCCGCCACTTGAAGTTGCCGAGCCGCCGCTTCGGCATCGCTCGTTGAGCGGACTTCGCGACCGGTCAGCAACGCGGCTTCGGTTTCGTTGGGAGTCAGCACGTCAATTAGCTTCAACCCAATGACGAACAGGATCTCGGAATCAGCCGGTGCCGGATTGATGATCGTCGTCAGCCCGCTCTGTTTCGCTCGACGCAACCCCGCCAACACGGTTTCCAGTGGCGACTCCAAGCTCGCCACGAAAACTCTCGCAGTTCGCCAAACGTCCTCCGGGACCGCGTTGACGTCCGCAGGACGCAGGTGCAAATTGGCTCCTGAAGCCACGCTAATCAGGTTCTGCCCGCTCGCTTCGACCAGAATCATCGCGACTCCCGAAGGCTGGCCCACGACGGTTTTGATGAATTGCAGATTGAGGTTCTCAGGGCGCAATCCATCGAATGCCTGCCGGCCAAACTCGTCGTCACCGACCGCAGCCAGGAAGATGACCGGCTCGCGACTGGTCCGCGCGGCGGCGACTGCTTGATTCGCCCCCTTGCCGCCAGCCGCTTGATAGAACTCGCCACCGAGCACGGTTTCGCCGGGACGCGGCAGAGATGGCGAACGGATCACTAGATCCGTGTTGATCGAACCCAAAACTACAATCGACATGACGTCCAGATTCCTGCATTCGTGAGTTGGCCAGCGAGTCGAGTGACCGGATGGTATCAGCAACATCGCAAGATTGTTGGATGATTCAGCCCTAGTGCCCGACGGCGATCCATGAAATAATCCAAGCATGCGTTCCAGCCGAGAACTTTCCCGTCGTGTGGATCTGCACGCTCATGAGCGTCCGAATGCGGCGCGGCGTGCGTCGTGGTGGCTGGCGTTTTGGGCTGGGTCGGCTTCGCTGATGTGGGTCTGCCTGCTATTCGCTCGCGGAGACAACCGGCCGTATCAAGCTGGACCAGTCACGACACCGCATCGGTTGATCGAGAACGACTGCGCGAAGTGTCACACAACCTGGACGCCGCTCGAACGGTTGGTCGGATTGCGCGACGATGTGCATTCGACTGACAACCACAAATGTGATGCGTGTCATCGCGTGGCGGAACATCACGCCAATCAAGTGCCGGCTCACAAGGACATTTCGTGCGCGGCGTGTCATCAGGAGCACGAAGGCTCCGAAATGTTGATTCGACCCAGCAATCGGCACTGCATCGCTTGTCACACGGATTTGAAGACCACTCACGGGCCGAGCGAAACATTTGCCAAGCGAGCGACTCGGTTTGACGAACCGGACGGGCATCCGGAGTTCGCATTCAAGCGCTTCTGTGACGCATGCGACGAAATCAGTTCGTGCATTGACGCGATCGGCCCGAAGCATCCGGCGCGATCGGTGATGCAGTTCATGCAGCGACCCGGTGACGAAAAGCCGCACTGGCAGGATCGGGGCCGAGTCCGCTTTAACCATGCGGCTCACTTGAAAGCCGAATACGACAAGGACGGCAAGCCGGTTTACGGGCTGATCGGCAAGGACCGGAAATTCGTCGATTACTCGCGAAGTTGCGAAGCCTGCCATGAACCAGACAATGACCGGCACTTCATGAAACCGATCCACTTCGAGCGACACTGCCAAGAATGTCACCCTCTGCTGTTCGACAACGACCGCTTTCCCGGCCAGTCAGTCCCGCACGAAACTCCGGATGTCGTGCGCGGGTTCTTGACTGAGATGTACACGATGCGAACTTTGCGCGGCGAATTGTTGCCTCAACCGGCGACCGATCAGCCAAATCAATTGGCGCTGCGTCCGGTCCCCGGTCATCGGGACTTTGGCAAGCTGACGAAAGATCAAGCGAAGATTGTGCTGGATGATGTCGCCGCAGCCGAAGAGCTGGCTCAGCAACACAAGCACAGTCTGTTCGGCTACGAAGCGTCGGGCGGTTGTCGGTATTGCCATCAGCTTGAGCCGCTCGTCGAGAAGGCCCCGACATCGCTCGCCAATTGGCGCGTCGTGCCGCCGAACATTCCCGAGCGCTGGTTGCTGGATGCGACCTTTCATCACGGCTCACATCGGATGCTCGACTGCACGGCCTGTCACGCTGATGCCGGCAAGAGCAAAAGCACTGGCGATGTCCTGATCCCGTCGATCGCCGTTTGCCGAACATGCCATTCCGAATCGCCGGGGCAGGGGGCAGGAGCGGTGGCCGGTCAGATTGCAGATGGCCAAGGGCAGAGAGCAGAAGGGCAGGGGTCGTTGCGTGAGTTGTTGTCGCGCACGATGCAAGGTGCGCGGTTCGATTGTGTCGAATGCCATCGGTATCACGATCCGAAGAAAGAACGACTGAATGGCCTGCTGAAATAAGACAACTCTGGGGAAACTAGAACAGCCATGACCATCAGCGATGGCGACAAGTTGAACAAGCCGCAAGCCAACAAACCGAAGAGGGTTGTCGTCTACGGCTTCGTACTGGCATTCACGTTTGGGCCGATTCTGTGTGCTGGCGTGGCGGAAGGAATCGCGCACTTGTTGGGTTGCGAATTGAATGAAGCGAACTCGCATCCCTGCAAATGCTGCGGAATGGAAATCGGTGAGTTGTTGTACTCAATGGGCATGCTGGCATGGCTGGCTCTGGCCACGCTTCCGACGGGATTGCTAGTTCTGGTTGTCCTGTTCGTCATCGACTTGACGGGCAAGGCTCGTCAAGTGTTGGCTCGAAAAACGAATCCACCGCAGGACATTGTCGAATCGAAATGACGAAATCTTGGCGACAACTGCGGCGCGAACGACATCCCTTGGTGGTGTTGTGCGTGATTGGCGGACTGATTTGGGCATGCGGACGCCCAGCATCGGGAGTTCGCGCTGAGGAAGGTTTGGTTCGTGGAACAGAACCGGCGACTCGGGATCAAACGCCGTCACGATTGCTTGGCACGGCTTCCTGTGCGGCGGCAGCGTGTCATGGCGGGATTAAACAGGCGAACGGGATCGGAGCCGAATACTCCGTCTGGTTGCAGAACGATTCACATGCTCGCGCGTATTCGGTGTTGTTGAATGACCTCTCGAAGCAGATGGCTGAATTGTTACAGTTGCCGAAGCCGGCGCACGAATCAGCGGTTTGTCTGAACTGTCATTCGCCGACGACTGCGGCTGCACTGGCCGGGCCAAGCGATGCGGATGTCGTGGCGAGCGTTGGCCGGCTGGTGCCGAATCGCGAGCTGCCGCCGTTTGATGGAGTCGGCTGCGAACAATGTCACGGTCCTGGCGAGAAGTGGGTTGAGACGCACGTTCGCAAGGATTGGAAGACTCGGTCGAGCGAATCAAAACGACAACTCGGCTTTCGCGAAACGAAAGACTTGCTCGTTCGTTCGCGAGCTTGTGCCGAATGCCACGTCGGCGCACCGGGTCGAGACGTGAATCATGACTTGATCGCGGCGGGGCATCCGCGGTTGTTCTTCGAGATGTCGGCGTTTCACAACAACCTGCCAAAGCACTGGCGGTCTGAACGGGGGGGTGGCGAAAAGAATCCTGAAGGCACAAGCCAGTTTGAGGCGAAGCTGTGGGCGGTCGGGCAATTAGCAACGGCCGATGCGGCGGTGAAATTGCTCGATCAACGAGCGGGAGTGGCTGAGAAACATTTGGCGGCGGCTTGGCCGGAGTTGGCGGAGTGGAATTGTTTTGCGTGTCATCACGATTTGAAGGATGCCAGTTGGCGACAGGCTCGGACGGACGCGGCGAGAGCGGTGTCGAAGCCGTTGTGGAATTCGTGGCCACTGGCGCTGATCGACTTGTTGCCGGACGCGCCGATGTCGGACAGCGCCGCCTCCGCGCGGAAGTCGCTGGCGGAACTTCGGCCGTTGATGAATCGGCCCGATCCGTCGAAGGCTGATGTCCGGCGGCTCGCGATGGAGTCGTCGCGGCATCTGCGTGCTTGGGCCGAACTGTTGAATGGTCCTGCGGCCGCTCACGAGATGTTCGGCGATGACGCGATCACGGCGATATTGAAACGATTGAGCGGCGAAACTGCAGAACGGGCATTGTACGCGAATTGGGATTCCGCCGCGCAGGTCTATCTCGGCTTGAGCGCACTGACGGCCGCATCGCGCGCGGGTCGGGAGCCAACCGATCGTGCGAGCAAGCTGGAGGCGGTCTTGAAGTCGCAGAACGAGACGCTCAATTTTCCTGACGGTTTTCAAAGTCCGAAGCATTTTGGAATCGAGCCACTTGAGCGGTTGCGATCTGACCTGAAACGCTTTCGCGAGACGCTTGGCGAACGTTGATGGCTTTGATTTTCTGCGAGTCGAATACGGACTACCGATGAAGCAGACTCGCTGAAGGCCGAGGACGTGTTGTCTTAATGACAATCAACGTCCGTGGAACGCTGTCAGACCAATTTAGAAATGTCACATCTTGTCCAAGATAGAAATGTCACACTGTTGGCGTTTCCGAGGGACCGATGGTCAAGTTACGTCTGAGTGTCAAAGAGCGGGAGCGGTCGGAAGTGTTGTTGAAGGTTTCGCGGTCTTCGATCAGTTTGTCGAAGGCGTCGGAACTGTTGGGGGTGAGTTACCGACAGGTGCTGCGGATTTGGAAGCGGTATCAGTCGGCAGGGGCCTGCGGCTTGAAGCACGGTCTGCGTGATCGTGCATCGAATCGGCGGTTTGACGTCGGTCGTCGCGAGCGTGTGCTGGAATTGTATCGGGCGAAGTATGGCGATTTCGGACCGACGTTGGCGGTGGAGTACCTGGTGAAATGTGATGGCGAAGAGTTGAGTGAAGAGACTCTGCGGCAATGGTTAATCGGAGCGGGAATGTGGTCGCCTCGTCGGCGAGGCGCGCCGCATCGTCAATGGCGTGAGCGTCGAGAGCACTGGGGCGAACTGGTTCAGATGGATGGCTCGGACCACGACTGGTTCGAGGGTCGTCGCGGCAAGGCGTCGATGATGGTGATGATCGACGACGCCACGAATTGGACTCACGCAAAGTTCTTCGAGAGCGAGACGACGGCGGCCGCGATGACGGTGTTTGGAGAGTACGTCGGCCACTACGGGCTGCCTCGTTCGTTGTATGTGGACCGGGCGAGTATTTACGAAACCACGCGGGATTCCACGGTCGAAGAGGCGTTGCAGGACACCGCACCACTCACGCAGTTTGGCCGCGCGATGCCGGAGTTGGGGGTCGAGTTGATCCTGGCTCACAGCCCACAAGCGAAGGGTCGCGTGGAGCGTCGGCATGGTGTCTTTCAAGACCGGTTCGTGAAAGCACTTCGCCTGCAACAGATCAACACACTGGAGTCGGCGAACTCGTACTTGGAGAGCCAATACCTGGATGAGTTGAACGAGCAGTTCCACGTCGCAGCGCGGTCGTCGGTGAATCTGCATCGCTCACTTCCACGCGGCCTGAACCTGAACCATGTGCTGTGTTACCAAGAGCCGCGTGTGGTTCAGAACGACTGGACGGTGTCGTGGTGCAACCGGATATTTCAGTTGGGGCCGGAGCATCAGAAGTTGTCGTTGGCGCGGAAGAAGATCCTGGTGAGCGAGTTGCTCGACGGAACAATTCGATTGACGTCTGGCGCACGGTCACTGTCCTGGAAGGAGGTCTCGGCCCGCCCGCCAAAGGTGACACCCAAGCCCAAGCCGCCCGCGTCAAACAAAGCCCCGTACAAGCCCGCAGCGAACCATCCTTGGCGTCGGCGGTAGTGATGCAGCCAAGCGAAAAATCTGGGGGGGCTGGCCCGTTCCGCTCCGGTTCGCTGGCGCTCACCTACGCGGAACGGGCCAGCCCCCCAGAACAGCAATGTGACATTTCTAAGTTGGCGAACCCTGTGACATTTCTATCTTGGTCCGACAATTGTTTTGGAACGCTCGCCCTCGCTCACGCTTCGGGTTAGTGTTTCGCGGTAAGTGGTGGCATCACGGGCTTTTGGCGAGTCGGCGGCATGAATCTGGAACTGCAAGACAAAGTCATCCTCGTAAGCGGCGGGGCTAAAGGAATTGGCGAAGGGATCGTGCGATCATTGGCGGCCGAAGGAGCGATTCCAGTCATCATCGGCCGAAATGAGTTGGATTGCTCGGCGGTCGTGACGTCAATTGAATCGAGCGGCGGCCGAGCGTTTGCGGTGACGGCGGAATTGAGCAAGACCGACGAATGCCGCCGGGCAGTCGAAGCGGCGATCAATCGGTTCGGGCGGATCGACGGATTGGTTAACAATGCCGGGATCAATGATGGCGTGAGCCTGGAGCACGGCGACACCGACAAGTTTCTGGCGTCGCTCCGCAAAAATCTACTGCATTACTACGAGTTGGCTCAGTTCGCGTTGCCTGAGTTGAAGAAATCTCGCGGTGCGATTGTGAACATCGGCTCGAAAGTGGCCGAGACGGGACAAGGCGGGACGTCGGCCTACGCGGCGGCAAACGGCGGGCGGAACGCGCTGACTCGCGAATGGGCCGTCGAGTTGGCGAAGTACGGCATCCGAGTCAACGCCGTCATCGTCGCCGAATGCTGGACGCCGATGTACGCGACATGGCTGTCGTCATTGCCGAACCCGGATGAAACTCGGAGGCAGATTGAGCAACGGATTCCTCTGGGACATCGCATGACGACTTCGGAAGAAATCGCCAACATGGTCGTGTTCCTACTCTCGTCTCGATCCAGTCACACGACCGGCCAGTTGATTCACGTTGACGGCGGCTATGTCCATTTCGATCGGGCTTATGCTTGAAGTAGCCAAGTAATCCGAAGCTTCAGGATTTCATCATGCGAATTGCATCATTGATTCTGATTACCACGACTTTCGTTTTCTCGCTTGCCAACTTCACGCCGGCGGCCGAATCGGCGAAGCGGCCGAATATTTTGTTCGTGTTCGCGGACGACTGGGGTCGCTACGCGAGCATCCTCGCGGAGGTCGAAGGGGCGGGTTCGATGAACGATCTGATCCGCACGCCGAACATCGATCGAGTGGCTCGAGAGGGAGTGTTGTTTCGTCGCGCGTTCGTGAATGCGCCGTCATGTACTCCGTGCCGCAGTTCGCTGTTGTCGGGGCAATACTTTTGGCGAACCGGCCGCGCGGCGAATCTGTCGGGAGCCGTTTGGGATCCGAAGATTCCCAGCTTCCCGCTGCTGCTGCATGACGCCGGATATCACATCGGACAAACTCACAAAGTCTGGAGTCCTGGCACTCCCAATGATGCTCCGTTTGGCGGTGAACGCTTCGCCTACGAAAAAGCCGGCGGGCGGTTCAACAACTTTTCCGAAAACGTGACCGCGATAGTCGAAAAGGGGCGGCTGATCAACGACGCCAAGGAAGAGCTGTATCGCGAAGTCGACGCGAACTTTGAAGCGTTTCTCGCGGATCGCAAAAGTGATCAACCGTTTTGTTATTGGTTCGGCCCGACCAACGTGCATCGGCAGTGGGTCAAAGGATCGGGCAAGGCGTTGTGGAATCTGGAGCCAGATTCACTCAAAGGGAAGCTCCCAAAATTCCTGCCAGATGTTGCCGAGGTTCGTGAAGACATCGCCGATTATTTCGGTGAGATTCAGGCGCTCGATCAGGCGGTCGGTCGATTGCTTGCTCGTGTGGAAAAGCTCGGTGAATTGGATAAGACGTTGGTCGTGATTAGCGGCGATCACGGGCCGCCGGGGTTCACGCATGGCAAGTGCAACCTGTACGACTTCGGCACGCGAGTCACTCTGGCGATTCGCGGAGCCGGTACGCGCGGCGGTCGCGTCGTTGATGACTTCGTGAACTTGATGGACCTCGCCCCAACGCTTCTCGAAATCGGTGGCGTCACGCCGCCAGAGGCCATGACCGGCCGGAGTCTCGTGTCGGTGCTGCGTTCAGAAAAATCGGGGCAAGTCGATCCGCAACGGTCATTCGTGTTGACCGGTCGCGAGCGGCATGTGGACGACGCGCGGGACGGCCATCTGCCGTATCCGCAGCGCGCGATCCGCACGAACGATTTTGCCTACATCCACAATTTTGAACCGGATCGTTGGCCGATGGGGAACCCGTACAAGCTCGACACCGCCGCCGAACCGAGTGCGGAAGCATTTGCGAGCAACACGCGTCTCACACTGTCCGACATGGATGCCGGTCCGACGAAAGCTTGGTTGATCACTCATCGCCACGATCCGGAGTGGCAAAAGTATTTTGAGCTCGCGTTTGCCAAGCGGCCAAGCGAGCAACTGTTCGAATTGAAGAACGACCCGGACCAACTGCACAATGTCGCCGACGATCCGAAGTTTGCCGCCGTGCGCGATCAACTGCAAAAGCAACTGCTAGACGAACTGACTCGCACGGGCGATCCGCGAGTCACCGACGATCGGCAATTCTTCGAAAAGCCGCCAATGGCCGGGCCGCTCATTGGTAACCCGAAGCGTGAGCGAGCGCGGGCGTTCCCAACAACGCCGATTCGGAAAGATTCCCAGTCCGGTGGAGCACCCGCCCTCGCTGACGTTTCGGGTTACAAAATCCGACGATTCGGCGTGAAGTCTGAATCGAGAACCGCACAAGCCGTGATGATCGACTCGGCGGGACTGGTGCATACACGACAGTTTTTGCCTCTTGATGAATCCGGCAACGTCGTCGGCAAGACGGTGGAAATTCAGTTCGATTGGCTGCTGAAAAATCTGGGCGACACTTGGAAAGACTACGACGGCCTCACGCCGATACCGATCAAAATGAACTTTTACGTCGTGAACGACACGATCGCTGATGAGGTTCGACAACTGCTCTCGCAACGTTGGAAAGGTCGCGAACCAATGGCGATCAGCTTCGTACAAACTCGGCTGTCGAGCGAGAGCACGCTCGTCGCGCTGGATGCGGTTGCCGCTGTCGACTCGACGGCTCGCTCGCCGATCGCGATCCGTGCCAAAGACTCCAAAACACAAACCAGCAAAGTCTTGCCGCTCGGCCCGCGAGTTTACATCTCCGGACAAGCGGAAAAAGGAGTTGACTTGCGTGAGGCCACGTCGAAAACAATGCAGAGTCTCAAGGCCACTTTGCAGCATCTGGACTGCGATCTGACGGACGTCGTCCAAGTGAAGAGCTTTCTGACGCCAATGTCCGAAGCCACTCAGGCCGAGCAAGCGATCATCGAGTTCTTTGCTCCCAATCCCGCTCCGCCGCTGGTCTTTGTCGAATGGCAGTCATCCTTGCCGATCGAGATCGAATTAATCGCCGCCGCGAAACCGAAGCCGGAATCTCGCGAGCCGTTGGAATTCATCACCCCGCCGGGAATGACCTCTTCGCCGGTGTTCTGCCGCGTCGTGCGGGTCAACGATCCGCGAACGATCTTCATCTCCGGGTTGTTTTGTCGTGAGAAAGCGGACGGCGCGGGGCAAGTCACGGACATCTTCGATCAACTGCAAGAGACGCTGAAGTCCGCCGGCAGCGACCTGCGGCATCTGACCAAAGCCACCTATTACGTCTCGGAAAATGATGCGAGCACGAAGCTCAACGAACTCCGCTCGAAGTACTACGACGGACAACGCCCGCCCTCCGCGTCAAAGGCCCAAGTCACTGGCGTTGGCGTGCGCGACCGCTCGATCACGCTCGACATGATCGCTGTTCCGGCACCGATCGCCCGCTGAATAATCGCGTATGTTTGGGTCGTGAGCTCAAGTCGCCGGGAAACGCACCTTCACGCTCGTACGAATTCCGCCGCGCGCGGTGAAGTCGGCGACGATCGTCATCGAACGAGGCTGCGTGACGGCGACTAGATCGTCCAGGATGCGGTTGGTTACGTGTTCGTAGAACGCGCCGTGATTACGGTACTGCTGTAAGTAAAGCTTCAACGACTTCAACTCAAAACAGAGTCGGTCGGGGATGTATGTGATCGACAGCGTGCCAAAGTCCGGCTGGCCGGTTTTCGGGCAGACCGAAGTGAACTCGGGGCAGACGGTGACGATCTCGTAATCACGATGCGGATATGGATTGTCGAAGGTTTCCAGCAGCGAGCGAGAAGGTTCGGTCATGGTGGAAGCGGCCCGGAGATCTCATGAAAGAAACAGCCCGACTCGGAATTTTGAGCCGGGCTGTTTTGGGATTGTCAGTCAACGAACAGATCACTTCTTTTCTTCGGCTGGCTTCGGAGCGTCCGCTGGCTTGGCTTCGGCTGGCTTCGGTGCCTCGGCCGGTTTGGCAGCTTCCGCCGGCTTGGCCGGCGCGGGAGCCGGTTCTTCGTAGGGCTTCTTGGCATCGCCACTGGGTGCTGGCGGAGCCGGAGTCGCAACAGCGGGTGCGGCAGCTGACGCCGCGGCACCAGGTGTCCCGGCGCTACAGCAGGTTGGCTGAGCTTGGCAGCACGTCGGTTGTGGCTGGCAGCAAGTGGGTGCCGCACACGACGGAGCTTGGCAGCTTGGTTGTTGACACTGATAGTTTTGTGGCTGGCAGCATTTTACCTTTTTGTATTTCGGCGCTTTGCAGCAGTTTTTCGCATTCGCATCCACGGCAGGAATCAACAGGCTCACGCCCGCCAACAAAGTCCACAGCACTTGTCTCATGAATTATCTCCTTGAAATTTCAGTCACCACGGCGGCTCCTCCGCGACTTGCGGCCCACACCATGACCAAATACTTGCGGTGTATGATGCGGAACCGAGGCGGGTTGAGCAAGCGTGAGGATCGGAATTCCCACGGCGGGCCAATTTGCCTTGTTGGAAGCATAGCGCAGAATACGCAAGAGATTCTGTGTGAATTCGCGAGCCAGATGTCGGCTGGCGATTGTTTGTTCGGGAGAATGGGAAGGGTTTGCTGTGAATGTTCAGCCCGCC
>JANMIF010000072.1:0-2087 GCA_031375695.1 Planctomyces sp.
TTTCGACGGCCATTGGGACGGTGAATGCAGTCGATTTGGGTCGTGATCGGCCCATTCGATGTGGTGGTCGGATGATTCGGTGCACACGGCGAACCCGGTCGAGCGTTCCGAGGGTGTGCCGAGAGTCGAGCGACGGCGCGAACTATCCAGTGGAGACGTCCCACGTCAAAGCGTGGGGTGTGCGCCACGCGCGGAGGTTTGCCAGGACGCGTTCGAACAACGTTTGGTACGGGCAGGCCGAAGAGAGACGCAGCCAGATTTTGCGGAACGTCACCGTCACCACGGCTCCGATCTTCAGCAGCTTCGTGCGCAACGTGTCGCAGCGAGCGGTGGCCAACTCGGTTCCCTGCAGGCCGTGTTCGCGAAGCACCGCCAGCACGAGGTACGCCAGCGTCGAGAACCACAATCGCAGTTGATTCGCGCGCATCGTCGTGCAGCTCGTGCGGTCGGCGAACAGACAGAGTTGTTGTTCCTTGAGGCGGTTCTCCATTTCGCCGCGAGCACAGTATTTCTCTTCGTAGGTTGTGCGGGCATCGAACTCGCTCGCGGGGAGATTGGTGACGATAAAGCGCGGGTTCGGACCTTTCGCCAAGTGCTCGGCCTTGGCGATCACACGCCGTGAACAGTTCCAACTGTTCTTGGTGGACCACTCGAAGTCGTGGAACACACGCGACGCTTGGCCGGTCTGCTCGAAGGCCAACTTCGCTTCGTGAAGTGGTTTGCCGATGACCTTCAACAGCCGCGAATTCTTCGACAATCCGAACAGATACGAGACGTCGTTGGCTTCGCACCACGTCATGAGGTTGTCGCGACAGAAGCCGCCGTCACCACGCAGCAGAATCTTCTGGCCAGGCCACGCGCGACGCAGACGCTCCACGATTCGCTGAATCTGTTTGAGCGCTCCCGCCGCCGCGTCGATGTTCGCCGGACGCAGCTTCGCGCACAGCGGAAACATCCAGCAGAAGATGTACAGCGGCAGGAAGCAGTACTCGTCGTAGTACCCGTGGAAGAATCGCCCGAGCTGGTGCCCATGCACCGGATCGTCGGTCGCGTCGAGATCCAGTTCGATCACCTCCGGCGGAGTCGGATGCAAGGCGATGAAGGCCTCGATGAAGAAGTCCTCGATGTCGCGAGTCCGCGCCACGATCTTCTTGTAACGACTGCGTGCGTCGGCCCCGACCGGCGACAGCTCCAACCGATTGAGCGTGCTCTTCCCTGCCAACGGACAGCCGCGATCTTTCTCACGGCCCCGATCCTGCCCCGTCGGATCGTCCTTCCCGACCAACACCGCCAACAATGGATCACGTCGCAACGTCTCGTGGTCGTTGAGGTCTTCATAACCCAAACACAAACCGAAGATCCGCTGCTTGAGCAGATCGGCGACCGGATGGGCGACCTTGTCCGGATTCCGATGATCGTCAAAGCAACTCGCAAACCGCTCCAGCAACCCCGTCCGCGCCTCGACCTCGCGGAGCAACACTCCACCCGCGTCCGAGGTGATCGTTCCACCAGTGAATTCCGCGACGACATCCCGCCGACCGAGGGGTTGCAACTCGAACAACCGTGTCTGACACTCTGTTTTCACAAGACAGCCTCCGTGATCGTGGTGAAGTGCTGACGAACACAACACTTAGTCACGAACGAGCCGTCTTGTGTCATATGCGGAGTGAGAAATCCGGGCTAGCTCATCCTCTGGCGCGGCTGGGACAAACTCCAACTCATGGTCGATGGGGCACGCATCGCCAAACTTCGCTACCAACGTGAGCTCAACCAAACCAACCAATGATGTGCCTAGAAGTCAGGGCCAGCGCCTCCGACGTGCCGTGGGTGTTCGTGGTGGACTGCCTCAACGTGCATTGGTCCGCCTCGTTGGTCGAGTGGATTGCGGAACGCTGCGAGCCAGATCGGCCACTGGGAACAAAAAGGGAAATCGGGCGTGTTGCATTCTCCAGCGACACGCCGCGAATTTCTGTCTGATCCCGAGCATCGCATCCGCTTCGTGTTTCTTCCCAAACACAGCTCGTGGCTGAATCCGATCGAAGTCCTCTTCGGTATCGTGATGAGAAAGGTCATGCGTCGCGGCAATT
>JANMIF010000098.1:0-35268 GCA_031375695.1 Planctomyces sp.
AATCGAAGTCGCGATTCAACTGCTCGGTCGTCGCACCGAGCACATACTTCGCCGCCATCGTGTGGCACAACGCGCATTCGGCTCGGCTAGGGAAGTGCCACTTTTGCTCGCGGACGCCGTTCGGAGCGGACTTGTCTTTGATCTTGAAGACGCGATCTAACCCTTTCGCGTCGAGCAATTCGGCGTCCGTTTGCTCGTCGTTCCAAACGTAGGTGTAGCCGTTCCAGACCTGGGCACCGTACTCGTCGTCGTTGCCAGGCATCTTGATGTAATGCAACAGCCGAGTTTCCAGCCGGCGCGAACTCTTCGCGTTGCCCGGTTCCAGTTCGAGCGAGAACGTTTTCACGAAGACCGTCCCGTCGGGGAATCGCCAGCCAGGAAGTGAACCGGGCGCGGGAGCCGGATAAATCACAGTATCGAATTCGATCTTCGCATCGCCGGGAATCGCAATGAACCGCAGCTTGCTGGCTCCATCCGACCAGAGCGGCGAGATCACGTCATACGGCATCACGCCAGCGACCGGTTTGTGATCTTTCGTGGATGCGAACAAACCGGTCTCGCTGAGCTTGCGCGGGAACTGCGTCGGGGTTGTGGTTGGCGGCGGCGACGGGACCAATTGATGCAGCCCGCCGCCGGCGAAGTCGAGAAACAACAACTCGCCGTCCGCATCCGTAATGATCTCGACAATGCGGACTTGCGTGTCACACAGCTCGCGATGTTCGGTGACTTTTTTTGCTGCGGCGTCGTAGCGCAGCATCCAGACTTTGCCGGTATCGTAATCGCCGTAGATGTACGCCCCGAGCAGTTCCGGTAGCCGGGAGCCGCGATACACCCAGCCCCCCGTGATTGAACGGAAGTCCGAATGCGGATGTTCGACGATCGGCGGCTGAAACTCACCCGGACCTTTCGTCCGTTCTGGGCGAAACGGATACGCCCCTTCGCGAACGCTCCAGCCGTAATTGCCGCCGCGCTGAATCAGATAGACCATCTCCCACAAGTCTTGCCCGACTTCGCCCGCCCACATCTGTTTGGTCGGCGGATCAAACGAGAACTTCCAAACTTGCCGATGCCCGAACGACCAAATCTCGCCGCGAGCCACTTTGCCATTGTGGCTGACTCCGACAAACGGGTTGTCCTTCGGAATGCCATACGGCTTGTTGTTGTTCGGCCGATCAACGTCGATTCGCAAGATCGCGCCGAGTAAATCGCTGAGGTCTTGTCCGGATTCAAGTCCATCGGCGATCCCGCTGCCGTCACCGGTTGCGAGGTACAACATCCCGTCGGGTCCGAACCGCAAGCAGCCGCCGTTGTGCCCGCCCGACGGCCATTCGAGCACCGTCGTTTCCGATTTCAGATCGGCAGTCAGCATCTCGCCACGAGCGACCGTGATCCGCGACAGTTTGCTCCCGGTCGGTGACGGATTCGCGGCATCAGCCAAGCTGGTCACGAACAAATACCCGTTCGCCGCAAACTGCGGATGAGCCGCGATCCCGTAAACCGTACGCTTCAAATCCCCGACCAACTGCGGCTGCGGCTCTTTTGCCGACGCATCAAACATCCAAATCGTCCCGTGCCGTCCAGCCACTAACATCCGCTTCGATCCCGGCACAACAGACGCCGACAACGGCTCCTCAAGCAGCATCTTCGGATACGCCAACTCCAATCGATATGGATCAGGTGGGTCCGGCGAACCGACAACTTTCGAGGTCGTCCATAAAGCTCGTTCGGCGGAGAAGGCCGCACCGGTTGCAAGTAGCCATCCCGTAAACAAGACGACCATCGCCTTCGTGATTCGCATCGCGTTGCTCCCATTCATTTCAACAACTCCGATTCAATCCGTGTCCGAATTTCGTCTCGCACTCTGCGGAACTCCAGCATCTTTTCGTCATCGGTGCCAGTCGCGTGAGCGGGATCGTCGAACGGCCAGTGCCAGCGTTCGACTCGGCCGGGGAAGTTGGGGCATTCTTTTTCCGCGTTGCCGCAGACGCTGATGATCAAATTGGGCGGAGTTCCGTCCGGTGGCAAGAAGTCGCGGATGTGTTTGCTGGTTTGAGCCGAGATGTCGATGCCGACTTCTTGCATCGCAACGATTGACAGCGGATGCACATAACCGGCCGGCTTCGCCCCGGCGGACAGTGCGACGAAACGGTCGCCGCCAAGTTGACACAGCCACGCTTCGGCCATTTGACTGCGGCAGGAATTCCCTGTGCAGAGAAACAACACTCGCCGCGGAGCCACAGCCGATCCAGAACTTACGTCGCCACTCATCATCTCTCCCACGCCGATCACTGCGCCGAGCAAAGTAAAGCAGCACATTCCGACGATGAATCGATTTTTCACAAACTGACTCCTTGCTGCCTTTACCCATCTCCAACGGCAAAAGTGGATTGGAACCATCTGCTGGGAGAAAAGGCAATCGTCACGCCAGCTTCCCGTCGTTTCTTGCGGGTCGTTCCGGCAGGGCTACAATCCGGCCCAATTCACTTTTGGAGAAATCATGCCTGCTATGAACCCGTTTGGTGCGGAAGCCAATCTCAAGACGAAGAGCGGCGATTGGAAGATTTATCAGCTTCGAAAACTGGCTGGTCTCGGCGAGATCGACACGCTCCCATTTTCGATTCGTGTGTTGCTCGAAGCACTGCTGCGAAACGTCGATGAGTTTGTCGTGACTTCAGAAGACGTGAAAGCACTCGCGAACTGGAACGCTCCGAAACCGGCGGAGGTCGAGCTGCCCTTCATGCCTGGCCGCGTTGTGCTGCAAGACTTCACCGGTGTTCCGGCCGTCGTCGATCTCGCTGCGCTGCGAGCGGCGATGGTTCGCATGGGAGGCGATCCGAAGAAGATCAACCCGCTCGTGCCGTGCGATCTGGTCATCGACCACTCGGTGCAGGTTGATTCGTTCGGAACGGCAAGCGCGCTGCAGCAGAACATTGACCTGGAGTTTCAACGCAACGGCGAGCGATACCGCTTCCTCCGCTGGGGAGCGCAAGCTTTCAACAACTTCCGCGTTGTGCCGCCGGCCACCGGCATCGTGCATCAGGTGAATCTCGAATACCTCGCGAAGGGGGTGCTGACGAAGGATGGTGTCGCGTTTCCCGATTCGCTGGTCGGGACCGATTCGCATACCACGATGATCAACGGCCTGGGTGTTGTTGGCTGGGGAGTCGGTGGCATCGAAGCCGAGGCGGTCATGCTCGGTCAGCCGATTTACATGCTCACGCCAGAAGTTGTCGGTTTCCAATTGAGCGGCTCACTGCGAGAAGGCGTGACCGCGACTGACTTGGTCTTGACCGTGACTCAGATGCTGCGCAAGCACGGAGTGGTTGGAAAATTCGTCGAGTTCTTCGGCCCCGGTCTCGATCATATGTCGCTGGCCGATCGCGCGACGATCGCGAACATGGCTCCCGAATACGGCGCGACGATGGGCTTCTTCCCGGTCGATGACGAGACGCTCAACTACCTGCGTCGCACCGGCCGCACCGAGAACGAAGTCGATCTTGTCGAGCGGTACTACAAAGAGCAGGGCCTGTTCCGCACCGCCGCGTCTCAGACTCCGCGATTCAGCAGCACGCTTGGCTTAGACCTAGCATCGGTCGAGCCGTCGATGGCCGGCCCGAAACGCCCGCAAGACCGCGTGCTGCTCAAGGAGATGCAGCGTGTTTGGCGCGATCAGCTTGGCAAAGGCTTTGGCCGCACGTCGGCTGGCCCGACGGTTGCGGTCAACGACGGCAGTGGAACGTCGATCACCGATGGAGCGGTCGTCATCGCGGCAATCACCAGTTGCACGAACACCAGCAATCCCAGCGTCATGATCGGTGCGGGGCTGCTTGCTCGCAATGCCGTCGCGAAGGGGCTGACCCGCAAACCGTGGGTCAAGACGTCGCTCGCGCCGGGATCGCGCGTAGTCACCGATTATCTGGCAAAGTCCGGACTCGACGTGTCGCTGAATGCTCTCGGCTTCAACACGGTCGGCTACGGCTGTACCACCTGCATCGGCAACAGCGGCTCGCTTCCGGATGCCGTTGCAAAGGCAGTCACCGACGGTGATCTCGTCGTCTCGGCCGTGCTCTCCGGCAACCGCAATTTTGAAGGTCGAGTCAACGCTCAAGTGAAGGCCAATTATCTCGCGAGTCCGCCGCTGGTCGTCGCGTATGCGATCGCGGGTACGACCGACATAGATCTCACGACGCAGCCGCTCGGCAAGGGAAAAGACGGCAGCGACGTGTACCTCAAAGACATTTGGCCAACGCAGGCCGAGGTCGCGAAGACGATCGATTCGTCGATGTCGCCAGAAACGTTCCTCCGCGAATATGGCAACGCGACGAAAGGTCCGCCGGAGTGGCAGTCGATCCCAACTTCGACTGGTGACCTTTACGAGTGGGATCTCAATAGCACCTACATCCAAGAGCCGCCATTCTTCGTCGATATGCCGTTGACTCCCGCCCCGATCAGGTCGATCACCGGAGCACGCTGCCTCGTGAGCGTCGCCGATTCGGTGACAACGGATCACATCAGCCCGGCGGGATCGATCAAGAAGGATTCGCCTGCTGGCAAATTCCTGTTGGACAGCGGCGTCGGCGTTGCCGACTTCAATCAATACGGAGCACGTCGCGGCAACGACCGCGTCATGACGCGCGGCACGTTCGCCAACATCCGCTTGAAGAACTTATTGGCTCCCGGCACCGAGGGAGGCGTCACGAAATACCTGCCAACCGGCGAAACGATGCCGATCTACGATGCCTCGCTGAAGTACAAACAGACCAACACGCCGCTCGTCGTTTTGACCGGAGCCGAATATGGCACCGGCAGCTCCCGCGACTGGGCCGCGAAGGGGACGTACCTGCTCGGCATCCGCGCAGTCATCGCCACCAGCTTTGAGCGTATTCACCGCTCAAACCTCGTTGGTATGGGCGTCCTTCCGCTGCAATTCCGCGAAGGAGAGAACCGCGAGTTCCTTGAACTCGACGGCACCGAAACATTCGAGATCGCGCTGGACGACAATCTAAAACCGCGCCAAGCGGTTGAAGTCACCGCGAAGAAATCCGACGGAAGCGTGATCCACTTCGTGACGACCTGCCGCATCGACACGCCGGTCGAGGTCAAGTACTACCGCAACGGCGGCATCTTGCACACTGTGCTGAGAGACTTGGCGAAGGGATAGCAATCAAGAGCGGGCGACGAGATTCGAACTCGCGACGTACAGCTTGGGAAGCTGTCACTCTACCACTGAGTTACGCCCGCAATGGCGGGCTAACTTATCGGGCGGCAAAGGGAAGTCAAGCGGCGGGTGCTCACAACGCATGATCAAAACTTACTTCGGATCGTTGACATTGCCTCGCACGGACGGCAGGATACTATCGCACTCCTGACAACCTTTCTGATTGGGTGCGAAGGACTCGCGCTCCGACCTTCCGGTTCACGGATGGCCGAACCTGACCGATTCGACCTGCCAGTCATTGAGTTTTCCCAGCCAATCCCGAAGTCTGCCGACTTCAACTTCCTCTTCGAGTTCCCTGTCCCTTGAGCCTTCAAACGGCGCCTTGAGCGTTTCGCCAAGATGTCATCTCAGCCAAGTGTCATACCCGTGGTGGGAGTGATCGGCGGCATCGGGTCCGGCAAAAGTTCCGTGACACGACGCTTGCGAGAAATTTCGTTGGCGGCGGGCCGACCAGTCGAAGTCATCGACGCCGATCAGTTGGGACATCAGGTATTGTTGTCGCCGAACGTAACAGATCGGATTCGCGAACGTTTCGGTGACGCAGTGTTTGAACCCATAAGTCCCAGTGGTCCCATAAGTCCCATGATTTCCAGATCGACATTGGCTCGTATCGTTTTTGGAACTGATCCCTCGGCCGAAACCGCTCGGCGGGATTTGGAAAGGATTGTGCATCCGGAAATCCGCTCGCTGGCCGAGCGGCAGATTCGGGAACTTCGGCAGCGAGGTGACGTAGCAGTGATTCTGCTCGACGCCGCCTTACTGCTGGAAGCGGGATGGGATTCGGTGTGTGACCTCGTGGCCTTCATCGAAACCCCCGACGCCGTCCGACTCGCCCGCGTCCAAGCCGGCCGTGGCTGGTCGGCCGAAGAACTCGCAAAACGTGAAGCCAGCCAATGGCCCCTCCCCCGCAAGCGAGCGGCCGCCGATGTGGTCATCGACAATTCGGGGTCCGTGGACGACGCGGCGGAACATTTGAACCAAATCATTCGGCAGAAGCTTTCAGCCAAGGACGAATGACGAAATACCCAATGACAAAGAATGACGAATTCCGAGTGAGTAAATCGAGTCCTGCAATGTCTGATGTGACAGTCGAAAGAATCCGCGAGCGGATGCCGGTGACACCAACGAGGAGTTCGTCCAAGGACAAAATCCTGCTCGGTTTGATGTACCTCTTCCTGTTCCTCCTGATGTTCATGGGGGCGATTCCATGGGTGACTCAGCAGCGTCCCAATGATGGCCATTCTGCCATTGTGATGCTCGGTTCGGCCTGGAGCATTCTTATTGTTGGGCACTTGCGGCAGCAAAATCGAATTTCAACTCTCGAACAACGAATCACCGAATTGGAGTCACAGAGGCCCAACAGCCAATGACGAAACCAGCGACGAATTCCAAACGACCTAATGAAAAAGGAATCTCGAATCTCGAATGCCATGTGATGAATCGAATCTAAATAACGATTGCCGCCCCGTTTGGCATTCGTGCTTCGTAATTCTTTCGTCATCGGGTATTTCGGTATTCGTCATTCCCAACTCCTGCCTTCCGACTCTTCACTTCACTTCATTTCAGCGGACTATACGTCCCGAGGCCATCATGAATGCCACCACGTTTGATGACGACGAACTCGCCGAAGACGACGTCGAGTTTCCGTCGGATCGCTTGTACGAAAAGATCAAGCAGGAAGACATTCACATCGCCGCGTTGCAGCGGATGACGATTAAGGAATTGCTCGGACTAGCCAAGAAGGAAGGGGTCGCCGAGTACACCGGACTGAAGAAGCAAGACCTGATCTTCAAAATCCTCAAGGAACGGACGAAGCTCAACGGGCTGATGTTCGGCGAGGGGACGCTGGAGATTCTGCCCGACGGCTTCGGGTTCCTCCGTAGCCCGGACTATCACTACCTGCCGTGCCCCGACGACATCTACGTTTCGCCCAGCCAAATTCGCCGCTTCGGCTTGAAGACTGGAGCGACCGTGGCCGGGCAGATTCGGCCGCCGAAAGAAAACGAACGGTACTTCGCGTTGCTCCGCGTGGAGGCGATCAACGGCAAAGACCCCAACGAGGTCATGCAGCGAGTCAGCTTCGACGACCTCACGCCGCTGCACCCGAACAAGCGGTTGAAGCTGGCCACGACGCCGGATGAACTCAGCACGCGGATCGTGGATTTGATCGCCCCGATCGGCATGGGCCAGCGGGCGTTGATCGTGTCGCCGCCGCGAGCCGGCAAGACCATCTTGCTGAAGAAGCTGGCCAAGGCGGTCGTCACGAATCACCCGGAGGCGTATGTCATCGTGCTGTTGATCGACGAACGCCCGGAAGAAGTCACCGACATGGAACGCGAAGTCCGCGGCCCAACCTGCGAAGTCATCAGCAGCACGTTCGACGAAGTCACCAGCCGCCATGTGCAAGTCGCCGACATGGTCATCGAGAAAGCCAAACGCATGGTCGAATACGGCCACGATGTCGTGATCTTCCTCGACTCAATCACGCGACTGGCTCGCGCGTGGAACAACGAGATGCCCAACAGCGGAAAAATCTTGTCGGGTGGCGTCGATTCGAATGCGCTTCAGAATCCTAAACGCTTCTTCGGAGCCGCTCGCAACATCGAAGACGGCGGCAGCCTGACGATCATCGCCACGGCGTTGATCGACACCGGCAGCCGCATGGACGACGTCATCTTCGAGGAATTCAAAGGAACCGGGAACACCGAACTCTGCCTAGACCGCCGCCTCGTCGAAAAGCGCATCTGGCCCGCCATTGACGTCAACAAGTCGGGAACTCGCCGCGAGGAACTATTGCTCACTGAAGAAGAACTCCGCCGCATGTGGATTCTGCGTCGAGTACTCAACGACATGAGTCCCGTCGAAGCGATGGACTTGCTCACAACCCGCATGCGCAAAACCAAGACCAACGACGAGTTTTTGATGGGGATGAATCTGAACTAAGTTTGGATTATCAGTTGCTTTGGAGTGTGGGGTGTAGCCACGCTTTGCATCGTTTGGATTCTCGGAATCCAGGCCACCTTCGGCGCGAAAGAAAAACTGGCAGCCGAATAGAGAATGTTCGAGTAGTACCATGAACGCCATCGAATCCAATCTGTTGATCAACAGCACCAGCGACCAATTCGCAATCATCGTGTCGCGGTTCAATGACCTCGTGACTCGGCGACTGCTCGACGGCGCGACGGAAACGCTGCGCCGGCACGGAGCCAACGAGAACCAGATCACGGTCGTCTGGGCTCCTGGTTCGTTTGAACTACCGCAACTCGCGCAAATGCTGGCCGAATCGAAAAAGTACGCGGCCGTCATCACGCTCGGAGCGGTCATTCAGGGCGAGACGACTCACCACGATTACATCAACCACGCGGTCGCCGACGGCCTGATGCGAACGGCTCAGAAATCCGGTGTGCCGGTGTTGTTCGGCGTGCTGACCTGCGAGAATCTCGACCAAGCCCTCAACCGAGCCGGCGGCAAAGTCGGCAACAAAGGGACCGAGGCGGCGCTGGCCGCGATTGAAATGGTCAATACGCTGAAGCTGTTGAAGTCGGCCGGCGTCTGATTGTTTGTCAATGATGAATGACGAAATACCCGATGACGAAAGAAATCCGAATGACGAATTCCGAATGATGCTGCGACGAAGTCGTTGACGCTGGACGTGGTGTTCGTCATTCGTGCTTCGTCATTCCTTCGTCATTGGGTATTTGGTCATTCGTCATTTTGGAATCCACCATGTCCACCTCCCGCCGCACCCGTGCTCGCGAACTCGCGATGCAGATGCTGTATCAAATCGACCTTAACCCAGAAGCCTCGGCCGACACGGTCCGCAGCATGATCGCCGAGGAACTACGCGAACCGGGATTGCAGGAATTCGCCTGGAGCCTGTTCTCCGGCGTCAGGGAATGGAGAACTCAGATTGACCGCCGCCTGGAAGAAACCGCCGCCAACTGGCAGCTCGCCCGAATGGCCCCGACCGACCGCAACATCCTGCGACTCGGCGCGTATGAACTGCTGCACACCGACACGCCTCATCGAGTCGCAATTGACGAAGCGATCGAAATGGCCAAAAAGTTTGGCTCGTTGCAGTCGTTCCAATTCGTCAACGGCATTCTGGATCGGCTGATCCCCGAAGACAAACGAAAACCGTCGTCAAAGAGCGACGAGTCCGAACCGCTCACGAATTGAAGCCATCCTCGTCGGCCGTGTCATGCTCATCGCTGATGATGTTGTCTTCATCGTCGCCGCCGATGAGGATGTCGCGGCCGTTATCCAGTGTCGGCGAATCGGTATCGGTACCACCGATCAACGTGTCGAAGCCGAAGCCGCCGAGCAGCGTGTCGTTGCCGAAGCCTCCCTCCGCCCAATCGTTCCCTCCGCCAGCGAACAACTGGTCGTTGCCGTCTCCGCCCAGCAGCGTATCGTCGCCGTTGTGAACTGTGTCGAAGTCGTCGTTGCTGTCGGTTTCATCGCCCGTCTCCACGTCGTCACCGCGGCCGCCATCGATCCGGTCGTTGCCATCCGCTCCGGCGAGAGTGTCTCGGCCATCGTTGCCGAAGAGGACATCGTCGCCATCGCCCCCTTCAATACTGTCATGGCCGGTGCCCGCCGACACCGTGTCGTTGCCATCTTGAGCGAAAATCCGATCGCTGCCGTCGCCGCCGGAAATCGAATCGTCGCCGGTTCCGCCAAAGGCCGTATCGACGCCAATGCCGCAGTCCAATGTGTCGGCTCCCGGACCGGCATCCAGAACATCGTCGCCCAACCCGCCAACCAACGAATCGCCCGAGCCGTCCGTCCCCGCCATCAACTGATCGTTGCCATCGTCCCCGAGCAACGTGTCCGAGCCATTGCTGCCATCCACAAGATCATCGCCATCACCTGCCGATATCCGATCGTTGCCGGCGTCGCCATTGAGCCGATCGTTGCCAACGCCGCCAGTCGCGACGTCATCTCCCGCCCCGCCATTCAGAATGTCATCGCCATCGTCGCCGGTGAGTGAATCGTTCCCATCGCCACCTTGAATTCTGTCGATGCCGGTTCCGCCAATGATCGTGTCGCTGCCAAGTCCACCGTCGGCGCGATCGTCGCCCGTGCCACAAATCAGCGAATCGTTTCCGGCTCCGCCTTGAAGTTCATCAACGCCAGTTCCCGCATCCAGCAAGTCGCTGCCAGGTCCGCCAACAAGACTGTCATTGCCATTCGCGCCGAGACAAGTGTCATCACCGCCGTTACCAAAGATCGTGTCCTGACCTTCTCCGCCGCGCAGGTCATCGGCCAAGGGACTTCCGACAATTCGATCGTTTCCCGATCCGCCATTAACATGGATTTCGCCTGCTTTGAGCTTCGGAAACGAGGCCGCAGTCACACCGGTCAGATCAATTTTGTTGTTCAGTGTTCCGCCATTGACGATCAATTTCGTCACGACATTGGCCGACGCTGGCGTCCCAACGACCTTCCCATTGACCGTCACCTTGCCAGTCGAGTTCGTGCCGATCGTCAGGGCATCCGCTCCCGTTCCGTTGATCGTCAACACCGGCTCCGTTCCGGCGACACTAAACACCGAAGACACCGTCAAGCAGCAGCGTCCTTCAAACCGTTCCACTTCGGCCGCTGTCCAGCGGTGTGGGTTGTTTAGATTCCGTCTTGGGTGCCGACAAAAATTCCGCATGCTTTATCACTCCCAGGCGATGTGCCAACGCCGTTCCATCGACGCGCGCACTTCGGCCGCACGGGCAAATAATCGGCAAAGTCAGCCCGGTTTCTTTAGCTTGCCTAATCAGAAAAATCAAAAATGCGTTAGACAGCGGGCCTCTCTCGCAGGGCATCATGCCGCGCGGCGAATATCCTTCGCAGTTGGCAAAGTATTAGCAGCCGTGCGACGCTTCCGGCCCAGGTGGTTCAGCCAATCCAGCACCGCCGGCGCGAACTTCTTTGACCACCATAAAGCATGCGCCATAGGGCCGACCAATTTCATCCGGCAGTTGTGGCGAATCGACTTGATTGCCGCACGGCTGACGGCATCGATTGAACTACACAACCACGCCGGCGGAGTTGGAACGTCGCGGCCGGCTCGACCGCTGATCGCCGACTTGTACAAGTTCGTCAGTACTGGACCGGGGCAAAGCGCTGTCACTCCCAAACCTCGCCGGCCAAACTCTGCACGCATCGCTTCCGAGAAGCCGATCAAACCGAACTTGCTGGTGTGATACGCCGCGAATCGGCCACCGGCGACCAATCCAGAAATGCTGCACACGTTCAACAGATGTGCTTCCGGCCGCGACAGCAATGTCGGCAGCAATTCGCGAGTGAACTGAATCGGAGCCAACAGATTGATGCTCATCAGCCACTGCCACTGTTCGGCCGACATGTTTTCCGTTGGACCGTAATATGCGACTCCGGCGTTATTCACCAAAATATCGATCCCGCCCCAAACCGCAGTGACGGCTTGCACGACTTGCGTGATGTCGGCCGGACGGGACACATCGCACTCGCTCGTCATTGCCATTCTGCCAAGCTGTTCGATCTCCGCCGCAACGAACGCCAAGCCAGAGGCATCAATGTCCACGAGCCAAACATCAACACCTTCCGTCACCAGCGCCAACGCGATACCGCGTCCGATCCCCGAGGCCGCTCCCGTGATCAATGCTCGTTTGCCCTGCAGGTTTTTCACCGATACGCCTCCTTGCTCGGCGAATTTCATAGCCCAAAATGGCGAACTAACCAATCCCGGTTTGGCTACGACGAGTGACGTTCCGCGATCAGTTGATCCAACTGCAGGCGCAGTTGCGGCAAGATTTCGTTGTAGGGATACGCGCCAAGTGACTCCGGCCCGCGTTTCAGATTCACATGAGTCGGGCCGCACCACAGACCGAGATCGGCGTCGTCGGTTTCGCCGGGGCCGTTCACGCGGCAGCCCATCACGGCGATCGTGACAGCGTGCTCTTTCGCGTACGCCGTCATCTCTTTGACTTGCTGAGCCAACTCGACGAACGCTTCGTTCTCGACTCGTGAGCAGCTCGGACAACTGATGATGTTGAGCTGCTTCAATCCGAAATCAACGAACGTGCGAACTCGGCCTGCAGCGATGTCGGTCAGAATCTGGCGGCCGACCGTGATCTCTTCGCCTTTGCGAGAATTCGGCACCGTCAGCGAAACGCGAATCGTGTCGCCGATCCCTTTGCTGATGAGCTGCTCAAACGCAATGCGAGTCTTGATGATCCCGTCCGGCGGCATCCCGGCTTCGGTCACACCGAGATGTAACGGCACGTCCGGCCGACGTTCGGCAAAGCGGCGATTGACCTCAATCACTTTTTGAGGATCGCTGTCTTTGAGCGACACCGCGTATCGGGTGAAACCGATCTCGTCCAAGAAGTCACAATGCTCCCAGGCACTCGCCAGCATCGGCGTGATCGAATCGGCCGCATCGTATTTTTCTTTCAGAGCCGGATCGACGCTGCCGCAATTCACACCAACGCGGATCGCACAATCATTGTCCCGCGAAACCGCAGCCAGATATCGAACCTTGTCGCGCCACGGCTTTTCGGTCTCATGGTGATACAAGTGGCCGGGGTTATATCGGACCTTGTCCACATGCGGCGCAACGAGTTCGGCCAGCCGATAATTCTCTTGCAAATCGACCGAGAGATTGGCCGTCGTCTGCCGCCGAATCTCCGCTAGTGCCTCAGCATCTTTCTTGCTGTCCACAGCGATGCGAATTACATCGGCTCCGGCCGCCGCGATCTCGTTGACCTGCTGAACCGTCGCATCAATGTTGGTCGTGTGAGTCGCCGTCATGCTCTGCACGGCGATCGGCTGGCCCTGACCAATGGTGATCGAGCCAATTCGTACGGCTCGCGTGGGATTACGAGGAAGTTCCAAGAGTCGCTCCTGCGGAATATGACGTGTAACTAAACCTATTCATGTCGCGTCAGCACGGCCGAATGATAGCTGGGCGTTGTGAGTTCGTGACAGGCGATTTCTTTCACCGTGTGCTGATCACGCTCAGGATGCAAGACGCTCTCAACAACAGCGTGATGAGCCGGCCACATCCAGCGAAACAAACGTCGTCTCGCCGGGGGAGGCTCCCAGCTCAACATTCGCGTTCGGCAGCGCCACCACATCCTGGCGATACGGGCTTTTTGCCAACATCGTGAATTCCGAGTCGGAAACATCAACACGCTGGCCACGACGCAGGTCGATGCCAAAGTCAGTCGTGACACTTTTCCATGGACCGCGATAAATCACGACGTGTTGAAAGTCGCGAGGCGACGCCAACTGTGGCTTGAACGCCCGTACGGTCAGGCTGCGAAATTCCCAATGACTAATCGTTTGCCACGGTTCCGCCTGGCGTTCGAGAATCTCGACGCCGTGAAAGCCGGCTGCTTCAAACGCCGCAAGAAAGCGATCTTCGCGAAATGCTCCGCTGATGCAACCGCTCCACAACCGCGCATCGGCTTGCAGTTCTGGCGGGACATCGTCGCTGGCGGCAATGTCGCTGATGACGGCACGGCCACCCGGTTTCAGCACGCGAAAGATTTCGCCAAACAGTTGCTGCCGATCCTCGTTTCGCACGAGATTCAAAACACAATTGGAAACCACAACATCAACGCTGGCGTCCGCCACCAGTGGAGCCGACTGTCGCAGTGACTGCGCGTGCTCGGCCGCTCGCAGCCAATCGCTGCTCGACCGCACCGGTTGTTCGGCCAAGTGCTTTTCGAGTTGCTCCAAATCGAGCCGCAAGTCTTGAATCTGCCCTTTGCGAAACTCGACGGTGTGATATCCCAGCTGATCGCCAATCGCCCGCTGATGTTTTCGAGCCAAAGACAACATCTCTTCATTGCAATCGATGCCGATGACTCGCCCATTCGGCCCGACCACTTGCGCAGCGATGTAGCAAATCTTCCCGCCGCCAGAACCGAGATCAAGCACCGTTTCGCCTCGACACACATGCTGCGACGGATCGCCACAGCCATAATCCCGCTCCAAAATTTCGGGCGGGATGACCTCCAAGAATCGTCGGTCGTAACTAACGGGACAACATAGCGCAGCCTCCGACTGGCCTGCCGCCGCGCTGTATCGCTCGCGCACAGCGGCTTCGACATTCAGCGATTCACAACATCCATTCAATCCTGACATCCAAAACTCCCATATGGCTTCAGACCAATCGTACGGCAAGCATCTAGCTTGCAACTCACGACAGCAACTTGCTAATCGGAGAACCTTTGTCGCTGATCGTGAAGGGGCGACCGTCGGGCGAGTGAATTTCTTTGTTGTGCGGAATCCCCATCGCCGTGGCGATCGTGGCATTCAAGTCTTGCGGAGTCACGCCATCCGAATCGACTCGGAAGGCATCGCCATCGGTTTTGCCCCAGACTTGGCCACCTTTGATCGGGCCACCTGCCAGCACGCACGAGTATGCCGCCGGATGATGATCGCGGCCGCTGTTCTGGTTGATCTCCGGTCGCCGGCCGAATTCCGTGCCGATCACGACCAGCGTGTCTTTCAGTAAGCCACGACTCGCCAAATCGTTAATCAATTGCGCCGCCGCCTTGTCGAGTTCCGCAGCCACATTCGGCAGCTTCGTCCACAAGTCGTTGTGGTGATCCCACGATCCCAGCGAAACCTCGACATACCGCGTGCCGCTTTCCACTAATCGTCGAGCCAACAAACAACCTTTTCCAAACCGCGTCTCACCATATGCCTTGCGAATGTCTTCCTTCTCCTGATTGATGTCGAAGACTTTGAGGTCTTCGCTGCGGAGCAAATGGATCGCGTCTTTGTAGAGGTCGTCGTAGCCGGTGACTTTGCGATTGTCTTTGGCCAGCTTGCGGAAGTCGCCATCGAAGACGCCGGACAACTCCATCCGCTTGTCAAACGCTTCATTCTTCAGATACGCCGGAGACTTCGTGTTCTGCAAACCGAGCGACGGATCGCCGATTGGCACGGGAGCAAACTCGGCTCCGAGATAACCCGGCCCGATTCCGCCACCGATCTGCACGGCGACCGGCAGTTCTTTGTGAATCCGCCCCAGAAACTTGTGAACCCACGAACCAAGTCCCGGATGCCGCGTGGTCGCGATCGGTTTGTAGCTGGTGCTCATCAAGTACCGCGCCGGTTCGTGAGCGGCTGTCGAAGTGTTCATCGAGCGAATGACCGCCAGTTTGTCGCTGATCTTGGCCAATTCCGGAAGTTTTTCGCCGAAGGATGTTCCGGCGATCTTGGTTTGAATTGGCTTCGTCTCGCCTTGAACTTTGCTCTTCGGTTTTGGATCGAACGTGTCGAGCTGCGACATTGCTCCTTGCATGAAGAGGTAAATCAGATGTTTGGCCTTGCCGTTCCCGCCAGCCGATGTCGGCTTTGCGGCTGGCTTTTTCTTGTCGTCTTTTTCGGCCGCCGCGAGTACCGCCGCCAGGCCAGCGGGCAACACAGTGACTCCGAGACAGTATTTGGCCAAGTCCGACATCAATTGGCGGCGTGTGAGATCGTCCCAACGAATTGGATCAAACGTGAACATGGTCTTTCCTTGTGAACGTAGAACAGGCGGCTCGCCTGTTCCCAATTGGAACGCAGTTCAGGCGAACCGTCTGAACTGCGAATGACTCACTGAACAAACAAAAACTCGCGGGTATTCAACAGCGCCCAGATGACGTTGCCGTAACCGGCGGCTCCTGCGGCTTTCAGTTCCTTTTGGACCGCCGTCTTTTCGTGCAGTCGCGGATGCCGATTGAGCAGGCTCATGAAAATGTTGTCGATCTGCGCGTCGGTTGATTTCTCGGCCATGACCTCGTTGTAAATCACGGAACCTTGTTCGAGCATCATGTGTGTGACCGGGCCGTTGAACATCGTCAGCAGTTGCGGGACCGTGCCGTCGGTATGACTGTCGTCGATCATCTGACGATCGCTCTGACCGAACTGCCGCAAGAAGTGACCTTCCGGCAGCGGTTGAGGCAACTCGGACGCACGCAGCAATTCCTGGCCTTTGTACGTCCGCTTCTCGCGATCTTTCTTTTCGACTTTGCCATACTCGGCCAACTGGCCCGCTTTCTTAAGCACCTCGGCGGCGGTCGTTTGCTCGCTGATCGTGATGATTTCGACATACTTGTGGTCGTCGGGACGCAGTATGGCGTCGGGAGTCGGCATCGTCAGCGTGATCAGCGAATCCCAAACTTGCTCGGCCGTCATGCGTCGCAGCAACGGGCCGGGGAACAAGTATGGCTTCTCCGGACTCAGATCGCCGTAAGTCGCTTTCCGTTGATAAGTCTTCGAGAAATAAATGATCCGCTGAAATTCCTTGAGGTCGAACTTCACCCGAATTAATTCTTTGGTCAGGAAGTCCATCAATTCGGGGTTCGTCGGTTTCGTGTCGTCTTTTAGGTTGTCAACCGGTTCGATCAAGCCGATTCCCATCGCCTTTTGCCACAGCCGATTGGCCATTGTCAGCGCGAACCGAGTGTTCTCCGGCGCGGTGACCCAATTGGCGAAAACGTCTCGCCGATCGGCATTCGTGACCTTGGACGGTGCCTTGCCCCACAACAACGAGGGGATCGCGATCTCGTCCGCCTTGGCGTTTGAATAGGCGTAATCGTGCGGAAACTTCAAAGTTTTTTTGTCGTTATGAAGAACACCGTTGCGGTTCAGCCGCATGATCTGTTTGGCCTGCCGTGCCTCGTTCGACTCCTTGCCGTCCTTCCCTTTTCCAAGCTGATCCAGTTCCTTGTTGTTGATTTTGATCTTCACATCCGGCCGGTACTCAATCCCCGCGGTGAATGCCGCCAGGGAATAAAACTCCTTCTGAGTCCACTTGTCATCTGGATGATCGTGGCACTGAGCGCAACCAATCCGCGTGCCGAGAAATATGCGGACGGCATTGTTCAGATTGTCCAGCGGCATGCCCGAATCGCGAAGCACAAACCCGATTGCTGGCTCTTCCCAAACGCGCCCTTCAGCCGTGAGCATGTCGTGAACCATCGCATCCCACGACTCATTGTCTCGCAGGCATTCTTTCACCCAATCGGAATACGGACGCAGGTAATTGTTGTTGTCCGCGCGGTCGACCAGCCGCAGGATGTCCGCCATCCAGTTATACATCTGGCTGGCATAACCCGGCCGTCCCAGCAAACTGTCGATCAACACCACGCGACCGCTCTCCGCTTTATTGCGAAGAAAAATCTCCGCTTGATTGACGGTCGGGATCGTGCCAGTGATGTCGAGATACGCTCGCCGCAGAAACGCTTCATCCGTTGCAGCGTCATTCGGCTTCTGCCCCGCCTTCTTCAAACCCGCTTCGACCAACTCATCGATCTTCGCCGCCGACTTGAGCGCGATGTCTCGCCCTTCCAACTTGACGGCGGCGATTTCGACCTTCGTCTTTTCAATCCCGGTCGGCAAATTGGTTTTGGGCGGCGGGGGCTTTTCGCCCCCTCTCAACTTCGCGCGATTGGTCGCCGCCGTCTTGCCTTTGCCGGACGGCTTTTGAGCGGCCGAAATGTCCGTCATCTGAGCGATCCAGCAAACCGCCGCCAAAACGATTGTTCCGCTCAACAACCAAGTATTTCGGACGAACATCGCACGGCTCTCCAAACCCACAGAATTTCCAACGCGGTGTATCTTCGCAAGCGGACGAATGTCGCACAATTAACAGCCTGTTGAAAAACGTGGGGCAGGTTTTCAACCTGCCTGAAATCTTCGGCATTCGAGCAGGATGAAATCCTGCTTCACGAGTTTTTCAACAGGCTGTTAAGTCGTCTGACTGGGATGTGTTTCTATCGCACAGCAGCGTCGATAAGCCTCGAGTCGCTCGGTTGGCCGAGCGGTTGGAGCGAGCTGGCTTTCGTGTGTGGTTTGACCGCCCGAATATCGACAGTGTCGAGGACATCGTCACGGCGATCAAGCAGGAACTGGAGCGGTCTCGCGTGCTGGTGTTGTGCATGGCCAAAGCCACGTTCGAGTCCAAGTGGGTACGGTTGGAGTGAAACACTGCCACGTTCCGCGATCCCGCCAATCACGACCGCCGCTTCTTCCTACCACGGTCAGGAGTTGAGTCCATGCTCTCCCCTGGCACGATTCGCGTCTTCATCACTTCGCCGGCGGGATTTGGCAGTGGAACGGGCGGCGTTCAAGCAGTTGCTGGATGAACTCAACGCAGGATTCGGCGACGCACTGGACATCAAGTACGAGCCGCTCGGCTGGGAGGACACGTTGGCCTCGACCGGGCGACGGTCGCAGGAGGTGATGTTTCTTTCCGCGGCCAAGGCCATCGGCTGCCGTTCCAGGAGACGCAGTTTCGATACGAAGGACCGGCGCATCAATAATTGTCGTAGGACGGGCACTCTTGCCCGTCTTTCGCTCGGTGACGGGCAAGAGTGCCCGTCCTACAAATGAGACACTTGTTGATGCGCCGGTCCTAAGGCTCGCCGGTGCTCAACCTGCAACCGCCCGCCGATGATGCAGGGGAATAACGGCCGCAGTCACAACCCGTACGGCTTCACGATCTGGATGGCCGGAGGCGGAGTGAAGGCCGGCAGCGTGATTGGTTCGACCGATGACATCGGCCTGCGAGCCGCCGATCAGCCGCAATCGGTGAAGAATCTGCACGCGACGATCCTCACCGCTCTCGGCCTTAATCCAGACGAACTGTTCTTCGAGCACGCCGGGCGGCAAGAACGTTTGACGGGGGTCGCTCAAAGCTGGAAAACAATTCCGGGCGTGCTGGGTTGATCCTGTCCGAGACCGAATCTGCAGCGGCGGTCCTCGCACGCTTGAGTTTCTGTTTAGGCGAACGGCAGGACTTCGTTTACCAGATGTAGGACGGGCACTCTTGCCCGTCTGTCGCGCGACGGCCAAGAGTGGCCGTCCTACAGGTAAATTTCGAGTTGCCATTCGCCTTAGTGTGCCAGTCCGCCAATTTGCCTGACCGCTTCATACGCGACGGTATTGACCGTACTCGCCAGATTCAAACTGCGGACGACATCGTGCATCGGCAGCTTGAGGTTGTTCGTCGGATTCGCATTACGAATCGATTCCGGCAGCCCGCGCGATTCGCTGCCGAACAGCAAAACATCGCCACGCTCAAACGAAGCCTCCCAAACCAGCCGCGTCGCGAATTTCGTGAGGCACCACCAACGCCGCCCCGGCAAGCGATCACGCACTTCGTCGATCGAATCGACCGCTTCCCAATCGAGATACTGCCAGTAATCCATCCCCGCGCGCCGCAGATGCTTTTCATCGAGCCGAAACCCCAACGGCCGAATCAACCACAATTTGGCTCCGACCGCGACACAGGTCCGCCCGATGTTCCCCGTGTTCTGCGGGATGTCCGGTTGATAAAGCACGATATGCAACAGCGGTTCAGTATGTGCGGCCGTCAGATCACTCATGGTCGGACCTCGTCCGAGCAATCGCGGTCAGCATGTTTTTGTTGCGTTCGTCGTTTTGCCGCCGCAGCAGTTCAAATCGCCGAGCCACAATCTCCGGCGATCCGCTCAACAAGAATTTTGTGTTTTCGCGCGTCATCTCCAGCGTGAGCTTCAGCCGTTCGGAAGGCGTCATCTGGCGGTAGGCTTCGAGCGTTTCGGGATGCAACATGATGACGGCTCGCGTGGGAAAATTCAGGCATCATTTTGGCGGCGATTCGACTCGGCGGCAACACGGTTGGTTGGAATTTGCCGCGTGACGTTGGCGAAGGTGCTGAAGAAGTTGTTTGGCTATTGCTGCTCACGCGGCAATTAGACAAAATGTCTCAATGCGAGTTATCAGTCTGAAATCGTTGCGCGAGTTTTGGCAGCGTTACCCCGATGCCGAACAACCCTTGCGGCAGTGGTACAAGACGGCCGCGTTGGCCGAGTGGAACAGCCTACAGGACACTCGACGCGACTACCCGCACGCCGATGGTGTCCGGAACAATGACGGTGATACGCTGACGGTGTTCAATATCGCAGGCAACAAGTACCGCCTCGTGGCCCGCATTCGATACGACTACCAACTCATCAACATTCGAGCCGTCCTGACGCACGCGGAGTACGACGACGAGAAATGGAAGGATTAGACCCATGCGCAGCATTAAGACTCTGGACAAGAATCCTCTGCCCGGCCAGTTCGTAGAACTCGTCCGGATGATGCCACCCCAGGCGATCCAGGACGATGTGCAGTACGCCAACACGCTGGAGGTCATCGACCGATTGATGGCGGTCGCCAAGGCGACGAAGGGGCAGGTCGTGTACTTGGAGACTTTGGTGCAACTCGTACAAGCCTACGAGGCCGAGCACCACATGGTCGAGACCGCCGACATCAGCGGGCTGGATTCGCTCCAGCATCTGTTGAAGGAAAACGACATGAACGCCTCGGACCTGGCGCGGCTCTTGGGCGTCCACGCCAGCCTGGGATCGAAGATTCTCAAAGGCGAGCGTTCGCTAACAGTCGATCACATTCGCAAGCTGGCGGCGCAATTCAAGGTCAGTCCGAGTCTCTTTCTCGATTGAGCCGAATGCAGGTCAGTCGAAGACGGCAAGGAACATAATTACATTTTTGGGCCTCGCGAATGAAGTGCGATATTTGTTGGAATCGCGACGGGCAATTAGAATCAGGGCTAGCTTAGCGGCCAAAAGCAATGAAATTTGAAGACCTGACGCCCGAAGGCGTGTCCGAGCCAGACAGACCAACCCAACTCGTCAATGAGGAGTCGATTATGAACACCGATCGCACTGCCGAATCTACCGACATTCCTCCCGAAATCGACGATCTTTACGAGGGTGAATGGATCGCTTGGGACACGATCACGCACGAGGTTGTGGCGCATGATCGAGAACTCGGTCCTGTGGTTCGTGCCGCGAAAGAGGTCTTTGATTCCGGGCATCCGATCTACTACCACCATATCCTTTCGGCAGACACCATCATCGTGGGAGGACTGTAACTCATGCAGTTCCCCACGACTCTGCGACGCGGCAGCTACCGACCGTTGATCGCGGTCAAATTGCTGACCGACGATGGCCGCTACATCCTGATCGATGCGCTGATCGACACCGGAGCCGACGTCAGTCTGTTTCCGCAACACTTGGCCGAACAACTGGGCTTCGACATGAGCCATCCGCCGGATGGCCTGGTGAGCGCAGCCGTCGGTGGCGAGTGCTCATATCGGTTCCGTGATGTGACGCTGGAACTGCGTCGGCCTCCCGATGTCGTTCGTTGGAAGGCCAGCGTTGGCTTTGTGACCGCACGATGTCGTACGCCGTCCTTGGCACTCGCGGCTTCTTTGAGTTCTTCGACTTGAACTACTCCGCTCACAGTCGTCGCGTTGAGATCACCGCTTGTGATCCGCTACCGACGTAAACGCCGGATCAGCTCATTCAAGTCCGCTTCGATTTCTGGAAGACCAGCGCGCCAATCGACGGCTTTTAACTCGCCGCGCGAATGCGCTGCGGATCGCGTCAGCACTTCCTTGGTCCAAGCCGCAGCCACCTGATTGTCGAACGGTTCGCTTCTTTTTTCGACAAAGGTTGTTTTCGACGGGCTGACACGCGAGTTGGATTGGTCGTCAACATTTGTTTTCCGAAGCCACGAAATAGCAAACGGGACGCCGGTCAATTATGCGATTTTAGTTTTATCTCAGCCCAAAAACGCTTCGCGATCAAGCAATTGCGCGGCGTCTGGTGGTGATCTGCATGGCGGACAATGACCGCGCCATCTTCTCCGAATCCCGTTCCTTTGGAAACGCTGTGTGTGGTTCCGATTAACGAAAAAACCTCGCCAGTTTGCGACCAGCGAGGTTTTGGACTTCATCGCGACCAAGGTCACAGCGATTACTGGAAATTGTCGGAAGCCGACTGACCAAAACGTTGGCCATTTGGGGTCATTTGGCTAGCGTAAATTCTCCCATTGAGACTGATATTAATCTGTTCCACACGTCCGTCACAGTACGCCATATTGAAGATGCCCGTGTGGTATGAGAACGGTCTTGGAGCCTGTCCGATACCGGCGGTTGCCACGGCGCCTGGAAAACTAATTCCTGCTGGCGCATATACACCCATTGGCGGAGGACCGAGCACTGGATTGGAAACAAGTTGAAGTGGGGTAGTCGTTGCAGGGGGGGCAAAAACATTCAGTGCCGGAGTAGTACTCGTTGAATCGGTCGCAATAATTCCAAACGCCATGTCCCCAATCGTGTTATTTCCCACGCCGGTCGCCGCATTCACCCATCGATTTGCTTGCGCATTTTCACTAAACATGTAGGTTTGAGACTGCCCGTCACCTTCAGTGACAAAATCAATTGTCATATTGGGACCGCCGTCCGGGTACCAAAAGACGCCAGTCGCACGAGCGATGAGTCCATCATCAGCAACGGACGTCGTCCCGTTATTGTTCCAGTTGATGGTGCCACCGTTGTGAGTTGCGACTTGTCCCCAGTCCGCCCCTCTCATGTATCCGGCACTTGCAACATAACTAAGCCCGCCGGCTTGAGTCCCGTTGTTCAAATCCACGGGACAGGTAAACACTTTAAGCACGGGGACGCCATTGGTTGCATCAAAAAAATAGTTTCGATTTGGCGTTACCTGTGAACCGTTGAATTCATCCAGCGAACGATACAACGCCGCGTTGTCGGCGTACGGCATAAGATCAACAACCCAACTGTAGAAATTCGGTGTGGTTCCGTTACTTTGCACCCCGTGATTTCTAATTAAAGCAGGAAATTGACCGTTGTGAGCACCGGCAAAATTCAGTGTCGCAAGCGCGATATTTTTTAATGCGTTCTGGCATTCCATGCGTCGGGCGGCGTTGCGGGCGCTTTGGACGGCGGGGGCGATGAGGGCGATCAGCGTGGCGATGATCGAGATCACCACCAGCAGTTCGATCAGGGTGAATCCCCGACGTTGGTTGGGACGGATTGAGAATCGGTGGCTCTTCATGACTGGCTCCTGGAACGAAATTGCCGATGGGTGCGGGCGAATGCTACGAGATGTCAGATGGTCAAACAACCGGGAAATGTCGGCTTCATCAAAACTTAAGTTCGCTCGATCCCGGCTCCGGCCTGATTTCCGTCCCTGGGGAATGGATCGCGGGAAGCCTTCCGCAGCAGCATCTGGCCGACCAAGTTGGTGGATGTTGTCGGAAAGCGTCCAAAATCAAGTATCCGGCGTCGGAAAGATTGTGACTGAGAAATTGGTCGACCGGCGGAATTCGCCAAACCGAGCTCGCTTCGAGCATGTTGAACCGGACCGCTTGCATGAGGAAGTGCGATTTAACTCAATGACAACAAACCCTGGCGAAAGTCGATTTCCAACAGTCGCTCGCGCAAGAAGTCCAAGCCTAACAGTCCGTCAATTCCCGCCGTCGGTGGAAGTGTGTGGGCCAGCACAGGGAAGTCAAAACGATCCTGACCCAAGGCGACGATTCTTCGAAGTTTCACCAGCGGCGCAAACTCAATCCCGCTCCCCGTCGTGACCTAGATTTGTTCGGATTACCAGAGACAGGTCGTATCCGAGAGCAACCAAATGTTCCACATTGATCATCGTTCGGGTGGCACCCGTATCGAGGGCCAAGCGAAGCACGCCGCTGCGAACGGGTCCAAATAATTCTGTCGGCACAAGAATGAGTCCGCGTTTCGCGTGAAATGGCTCACTCACAGCACCACCGCCGTATTCTCCGGAAGCTCTCCGGTGAAGAGCATCGCGTAGCGAACCGGGCGTGATGCCAGCAGATGGCGATACACCTCATCCCGATCCTTGCTGTGGCAAATCACATTTCCTTTGACGACGCGCAGCCTCTCGTCGGTCTCTGGGTCCGCGACCAACACCCACTCGTCATCAAACTGGGCTTCGATGTCTTGAATCGTCATCGCTTGCTCCACGACTGGTCTCCTCGCAATCGGTCTCGATTACCGACAAACAAAGTATGCCCAACGGCATCGTTCCGGCAAGCGAAGCCGGAAGTCAAAGGTCTGGCGGTAAGGGAATAGATTTCGATCACGGGCGGTGCAAGAATCCACGACTGGCGGTCGTCTTGTCATCGCCAAACCATTGGAGACATCGAGGCACAGCATGAAGACAAAGCGTGTGAACAAAGGCCCGCGAGGAACTCTGATTCGGAACGGCTACGCCGAGTTCCTCGGCGAGTTGAAGTCGCGGATTCAGTCCGCTCGATTGTCCGCCGCGCGGGCCGTGAACAGCGATTTGATTTTGCTGTACTGGGACATCGGCCGAGAGATCATGGAACGAAAAGCAGAGACGCAATGGGGCCAATCGGTGATCGAGCGGCTGGCCAGAGACCTGCAAAAAGCGTTTCCCGGCATCGGTGGGTTTTCGCCGCGCAACTTGCGAGACATGCAGCGCTTTTATGTCGAATATTCGACGGAGGCATTTTGGCGACAAGCTGTCGCCAAATTGGGAGAACCGCCGCGGCTGCCGGAACCGAATCCAATTTGGCGACAAGCTGTCGCCAAATTGCCGCGTGCTGAATGGAACAGCGCGGCGCACGCGGATTTCCTGGAAACACTGCGTTTGCTCATCGCGGAAGTCCCCTGGGGACAGCACTTGCACATACTGAACAAAACAGACGATGCGGTGGCTCGTTTGTACTACCTGCAAGCCACGGCTCAATTCGGCTGGAGCCGCAGCGTGCTGCTGAATCAGATCAAGGCCCGGGCGTACGAGCGAGCGAAGCTGGAGAAGAAAACTCACAACTTCGCGCTGGCACTGCCGGAACATCTGGCGGAACAAGCTCAGGAGATGATCAAGAGTTCCTATAGCCTGGAGTTTCTGGGAATCGCCCGTGCGACCAAGGAACGAGAATTGGAGGACCGGCTGATCGACCAGTTGCGAGACTTCATTCTGGAACTGGGCTACGGCTTTTGTTTTGTCGGCCGTCAACATCGGCTGGCGATCAGGAAGAAGGAATACTTTGTGGACTTGTTGTTCTATCACCGTTTTCTGCGATCGCTGGTGGCCATCGACCTGAAGCTCGGTTCGTTTGAACCGGAACATTCGGGGAAGATGGATTTCTATCTGAACGTGCTGAACGACACCGAGCGAGCGCCCGGCGACAACCCCTCCGTTGGGATCATTCTGTGCGCGGAAAAGGACGATGTGGAAATCGAGTACGCATTAAAGACCAAGGCCAATCCGATCGGCGTGGCCGAGTATCAACTGCAGTCGAAGCTGCCCGCCGAGTTCAAGGGAAAGTTGCCAACCGCCAAACAACTGATCGAGGTCATCCGAATGGGAATGCCGGCCGAACGCGAAAAGCCAAGTGATTCACCGCGGCTTCTGCGGAGTCACAGCCGGCGGGAGTCCTGATCGGCCGAGTCCTTCGTAAACCGCCGCTTCGGTGACAACTTTGTCCATGAACATGTCGTGCGACTGCATCGGAATTTCGGGGAAAAGCTGGCATTCAAAGGCCAGGGCGACCAGCGGCGTCTCCGGCCGTGCATGTTCCAACAGCTTGTCGTAATAGCCTTTGCCGTGTCCCGTCCGGCCACCATGCCGATCGAAGGCCACACCCGGAACCATGATCAAATCCAATTCTTCTACATCCACTCGCTTGGCCGGAACGTCACGCAGATCGTCTCGCGGTTCGAGAATGCGGTACATCCCCAGGCTGAGTTCGTCCATCGCTTCGAGATGAAACAGCTCCAACTCCCCCTCCACGCAGTACGGCACGACGATTTTCTTGCCCGATTCCAAAGCCCTCGCGAGATCGTTTCGAGTCCGCACTTCGGATCGGACATCGACGTAAAACATCACGGTTTGTGCGGCGGCGTACTCTGGCAAAGCCATGAATCTTGCGACAATGCGGTGGCTGATCTCGTCTTTATCGGGCTGGGAGTTGCGAGCAGCGTGAGCTTGAGTACGGATGAGTTGCTTGGGAGACTGAGTTTCGACGGCGACTTCCGACAGCATGATGACTCCATTCGGGGACCAAAATGTTATGTACTTCGGCCGATCCGAAGCGGGCGGGATCGTAGCAATCTCGGAATGCGAATTCACGCCAGCACGCCACCTGTATGACCGCTCTGGTCGCGGGATCGGCAACGCTTGATTATCCTGCGATCCCGCGTGTTTGACTTGCCGTGCGATTTCCCGCCGCCGAATTATGAGGAGCCGCAGATGTCACCGTTGCCCCCTTTCCGGTTGATCTCATTGATCGTTGTCGGTTCCGTGTTTTTGTTCGGTTGGAGCGGCCGAATCGTGGCGGCCGGTGTGACGGCCGAGGAATATCGCACTTCGTGGCACAAGCTGACCGTGCCGGGAACTTGGGACGATCTCACGAACGGAGTGCTCAGCAAGTTTGACGGGATCGCGTGGTATCGCTGCGAAGTGAAAGTCCCGGCCGAGTGGCAGGCCGCTCAAGTCACGGTGGTGACGGAGCAGATCGACAACGCGCACGAAGTCTATTTCAACGGGGCGAAGATCGGCGGGGCGGGAGCCTTTCCGCCGAAGTACGAAAGTGGATTGAAAGAGGCCAAGCGATTGGCTGTGCCGTCGGAACACATTCGGTTTGGCGAAGCGAATGTCGTGGCGATTCGAATTTACGATCACGACGGCAAAGGAGGCTTCAAGGGTGCGGCTCCGAGCGTCACGGCGGGTTTGCAGACCATTAGACTCGAAGGAAAGTGGGAGTTTCGGATCAACGATGATCCGGTCTTTGCCGCACGGATCGATGACTCGAACAGAGAAAAATTGCCGGCGGCTGCGACGTTGTTCAGCAATGTCCTCGCGTCGCCACATGGCGCTCCGGCAGGGAAGGCTCCGGAAGATGTTCAGCCGGTCGTGCCACCAGACAAAGCGTTGGCGACGTTCACTGTGCCCGATGACCTGAAGCTCGAATTGGTGCTGTCCGAACCGGAAATCAAGCAGCCGTTGTTCATGATTTGGGATGAGCGGGGGCGATTGTGGGTCGTGCAGTATTTGCAGTATCCGTATCCGGCCGGATTGAAGATGCTCAGCCGCGACACGTTCTGGCGAGCGGTCTATGACAAAGTTCCACCACCGCCGCCGCACGGTGAGCCGGGACTCGACAAAATCACGATTCACGAAGACACCGACGGCGACGGGATGCTCGACAAGCATTCGACATTTCTTGATGGCTTGAATATCTCGACGTCGCTGGCATTGGATCGCGACGGCGTCTGGGTGATGAACCCGCCGTACTTGTTGTACTACGCCGACAAGAATCACGACGACCTGCCAGACGGCGATCCCGAAGTGCATCTGCAAGGCTTCGGCTTGGAAGACACACACTCGGTTGCGAACTCGCTCCGCTGGGGACCGGACGGCTGGCTGTATGGGTGCCAAGGGAGCACAACCAGCAGTGCGGTTATGCGGCCGGGGATCGACAAATTGCCGGTGCATTCGATGGGCCAGTTGATCTGGAGATATCACCCGTCGACACGTCGTTTTGAAATCTTTTCCGAAGGAGGCGGCAATAGTTTTGGCTGCGAGATCGACAGCGAAGGCCGAGTTTTCTCCGGCCACAACGGCGGCGACACACGCGGCTTTCACTACACGCAAGGTGGCTATTATCAGAAAGGATTCAACAAGCACGGCCCACTGTCGAACCCGTATTCGTACGGCTATTTCGCCGCGATGAAGCACGCCGCCGTGCCGCGATTCACGCACAACTTCGTGATCTACGCCGGAGCCGCTCTGCCTGAAAAGTACAACGGCCACTTGTTCGGAGTTGAGCCGTTGCAAGGCCGTGTCGTGGAGGCAGACCTCACGACCGACCGCTCGTCGTTTCAAACAAAAGACCTCGGCTACACGATCACCTCGACCGACAAACGCTTCCGCCCAGTCGAAATTAAATGCGGACCGGATGGAGCGATCTACGTCGCCGACATGTACGAGCCGCAAATCGCGCATCGCCAGCACTTTCAAGGGATCATCGACAAAGACAACGGCCGGATTTATCGGTTGGTCGCTAAGAACGCCTCGCCACGCAAGCCGAATGATTTCGGGAAGCTGAAGACGCAGGAACTGATCGACGTGTTGAAGTCGCCGAACAAATTCGATCGGCAAACAGCGTTACGGTTGATCGGCCAGCGACGCGATCGCGCGGTGCTGCCGCAACTCAAAAAGAACATCGAAGCGGGAACCGGACAGTTCCCACTCGAATGTTTGTGGGCGATTTATCAACTCGGCGGTCTGGATGAGCCGCTGGCTCAAACACTTCTGAGCCACAAAGAGCCGCTGATTCGCGAATGGGCGGCGCGGTTAATTGGGGATATGCCGCTTGATTACGCCGCACAAGCGAACTTGGCTGGCCGAATCACGAAGCCGGGACCGAGACAGGTTCAGGACGATCACTTAATCGCACATCGTTTCGCCGAAACACGCGTCTTGCCAGCGACCGCGATCCGACTTGCCGAAGTTGCTAAGACTGAAACGTATGTGCGAGTTCGGAGTCAATTGGCATCGACGGCGAAGCGGCTGCCGGCCGATCAGGCGTTGCCGTTAATCGACTCGTTGCTGACTCACAACGAAGACGCGGAGGACATTCACATTCCGCTGTTGTTGTGGTGGGCGATCGAATCGAAAGCGTCAAAGAGCGGCGGCGCGATCGTCGCGTTGCTCAAAGACCCCGACGTTTGGAAGCGGCCGCTCGTCGAGAAACATCTCTTGTCGCGATTGATGCAGCGGTTCGCTCAGGCCAGTTCGCGAAATGATTTGCTGGTCTCTGCCGAATTACTGGCGAAAGCCCCGACGCCGGAACACAAGAAAGAATTGCTGAAGGGATTTGAAGCGGCGTTCAAGGGCCGGCCGTTGTCGGGTCTGCCGGATGAACTGGTCTCGCAGATCACAGCGGCGGGGGGCGGGTCGCTCGCGTTGAAGGTTCGGCAAAAGGATGCGGCGGCCATCGACGAAGCGCTGAAGACGGTCGCCGTCGAACCGCCGACTCAGACCGATCCGAAACAAAAGGATGCGGCTGAAGAAACGAAAACGCGGCGTGTCGAACTCGTGCAAACATTGGGCGAAGTTCAGCCAGCGGGTTCGAGCGCGGTGTTGCTCGGTTTGGCGAAGACATCGGCTGACAGCGACGTTCGCTCGGCGGCGCTAACGGCGTTGCTTGGATTCAAAGACGACGCGATCGGCGGCGAAGTGGTCTCGGTGTTTGCAAACCTTCCGCCGGATGTGCAGTCGGTCGCGTTGACGCTGTTGACCAGTCGGCCGGTTTGGGCGCGGCAGTTTGTCGAAACCATTGATGCCGGGTCGTTGAAGGCCGATGTCATTCCGATGGATGTCGTTCGCAAGCTGACATTCCTGAAAGACACGCGGCTGGCCGAGTTGGTTAAGAAGCATTGGCCGAAGCTCGAAGGAGCCAGTACGGCTGAGATGCAGGAACAAATCGCGAAGTTTGCTCCGATGGCGAAGTCGGAAGGGGGCGTGCCGTTCGAGGGAAAGAAAATCTTCATGCAATCGTGCGGCAAGTGTCACTTGCTGTTCGGCGAAGGAGGCCGCATTGGCCCCGATCTGACCGCATTCAAACGCGACGACGTGCAACACATCCTGACGAACGTCATCAACCCGAGCGCCGAAGTCCGCGAAGGATTTGAGTCGATTGTTGTAGTGACAACCGACGGTCGCACGGTCACCGGTTTCCGAGCCGATCAAGACGCGCGAGTTCTCGTCGTGCGTGGCATCGACGGCCAGAACATTACGATCTCGCGAGACGACATCGAAGAAATCGTCCCGCAAAAAAAATCGCTGATGCCCGAAGGGTTGCTCAACAACCTGACCGAAGAGCAAGTCCGCAACCTGTTCACTTACCTGCGAATCGGCCAGCCGTTGAACGCGCAGTAACTTGGGAGTGCGGCATGCAGGCGATTTGGGATTTTTTGCGGCAGCAGATTGAGCACAATCAGTTTTTCGGGGGCGGGTTGATCTTGATGCTCGCCGGGGCGTTGATGGCATGCTTTCGGAATGTGCCGGGGAAGATTTGGACTTGGACGAAGCATCGCTGGATCATTGAGATCGATGTGCTCGACCGCGATCCGGCGTTCGCTTGGATCGATCAGTGGCTGGCACAACTGACGTATTCACGCAACCGGGCGCGGGCTTTGACCGTGCGGACTCAGGCGGTCGATTATCAGGAACGGCAACGTGATCCGTCGGCGGACGCTCGGCCTCGAATTCTGTTTTCGCCGGCTCCGGGTGAGCACTATCTATTTTATCGCGGACGGCTGGTGATCTTGAACCGGGATCGGCCGGAGTTGAAGTCGGCGGCCGCTCAGCAAGCGACCGCAGTGCGTGAGAGTTTTCATATCAGCATCTTCAGCCGCGACCGCCGCATCGTGCAGCAGATGTTGGAGGAGGCTCGCGATATCGCCCTGCCGCCGGGTGATAACCGGCTGGCGGTGTATCGCGCTCATTATTCGTCGTGGAGCGAGGCGTTGAAGCGGCAGCCTCGTCCGCCCGAATCAGTCGTTTTGCGAGCCGGTCTGATGGAGAGTCTGGTTGAGGACTCTCGACAGTTTTTGGCTCGGCGAGATTGGTATGTGGAACGGGGTATTCCGTATCGCCGTGGATATTTACTGCACGGTCCGCCGGGGACCGGGAAAAGTTCGGCGGTGCTGGGAGTCGCGTCGGCGCTCAAGATGGATATCGCCTTGCTGAGTTTGGCAAGTTCGAACTTGGACGACGACGACCTGTGCGAACTCCTGGCCAGTCCGCCGGCGAATGCGATCGTCTTGATCGAAGACATCGACTGCGTGTTCGTGAAACGTCAGGGAACCGACGATAAACAGAATAAGCTGACTTTCAGTGGCCTGCTCAACGCCATCGACGGCGTCGCGTCGGGCGAAGGCCGCATTCTGTTCGCGACGACCAACTATATTGAGCGACTCGATCCCGCGCTGATCCGGCCCGGCCGCATCGACCGGATCGAGCCAATCGAATACGCCAACCGCGACCAACTGCGACGGTTGTTTGTTCGTTTCTTCGGAGACGAGGATCCATGCCGGGCCGACCTCTTCGCCGCCAGTCTGCCATCAGACGTCATTCCGATGTCCGCCGCCCAGACGTTCCTTGTCAAACACGCTTACAGTCCGGAAGCGGCTTGTCGAGAAGTGGGCCAACTGGCGAAACAACAACCGAACGGAACCTAACCCGACGCGTAAGCGAGGACGAACGCTCACGCGGTTTTTGCCGCGGCGGAGCTTGACCTTTTTCCAAATCCATTACGCCGAGTTTCCGCAGGCGGGAATTTTTCTGCGACTGATTCGTTCGCGGCGGACTTGGCGATCACTTTCGGCCGAGACTCAAAGTTGGGATCGAAGTCGCAATCCTTCGTCCACACCGCGAAGACTTTGCGGTGGAGTTTGTCCATGCAATGTCCGAGGCAGAGGTTCTTGAATCGTGCCGACTGTTTCGTCCCGAACCGCTTGAAGTCCATGATCCGCAAGCCTTGTCGAGCCAACTTACGACTCCGTCGCTTCCGGCCATCCCAACGGCAAATAAACCTTGAAAATCACCCGATCAAAACACGACAGCGTCCCGGTGATGTACCGGCCATACTTCTCCAAGAACTTTTCCCACGGCGTTCTCCTACGATGGATGTGTGGCAAAAACATCGTGACTGGAGAACGCCGTTTTACATCTCTCTTCTTTGGTTGCGGCCGACGGCCGTCTTGGGAAGGCAACGAATGAGGCAAACATCGCGTTGTACCAAATCCAGGGCTAATGCATCGTCAACGTCTCATCGAGATTCAGCAACACATTGGCGACGAGGGTCATCGCGGCCAATTCGGGTTCTGGCAGGTTGCGATCGACGGGCAGTTCGCCGACTGACAGCAGTTGCCACGCGGACTCTGGCTGTCGGCGGAATTCGGCAAGCTGAGCGTCGAACAATCGGACGAGTGAATCGAGTTCGCTCGGTGTCGGAGTCCGGCTGGTTGCAAGGCGGAAGCCGAGTTGCAGCCGATCCGCCGTTGAAAGGTTCGGTTCACGGAGCAATCGAGTCGCCAGACCGCGAGCGGCTTCGACGAACGTCACGTCGTTGAGCAGCACCAGCGATTGCAGCGGCGTATTGGTTCGTTGTCGGCGAACGAGGCATGTCTCACGCGTCGGACTATCGAGCGTCAGCAGCGACGGCGGCGGAGCTTGTCGTTTCCAAAACGTGTACAGGCTGCGGCGGTACAGCGAATCGCCGTGATCCTGCTCATAAACTTGTTCTGCGTTGTACGACACCTGCTCCCACAAGCCGGGGGGCTGATACGGCTTGACGCTTGGCCCGCCGATCCGTTCCGCCAGTAAATCGCCAATCGCCAGAGCCTGATCTCGAATTGTTTCGGCTGGCAAACGGAAGCGCGGGCCGCGCGCGAGCAGTCGATTTTCAGGATCATCGGTTGTAGGCCAGTTCGATGTCTGCCGGAAAGTGGCGCTCGTCACGATCTGTCGTAGCAACGCTTTCGTGTCCCAGCCGCTGTGAACAAACTCGACGGCCAGCCAATCGAGCAAATCGGGATGTGTCGGCGGTTCGCCTTGCAGGCCGAAATCGTTCGGCGTGCGAACGAGTCCTTCGCCGAACATCTGCTGCCACATTCGATTGACCGACACGCGTGCAGTCAGCGGATTGTCGGACGACATCAACCACCGAGCAAAATCCAGCCGATTTCCGCTCGGCCGCGCGGAGCCAAGCGACTGCGGAACTCCGGCCGTGACCTTTTCTCCTGGCTGATCGTATTGCCCGCGAGTCAGCACGAACGTGTCGCGCGGCGTCGGAAGTTCTTGCATGACCGCCGCCGTCGGCACGCTATGACGGAAATCGGCCTCTTGCCGTTTGTGTTCGGCCAACTCCGAAATCAGCTTGCGCGTGTCGTCCGATCCAGTCTGTTCCAGGAAGCGCGATCGCACCCGGTCTTGTTGATTAGCAGTTCGTTTGTCGATCGGGATCGCGACCGCTCCGCTCAGCAGATCGTGCCAAAAAAGATCGCGTATCTCGTCGTCGCTCAATGTTCGTTCGTAGATTCGCAGTTCGTCGAGAAACCCTTCAAATCCGAGTCCCGACCGTTTCCACGCGACCTGCCACGGCGCGTCTGAGGCGACCGACCCTCTGAGTGAATCGCGCCGCACCAACATCTTCTGTGGCACGGCATCCATAAACAGCCGTACTCCGGCCGCGCGGCTCGATCCGTCGTATGTCACAACCAAATGATGCCAGTCGCCAGTTGTGAATGACCCGCTGCCGATCAGCTCAATCGCTGACTTGTGCTGTTCATGGACGAGATTGATGCGCGGGTGAGTTTTGTACCACAGCAGTTCAAAGCCACGCTGACCTTGGATCGAGTCCAACTTCGAAATGATGTAATTCGCCGATGCGGTTGTCGGTCTGATCCACACGGACAATGAAAACGGCCGACCTGTGTCGAGCGGCGGCGCGGCCATTTCGACGTACTGCGTCGCATCGAACTGACCGGCCGATCCACGCAATCCGGTTGCGTATTTCAGATTGCCGACGAGCTGCGTCGGTTGCTCACGCGAACTCTTGTCGTGTGTCGTGTCGTCAAACGACAGATGTGCCGCAAGTCCCGTGTCCGTTGCCGACGGCAACTTCGCCGACTTCTGCCACTCCGCTTCGGCCGTGAGAACCGCCGGTTCGATCTGTTTCCAGCGCTGTTCGCACTTCTCGCGAGCGTCGCGAAGTTCAGCCAATCGCCGTTCGTGTTCCGGCGTTATCAGCGAAATCACCGGATCGGCATTGTCGCTTTTGTAAATCAGACCTTTCTCCGGCACATTGTTGAAATACGCGAACATCGAAAAATACTCGCGCTGCGCGATCGGGTCGTATTTGTGATCGTGACAGCGAGCACATCCCGCCGTTAGTCCGAGCCACACGGTCGCCGTCGTCTCGACCCGATCGGCCACATAGCCAGTGCGGTATTCTTCGTCGATTACGCCCGTCTCGTCCGTGACCATGTGATTGCGATTGAAGCCCGTCGCAATCTTCTGAGCCAGCGTCGCCTCCGGCAGCAAGTCGCCGGCGAGCTGCTCAATCGTGAATTGATCGAACGGCATGTTCCGCTGAAAGGCGTCGAGAACCCAGTCGCGCCACGGCCACGCTTGCCGAGGAAAATCCGTGAAGTGTCCGATCGTGTCGGCATATCGCGCGGCATCCAGCCAGTCGAGCGTCAATCGTTCCGCCAATCGGGGCGATGCCAGCAACCGATCAATCGCGCATTCATAAGCCTGCGGCGAATCGTCAGCTTCGAACGCATTCAATTCGTCAATCGTCGGCGGCAAGCCGGTCAAAGCCAAATTCGCGCGTCGCAACAGCGTTCCTCGGTCCGCTTCTGCGGACGGTCGCAGCCCGCGCTGTTCCAGTTCCGTAAGTACAAAACGGTCGATTGGGTTTTGAACCCAATTTACAGGGGACAATTGCGTTCCCGAAGTCTCTCGCTTCATTGATCGTGGCGGGATGAATGACCAGTGCGGTTGATATTCGGCACCTTGATCAACCCAGCGTCGCAGCAATTCGATTTCCGCTGCCGACAACTTTAACCCCGAATCGGTCGGTGGCATTTGTTTGTTATCAGTCGCGGTGATGCGTCGAATCACCAAACTCGCGGCCGCCTGTCCGGGCACGATCGCACGCCGTTCAATCACCGATTCACGCCGATCGAGACGCAACTCCGCTTGTCGAGCCGCACTGTCCGGCCCGTGACAGCGAAAGCACCGATCGGCCAAGATCGGCCGCACATCACGGTTGTATTCCAATTTCGTCTCGGCACGACAAACCGTGAGCCAATCCAGCGACATGCTCAAGCACACGAGCACGCCCCGAACCAAACTTTGCCGATAGCGATTCCGAATGACTATGCTCATAGTTCATCGCAACTTTTTGGTTCATCCACCTAAAGCGTGCGGGGGTTGGAACAAATGCAGGCAAGCTGGTTCCATTGGAAGTCGTGAAAACGTCTTCAATTGGGGGGAGTTCAATATGCCTGTGAGTTTCTTGTACCACGAGTTTGGCATTCGAAGCTACCGTTACCAACACGGCTGGCCAATTTGTGAATCTGGCCTGTAGCCACGCTCGCCCAGAGCGTGGGGCACGTCGCTCAATCTTGAGATTCCCAC
>JANMIF010000169.1:0-29804 GCA_031375695.1 Planctomyces sp.
GCTTTTCGGCCAAAGCTCATCGGCAATGATCACGATCCGGTCAATCGCCACGATCTTTTGTTCCACGAGCAGGAAGTTGAGTTGCATGCTCCCGGTCCCGGCAGCGTCCTGCCAGTATTGCGGATGACGCACGAGGGCCACGGAGCGGTAGTTGAAGACGGTGGTTTCCCGAAGCAGTCGCTCATAGGCAATGCGCCAAGTCTCCGTTTCCGAGAAAACGATCAAACCTTGGCCCAGCAACGTACAGCACGTCACCGTCTCATCAAGGCTCTGTAACGCCAATTCTCGAAACACGACGTTGCGGCGCTGGCTGATGCGCAGCAATTGCCGTGACATCCGCTGGTATCGGTCGAAGACCTCTGTGTCCTGCGAGAGATGAAACGGCGTGTCGAGAAGTCCAAGGGCACTCTCGTCGTCAGCAACCTTCCGATGCAGAAGAAGCCCCACAACGAAGGTGAGCATGTTTCCCAGCCACAGAGTCTGAAGTCGTTCGGCACCGATCCAAGCAACGACAACCGTGCCGACAATTCCTGTCACCACGGCAATGACCGAAACAAAATTCTTGAGTTGATGTTGGTGATCACGGAGCATGGGCTGACGGTACGACAGAATCGGCTTGGCAGCAAGTAAATCAAAAAACGTCAGTGATCACGACGGGTTGGCTGAAGTGCTCGACATCACAAGGAACTGTACCCACAGAAAACCGCATTCAGGAAACAGTCACTCGCCGGGCAAGCCCGTCGCGGCCATGTACCGGTGGGGCCTGCTGTTTCTGAATGTCCTTGAGCAAGCGGTGCGTTCGTGGCAGATTCGTTGTGCTCGGTGAAGCGGAGGCAGGCTCTGCGGGGACGCAACCTGACCGAGGAATAGCCGAGTCGAAGCGTCGGAGTCGCTCCACGCGGGATGGCCGGAGTGAAGTGGTTCTGGGAACCGCTTCACTTCGGCCTGTTTTTGTTGGTTCTCAACGAAGGTTTTCGCCTTCGCGGTCAGGCATGAACTTTCGACCGCACCTCCATACGGCTGTTTCTTTCCCAAAGAACTCCGATGCGAGCAATGCCTCAGAAAATCCAAGGCGAATTGTACGAGGCGAAGCCGGTATTCGGCATCACCCATCCGCACTACTGGCTGCGATTATCGGTGTTGACCGACGAAGGTTGCATGGCAGAGCAAGCAGTGCAACGCGGCTTGATATTCCGCAGCGTCGAGAAGGGTTTCAATAGAGTCGAGGACTTCGGTGTCGAGCACACTCCAGATACCGACCGTTTGGCGATCGAGTTGTTGACGGAGTCGAATCAAAAGGCAATAATATACTTGACTCACCATAGTGATCAAAGAAAACGCCACCGGATTGAGGTGGCGTTTCAGTGGGCCTGGAGGGACTCGAACCCTAGACCTCCAGATTATGGCCAACGAGACCGTTTCCAGAACTCGTTGGGTGTGCAGTCCGGCGCTCTATCCACTGAGCTACAGGCCCAACGTCCATTTTACCACAGTTTTTGAGTTGGTGAACAAGATTCTCAACGTTTTTTCGCTGCCTTCTTCTTCGCGGCCTGCCACTTCTTCTCTCGTTCTTCGATCACACCCTTGGGCACGGCGATCAGCTTTCGCATCGCTTGGTCAAATGGTGTGGACTCAGAAAACGCATGTGCTGTCGGTTGATTCATGAAACGTCATCCTTTGACTACCGCTGGAGCGAAAGATTGCCAGACGATGCTAGTGCGAGCCCGGAAAGCTTCTCTCCGAATCGCGATACGATAGTCCCTCGCCCCAGGTGCGATGGGTAATTCCTTGTGACCGGTTTCGGGTTGAAAATTTGCGACAACAGCTTTTGTCCGGACAAAAGCCGCGGATGACAGACCTTGAGATTTACCCACAAACCTGCGGCTGAAGCCTTCAGTATCCTGTCGTCGAATGTGTGCAGCACATCAGCCTTGTGAAGCAATGCCGTGGCGACAACTATCGCATCGGGAGGCTTGATACTTCTTTGGATCTGCTTTGCCGAGACGGCGACGTCTTGAGACAACTCGGCGATTCGAGGATTAACATCTATCATTCGCACATTTCGTCTACGACGGAAACGATTGAAGGCATCGCGTAGACTCGGATCTGTCACGATGTCGAGCAGTTCCGCATAAACCATCGTTGAGATGACAAGATCGGCCTTGTCTGTCTCAATTTCTTCGGCAACGGCGCGAATATCCTCAAGAGGCTTGTCTGCCTCGTTCTTAAAATGCGCTAAAAACACATTCGTATCCCAACTGTATCGCGGCCTTTTTTCAGTCATACTGATCGCGAATCGCCCTCACTAACGCAACAGAATCTATGTCATTGTGAGTCATTCGCCCCGCCATCGAATTGAGCGATGGAAGATCCTCGTCCAGTGGGTGAATCTCTAACCCGCCCGCCTCAACATCCACGCGAATCGGAAAAGGCTTGGTGTGCGAATAGTGCATTCGCCCATACACCGTAACGGTTCTACGAATAGCGGCACGAATCGTTTCAAAATCTATCAGACTTTCATCGAACGTACATTTGATCGACTCGTTGTGGAGGTTGGGATAGATCACAAACTCGGAGCGGTTGTGAGTTCTGACGTCTTCCAGAACACCAGACACGCTTCCATAGGAGGTATCAACTTCATCAAGAACCTTGTCCAAGGTCGCTAGAAAATCTGACGTTAAGTAAATCCCGTCAATCTGTATGGCTCGCTTCTCGTCGATCGTGGTTCCCTTGCGAAGCGGAATTCCAACCTTCCTGACAGCCTCGAACGCATCACGGTCAATGCGCGGGTCAAGTTTCTTTTCCATCCGTTGAAGAGAACGGCAGGTTTCCCGAAACGTCGTCATGACGTCTTTGCGACGATCCGGACCACGCTTAGGACGCTGAGGGGAAAGGGTCGCTCCAGCGCTGCCAATTTCAAGGCCGACGACTCGATAAATCAACTTCTTAGAATCCGGGGCAACGCATCTTTCGATTTCCCCTAGCGCCTTGTAAATACTCTGGCAGAAATTGATGAATTCGTCGAAGCGCACAGCCTCCCCTTCTGCGGGTGGCCCCACAAATCGAATCGTCAAATCTAGCGCGTTCTTCTTCATCTAATTGGATTTGTTTGCCAACGGGTGTTGAAGCGGAGGTTGAATTCTAACACTCCGTTTCAGCCCTGTCGCAATCCAAATCGTCAGGCTACTTGGGTTTCTTGATCTTCGGCTTTCGCCCCGGCCTGATCTCCGGCTTCTCAGCATGTTTCACAGAGTTCTTGATAGGTCAGGCGACGTCCCACCACTCGGCCCATGACTTCCGCGAACCGTTCGCCATCGGTCAATTTGCGATCGTTGAACCGGCAAACCTGCTCGTCAACGTATCGGGCCAGGTGCCACGGCATGACGCTGATGTAGGTGCCATTGATGCACCGCTTGAGCAACGACCAGAAGTTTTCCATGCCGTTGGTGTGAACGTCTCCGCGAACGTATTCCTCCGCGTGGTTGATCATCTCGTGAGTGAAGGCGTCGTCCAATCCGACGTAACTCTTGAGTTCGTCGGTGTAGACAGTCGAACCGGCTTCCACGTTCTCGCGAATCGCCTTTTGGACAGCGTTGCGTTTCCGGTTTCCGACGACGCCCGCGATTACCTTTCCGCCTCGCTCAAGAACGCCGTGGACAATCGCCTTTCCCGACGACCCGCGTCCGGTGATCTTGCGAGCGCGGACGTCCTTGTGCATGTTCTTTGCCTTGCCGCCAACGAAAGTCTCGTCGCTCTCGATAGTCCCCTTGAGTTTCTGGAAAGTGCCCTCTTGCATCGCGAGACGGATTCGGTGAAGCATGTGCCAAGCGGACTTCTGAGTGACACCAAGAGCGCGGTGAAGTTCGTAGGACGAGATACCGTTCTTGGCGTTGACGATACACCACACAGCCACGAACCACTTGTCGAGACCGAGCGGGCTATCCTCGAAAATGGTCCCGACCTTGTAACTGAACTGCTTTTTGCAATCGCGACACTTTAGAATCTTGCGGGTTTCGAGTTTGTAGCAGTTTCGACCGCCGCACTTGGGGCAGTCGATGATACCGGCTGGCCACTTGATGCCAGCCATGTATTCGTTGCAGACGTCGATGTCCGAGAAGAATTTGACGGCTTCGATCAGAGTTTTCGGTTGCATGATTCTCGCTCCGTTGGTTGGGACGCGAGAAGTTTAGCCGTTGGCGGCTGGTGAGTCAAGTATATTATTGCTGATCAAAAACCGATCCACAGACTCGGTTTCTGGTTGAAACCCCTTGAGTCCCTCTTGATCAATCCATCCCAGGTAAGCGTGCTTCATGCCTTCTTGGATAGCACGATTTTTTCAGTCAGGCAAGCGGCTGGGAACCGGTGGTTCGTCCTGTGTTGAAGGGGATTGTTGCGCTGGTGGGCCTGCTTGATTTCGGAGCGTCGGCCTCCGTGTTTGCGTCCAAAAGAACAGGAGAAAAGGGATTCCGATCACGGCAATCAGCATCCATTTGATGATCCGTTCGCGAGTGCGGGGAGTCGGCATGATGAGTCTTCACAAGTCTGAGAGGCTGTCCGAGAAGATTTGAGTTGTGGGACAAGGGGTTACGGTGAATTGCCCATCTTGCCATGTCGGTCTTCCCCGGTGTTTCCCGGCTGCTCCCATTTATTGCGGGAATGGCGGTCAGCAAAACGCTGCGGAAACCCCGGCAATTCTTTTCGGATAGCCTCTGAGTGTCAGTGGATTACGGAGTCAACAGCCCCTCTTGGAGGAGAATCTCTTTGTGTGTCTTCAAGAGTTGCTGAGCACGTTTCGTCGATTCGATTTCGAGACGATTGCTGATCTTGTCCCCTTTAGGGATTGGAAAACTTCCCATTGGTCGGATGCGTGCGGGGTCGCGACCGTATTGAGAGGCGATCGCGGCGAGCGCATCGAGTCCGATTTGCGTTGGCTGTAGCGCCTCAAGACGTTCGATCGCGCTCCAGGACATTGGTTTCGGTTCTGGGAATCTGACCCAGTCCCCGGCCGTCCGACCAAGCTGCATGTAGTCGGGAGAAATAAACGGCTTGAGAAGCCGCTGAACTTCGGCTCGATCCACTTCAAACGCTCGCAGTCTCGCCTGATGTGCAAGCTCACGTTCCGTATTGCGCTCAAGCTCGAATTGCTTGATGCTGATATCCTGCATCTGAAATCTGAGTTCTTTCGACTCTTGCGAGATCGCGGCGATTGCCACGCGATGCGTTTCCCTAAGTGGTGCGGTCAGATCCTCGACTTTACTGGCGACGTTTTTCGAGTGCTGCGTTTGCTGTTCTGCCTCGAAGCCGGCGAATTCTGCTTTCCAATCGAAGCCGACTGTCCGATTGGAAAGAGGTTGAGCGATCTGGTCGATATCACGCACAAGTCGCAACCAAGCCGTCGTCAGAGAATGATTGTCGCTGGTGCTTTGTGGAACGGCATCGAGGTGCTGTTCGATGTGCTTGCGTAAAATGGCCAACCGCTTCCGGAGTTGCTCGATTCGTGCCGCACCGACATTGGGCGTCGAACGAAGTTGCGCGACGCGCTGCTCCTGCTCAGCGATCTCACGCCGCCAAGCCTCGCCTGGCGGCGGTCGTTTCGGCGGAGTGGGCCGATGGTCAACTGGACTGACTGGGTTGCCCTGTTCTTTAACCACTTGGACTTCTTCGGCCTGGTTGATTTCTTTGCGGCCACTGGTATCCGGCTCGGTGGACACGTTGACCGTCTTTTCCACGAGCTTGAATGCGGCGAAAAACAACAGCGGGACGGTGCCCAAAAGAATCAGCGCATGCAGTAAATCCTGGTGCCCTTTGCGTGACGGTTGGCCTGGAGTTTGATCATTCATGATGCAGTGTCGTGTGATTAGGGAGCCAGGAGCTTGGCTTCCATCAGGGCTTCACCGTGGCGGCGGAGAAACTCTTGGATGGCTTTGAGTTGTCGGATGATTTCCGGCTTCTGACTGGCGAATTCCCAGATGCTGCCATCGGGAAAGGAGCCTTGTGACCGATCATTTCCCCAAGCAGTGCGACTGATTTGTCCGAGGTGATACAGGATTCCCAATCCGATCTGGTCCTCTTCGAGTGCTCCGACGCGCAGCAAGGCGGAATAGGAGAATGGCAGTGAGTCGATGGTGCTCACGAAGTGGCCTCTGCCGTCAAGTTGTCGATAGCTCGACTTGAGGAATGGCGACAGCCGATCGCGGAATTCGGGAAGGGCTTCTTCCATCCGTTTCCGAGCGTCGAGCCGCTTTTGCGCGAGTTCGCGCATCAGGTCGGTTCGCTGTTTCGAGGCGTCTGCCAATTTCTGCTTGGATTCGGTTTCGATCCGTGTCAGTTCGCGTTGTGCGTTGGTCGCTTTATTGCGCAGCGTTTCGAGATCCTTCGTTGCGGTCTCGATCTCGCCTTCATAACGAGTCTGAAGTTTCTCCTTCTGTTCGGTAGCCGCCTGAAGATTGCGTTTGGCCGATTCAGCATCCAATGCAGCGAATGCCTCGCGCAGTGTGGGGCCACCGGGCGTGGGCCTTGCAGTCGAGGAGAAATTGTCCAACGCGGTTTCCAATGCGTCGAACTTTGCGGCGGCGGAACGAAACTCGGCTTCTACGGCGGCAAGCTTGTCGTCTTCGGCTTTCAGATTGGAAACCGGCGTTTTGGCTTGAGCGAACGTCTGACGAACCTCGTTCACAGACGTAAGTAGACGCTTCAAGTCTGTCTTATCCAGCGGCTTCTGTGTCAGCAGAAAGCGGGCCTCACGCGCCGACGAAACAAGCCGCAGTCCTTCAGTACCATCCGGCAATGATTCAACGCGGCGCTGCCACTTTAGAATTCGTTGTTCCACGGTGGCGACAAGAGTCATCAACGTCGTCGTTCGGAATTCAAACTCGATTTGTTGGAGATTCAGTAAGGCAATTTGCTCCTGAGTCTTGTACCGCTGCAACGAGCTGGCCGTGTCGATGGGTTGGGTCTGGGATGTGGTGGTCCGCGTGACTGGCGTGTGATTCCCTGTGGAGTTTGGATCGTCCACTGGCTTAAGCGGCGGTAGTTGCTCCCCTCGGAATCCGAGCGTCGGACCAACCGCGAAAAAGACGAAGATCAACCAACCGGCTAAGAGCAGAGTTGCAGCCGTGAGAACGGTGACGATCTGGGAAACGAGGAAATTTCCGTTTGAGGCCGAAGAAGAGCCTTGTGTCGCGGACTGGAAAGAGAGTTGCGGGCTTGGAACGGGCGACGACACGATGGTTCCTCATTCAGATTGTCGCGATGTGGCGAGGCCCCAAGTCAAAGCCGCGGCCAGCGCCAGCGGTACTGCGAGGCCCAGCATCGACCACACGCCGTGGATCAAGCCGAAGAGAGTCGATTGAACCGTCAGGAGCGCGAATGCGGCGGCAACCGTTTGGAAGGCAACGTCGATCAAGCCGGCAGGATGATGGCTCGTGCGAGAACGGATTCGTATCGAATATCCAAACACAGCAATGGCCGCGGCGCTCAACAGCAATGACAACGGCAACATGACTCCCGGTTGCAATCGGCTGAAGAGCATCATGGTCACCGCCGTCACCGCCGTGGTCTTAGCCAGAGTTTGGACTTTACCAGTTTCTTGAAGAATCTCCGGCGAAGGTAATTCTGGTGTCTGAGTCTCGACACGGGCTTCACGTCGCCGCCGATGGATTTCTCGGTCAATGTCCCGTTGTCCCCAACCGGTGAGAACGAAGTGGCCGAGCAAGATCGCCGGGTCAATGACATACGTTTCTTGAGTGCTGCGCAGTATCGGTTCGGACTGCCACTGATTTTCTCCAATCTGTCGTTCGACGATTTGTTCCAGAATCAAGGTTCCTTCCAAGACTCGCAAATGCGGATGCAACCATTCCGGAATGTGATCAATCAACTCGTCGTGCTCGCGCGGAATCGGATTGCATATCTGCCCCAATTCGCGGGCTTCGGCGTTCATCACATGGTGTTCGTGTCGTTCAACGAAGTAGCGATTGCGTACTCGAAGCTGTTCCCATTCTTCCCTGACCAAGGTGTTGCGTTCGGTCCGCCGCACGGTCGTTGTATTCTGTGACTCGATTTGGTCTTGTTCGATGGTGTGCCGGAAAAAGTTGAGCTTGCAAGTTCGCTCGTCCTTCCAGTCGATGATACCCACGACATTCAACTCAACCAGCATGTGCAGTGAAACAAACAACTGATTGGTCAGCGTATGATTGGCATCTTGGAGTAATTTCTTAACCGAACTTTGGACGGCCGATAACGGTTGAGCGATCACCTCGGCGGTGAGCACCGGTTGGAAGGGCACAAAAACATCATCCAGGGCGGTCAACAACGGTTGGCGTGCCGTATCGAGGGCGTCGGCCCGCGCCTGCGTCGGATGCTCGCCGAGAACCTGAATCCGCACGACGTGATAGCACAGCGCGCGGACAAACTTGCGAATGTCATTCTGACGCTGACGCAACAACTCAGAACAGTGAGCGGTCGCACGAGCGATCGTATCGGTGGTCGTCGCCTGAAAAACGCTCGTCGTCGGGAGCTGATTCCAGACGACATCTTGAAGTTGCGCGAACAACGGAGACAGCGTGTGAGTTTCCGTCGGCACCAGATCGGCCGAAGCGGAACTGGGAACCAACGAATACGCCTCAACCAGTCGCGGAAGCAACGTGTTGAATCGCGTCTGTCGTTCCAAGAGTTCCACCGCCATAAATCACCTCTCTGATGGGCGAGATTGTACTACAAACGCCCCCGTGCGGTGAAATACGACGGCATCGTTTTTTGCATGACTCGCGAAGCTGTTTCATGCGACAGCCGATTGACAGTCTCTTTACTGACGCCCGCCAAGCGACACGTTTTCGAGAACGACCAATCGTTCAGCCGCGCTTTGCGGCCTCCTTCCAGCGACAACCAAATTACTGTCACCCGAAGCCTGCGGAACCAGCAACAGTGGCCGCTGCCAGAAGTCCACCGACTCGCCGTCTGTTGCCGGTAGTATTGCTCCAATTCGTCCGCCGTGGCGAACGTCTCATCCACCGAACGCCGAAACAACTCATCATGCGCTTTTGTCAAACAAACTCATTCAAGCGTTATCTGTTCTTCTTTTCGCGGACGAGAGGTGATTCGGCCAGAGTGAAGACGATGAGCTCTTCCCCGGTGGACGTACTGATGTCGTGGTGCAGGCTCAGGACTTTGACGTCGGTGGTGGCTTCGACCATCGCATCCAAAACTGGGCGGGCTAGTTCGACTAGTTGTGTGCGGACTTGTTTCAACAGATCTCTTCCCTTTTCGGGGATGAGCGTCTGGACTAAGTGCTGTTCGGCGGCGGTCAACACGCCTCGAAGCCGAACGACGAGCAGATCGCCGTGCAAGTGAGTCTGAATATCCTTGGGGCCGCGGCCCATGTATTCCTGCTCAAAGCTCGCGATCCCTTGGCAGACGGCGGCTTCGATTTCTCCCTGCGTTTTCATCGCAAACTCCCAACTTGTCCGTGCTCAAAAATTGAAAGACCAGCGCGGCAAAATCTCTGCCGTGATGACGAAGGCCGAGACTGCAAGTGCCTCTCAAACGCTTTGCCGCACATCCTATAGCAATCGTGAAAAATATCCAAAAGCGCATTGCTTTCTACAAATCGAACGATACAAATGCCTCCGAGTGAGTCGTGGTGAGTTTTAAGAAGCTTTCTTGGCGACCCAATAAGACGACTCAATAAGTTTCGGGCGACTACATAAAGCACAATTCGGCTGATGCCGGTGGGTGCGGTAAAGAGTAAGCCGATGTGGTGGAATCCTTCAGGGGTTTCGCCACATCGGCTTTGTTTTTTGTTGGTGAGACTTCGGACGACTAAATAAAGCGCAATTCGGCTCACGCCGGAGGGCGAAATAAAAAGTAGGCCGACGCAGTGGAATCCTTCGGGGCTTCGCCGCGTCGGCCTTTTTTTTTGCACGTGGTCGCGAGCAACGCTCGCAGCCAACAGAGACCAGGCAATGGACAAGCACAATTCGAGAATGGCGCAGCATATTGCGGAAGCAGTCAGCGCATTCCAACAACAGAGCACAGGCCACAAGCCGAAGGCGGTTTCCGTAGTTCTGAACGAAGACACGTTGGTCATCACGTTGCACGAAGCGTTGACAACGGCAGAACAACTCCTGTCCAGGAGTGTGAGTGGAGCGGCTCAGGTTCAGGAGTTTCACCGGCAGCACTTTGCGACGTCTTCCGAATCGTTGCGGCGGGAAATCAAACGCATCTCCGGAAGACAGGTGCGTGAGGCGGCGGTGGAAGTCAAGCCGACGGCCGGCTCAATCGTCCATGCGTTTACGAGCGGCACCATGGTGCAGGTCTTTTTGCTCACACCGAATACGGCCACGGAAACCTGAAGGCCGCGAACTGCGAAAGCAGTCAGTCAATAAGGAGGCTTAGCTATGTTGATCCTATCTAGGAAACCCCTGGAAGCCGTCGTTGTAGGTGGAGCAGACGGCAACGAACACCTGTTGAAAGTCACGGTGCTGGAAATCAAACACGGCAGCGTGAGGTTGGGCTTCGAGGCACCGGTCGATGTTCCCGTCCATCGTTGGGAGATTTGGGAACGCATTCAAAGCGACGAACTGCCCAGCGAGGTGTTGTGAGATTTCAAACCATTCGTTGTGAAGGCCAGCATTCGGTTGTCGAACGCGGCTTTCACGACAGTTCAAACCGAGGGAGAAAATCATGTTGTCTTGGGCACTCACGTTTTTGGTTGTGGCGCTGATCGCCGGTGTTTTGGGGTTCGGCGGTATCGCCGGTCAAGCGGCTGGGATCGCACAGGTTTTGTTTGTTGTGTTTCTGATTTTGTTTCTCGTCTCGGCCATTACCGGTCGCCGAGTACCGCATGCGTGAAGCTGCCATACCGGGGGAAGATATCGACAACTTAGTTATGTGGTCATTCCTAGAGGTCTGTTCCTCTTAGGAGTCTCGGCCCAGTCGGGCCAAATGTTTGTGTTTCATTTGCAAGGAACGTCCCATGAAAAGATTTCTCAACGAGGAAACAGGGTTCGTGGTTTCTGCCGAATTGGTGCTGGTGTTGACGATCGCCGTGCTCGCCATGGTGGTTGGTCTCTCGGCGGTGCGGGATTCGTTGTCTCACGAATTGGTCGACCTGGGCAACTCGTTTGGTGCGGTCAATCAGACGTACAACGTTAACGGTTTGTCGAAGCCGAAGTTTCACGGCAAGGCTCACAGTGCCATCGCAGGGTTCGGCTTCAGCGACAACGCCGACGATTGCGACTGTCCAGGTCTGACGATCACCGATGTCTGCGGCAAGATGGACGCCAGTAGTGGTGCTCCGAACGAAGGCAATGGCGGCGGTTTTGGTGGTCAACGCTACTAGTCCACGACAGTCGGCACGAGTGGATGCGACTGAAGTTGCATCGTGATGCTGATCATACCGGTGGAAGCTCTCGACATCTTAGTTATGTGGTCATGCCTAGAGGTCTGTTCCTCTTAGGGGTCTCGGCCCATTCGGGCCAAATGTTTGTGTTTCTCAAAAGGAGTCTGTGGAAATGTCTCGAAAAATCTTGTCTTTGGCGATGCTCGCCGCCGCGTTCACTCTGATCCTCGGCACCACCGAGGCTCAGGCCCGGCACTGTCGGTCCAGAAACCATCGCTGCTGTCAGAACAGCAACTATGGCAACTACGGCAATGGCAACTGGGGCCAACAGTCAGCGAACTGTGGCTTCCAGCAGGGATCGAACTGCGGCCAACAACAACTTTCGAACTGCGGTCAACAACAACTGTCGAACTTCGGCCAACAGTCGAACTGCGGCAACCGACAAATGAACTGCAACACGACAAGTACGTGCTGCAATCCGCGACCCACCAGTTGTGGTGCGCAGTCCGCCTGCTCTGCCTCGGTCATCCCGACGAGCTTCTCGGCTCCGCCGCAACCGGCCGTGGAATACGTACCTAGTCCGATTCAAGGCAATTGATGACGTCAATGTGACGCACAATGTCTGAATGAAGTCGGTTTACGAAACGTTTCTCAACAATCTCAATCTCTAAGAAAAGGAGTCTCCATTATGAGTGGCAAAACAGATGAAGTGAAAGGCCGCATCAAGGAAGCGGCGGGCGTTCTGGCCAACAACAAGAACCTTCGCACGGAAGGGAAGGCCGATCAAGCGGTCGGCAAGGCCAAGCAAGTCGTGGCTGCTCAGAAAGCGCTCGACAAAGCCAAGAACGCGACAGCCTGCACGAGTCGATGCGACTGAAGTCGCATCGTGCAACGGGGTCCAGGCGTCTAGGTAGCCCCAGCCGGCCCATAGACGCCTGGCCCATCGCACAAAGTGTGGCACGACGCTCCGAGCTTGTGAATCTTTCGAGCCGCGACCGTGAGGGAGCGGTCCTTGCGAGTCAACACTCCCTCACGGTCGCGGCTCGGAAGATTCACGCTCGACGCAGAGCGGCGAGCCACAATTCGAATTTCTATCCCATGACAACCGCCTCGGGGCGGTTCCAGAAAGGCAGACATCATGCGAACGACTTTGATACTTTCCGGAGCCGCCCTCTTGGTTGGGGTGATTGCTTTCGGTGCTTACGACGAACAACTCTTTACAACGATCGGGAAAAAGGGAAGTTCAACATCGACGGCAAGCGCTGACACGAAGGCCGATCCGAAGACGATCGCTCAACCCACCGAAAAGACACCCGCCGTTCAGCCGGTAGCGACCCAGCGACTGGCCGATGAACAAGCCATTCGGCAGATGGACGATTCGTTCGTAAAAGCCTATGGGCAAGGGAACGCCAAGTCGGTCTCCGCTCTCTTCATCGCCGATGCTGAATACGTCGACGAACAAGGGAACGTCTTCCAAGGTCGCGACGCGATCGAGGAATCGCTGAAGGACTTCTTCGCCGAGAACCCCGGCTGCAAGCTGGAAATGAACATCGACTCGATTCGATTCCTCAGTCCCGCGGTCGCGGTCGAGGATGGCACGACGACGATCACTCGCACCGAGGGGGAGCCAACCGTTGACAGCCTTTATACGACCGTGCATGTGAAGACCGACGGCAAGTGGCTCGCGGCCAGCGTGCGCGATCATGCTCCCAAGAACCGCCGACTGCACCGCTCGCAACTGCAACAACTGGGATGGCTGGTCGGAGACTGGGTCGATGAAGGGGATGACTCGATCGTCCATTTCTCCTGCGAGTCAGTCGACAACAGCAACTTCTTGCTTCGCAAATTCGCCATTCAGGTCGCCGGACAAGAAGCGATGAGCGGCACTCAACGCATTGGCTGGGATCCGCTGACCGGCAAACTTCGAGCCTGGATCTTCGATTCCGAAGGAGCTTACGGCGAAGGACTATGGCATCGTGATGGCGACAACTGGGTGCTGAAGTCCACCGGCGTGACCGCCGACGGCCAGAACGCTTCCAGCACGAGCATTTACACATTCGTCAACCACCACACCATGACTTGGCAGTCGGTGGACCAAGAGATCGCGGGCGTGCAACAGCCCGATAGCGAAGTGGTCACGATCGTCCGCAAGTCACCCAACCCACTGCCGGAGATGGCCTCCGACAGCAAGTAACTAGCCCCGAAGAAACTTTCGATGCCGTAGCCGAACTCGTGAGAGTTCGGGGGTCTGAAGTCTCACGACTTCAGCTACGGCAAATTCGGGCAGGTTGAAAACCTGCCCCACTTCACACAACTCTTTGGAGAATCCTGTCATGAAACGGACGTCTTGGAAAACCGCACTAGTCTGCGGTCTCGTAATTTCTCTCAGTTCAGTGAGTCTGTTCTCTCGCGGCTTTGCCGCGGACAAAGGGGGAGGGGGCGGTAAAGGTGGTGGCAATTCCCAGGGAGGTGGCGGCAATCCCCAGGGAGGTGGCGGCGGACGAAGCGGTGGTGGCATTCTTCAAGGGGGTGGCGGTGGCGGCCATGTTCAGGGTCGTGGCGGAATTCATGCCCCTTCGATCGGCGGACCGCGTCAACCGGCAGATCAGGGTGGACAACGGCCGATCATTCGCACGCCATCGTTTAGCCGACCGAATATAGGCAGGCAACCTGGAGTCACACCACCGCCAATCAACGTTCGTCCTGGAGTGGGTGCGCGGATTGAAGCGAATCCCGGCGTGAACACGCACGGGGGTGGGACCATTCGCCGCGGTGATCGGGGCTTGCGAGGGAATGTTGGTGTCGGAGCGCAGACGCGCCGCTCTGATACCAACCTGCGCATCGGCAGCCAGCCTTTCGTGGGCAATACGGTCAACTTTAACAACCGCGCCTTCAATGTCGGCAGCAGTTCGTACCAACCAGCCTATTACCGGCACTCGGGGTATCACGGCTATTGGAACGGCAATCGCGGCTATGGCGGCGGTTCGGGATTCGGCTCGGGATTGGGATTCGGACTTGGTTCCAGTCTGGGGTTTGGACTGGGAAATGGATATGGATGGGGATTAGGGAATGGTTACTGGAATGGTGGCTACGGAGGCTATGGTGGTGGATACGGTTACGGTGGCTACGGTTATCGGCCGTTCGGCTGGGGATTGGGTGGCTGGGGACTGGGATCGCTGTACTACAACAGCGGCTATCTGGGATACTCGAATCCGTATTACATCGATAGCTACGGTTCGTACGGTGACTACAACTACTCGCAGCCGATTCCGGTCTATTACAACGCTTCGATGACGGTTGCCGAAAACGATCCGAACTCGGCGGGCGAGGTGTTGAACAACGCGGTCGCCGCCTTCCGACAGAACGATTACGACGCGGCTCTGGACATCACCAACAAGGGGATCGCTCAGTTTCCCGACGATGCCGTGTTGCACGAATTCCGCTCGCTCGTGCTGTTTGCCAGAAAAGACTACCAGCAATCGGCCTCAACGATTCATTCGGTTCTGGCCGTCGGTCCGGGCTGGGATTGGACGACGCTCAGCAGCATGTACGCCGGTGCCGCCGTCTACACGGAACAACTCCGGGAGTTGGAAGCCTTCACAAAAGCGAATCCTCAGGACGCCGCGTCGCGGTTGTTGCTGGGTTATCACTATATGACTTGCGGACATCCCGATGCCGCCGCGCGTCAATTGCAACAAGTCGTGAAGCTGATGCCCAGCGACCGTGTCGCCGCCGACGTGTTGAAGATGGTCTCGGCCCCGCAGGCACGTCAGCCGGGCGAGACAACTCAACAACCAACACCGCAACCTCCGCAAGAGCCGACACGGCCGGCCGCGAAGCCGGTCGATCCGGCGACCCTGGTGGGAACCTGGAAGGCCGCTCGCCCCGACGGTTCAAAGTTTGACCTGACGCTCACGGACGATGCGAAGTTCACCTGGAGTTTCGCTCCGAAGGGTCAAGAAGCGCAGGCCTTCGGCGGGACTTACACAGTCGAAGTGAATGTGCTGGCGCTGGAACGCAAAGACGGCGGTTCGCTGATTGCCGAGGTCACTCCCGACGGCAAAGCGAAGTTCAACTTCAAGATGCTGGGCGCTCCCGCTGACGACCCGGGCCTCGATTTCAGCCGATGAATTGTGTGTTACGAAAACTTTTTCTTTTTGAAGGAGACTTGGTCATGAACTGGGATCAAATCAAAGGTGACTGGAAGCAAATGACCGGAAAGGTCAAAGAGAAATGGGGCAAGTTGACCGACGACGATCTGACCACGATCGCGGGGAAGCGAGATCAGCTCGCGGGCCTCATTCAACAACGGTACGGCTGTGCCAAGGAACAGGCAGAGAAGGAACTCGACGAGTTCACGCGGGAACTGAAGCTTTGAGCATGTCTGGCTCACTCAGGAAACTATTCACGGGATTCCGACCAACTTCGCGAGAAGCGGACACGTCCGGATTCCTAACTTTCACATGGGGAGATTATTCATGAAGACTTTATTCGCAGGTTTTGCGGTGCTAACGCTGGCGGCCCTGGCTGGTTGCAACCAAGGTACTCCGGGAGGGCCGGGAGCGACTGACACGAGCAGCAAGAAGCCGGCCTATGGGCAGGCCGACGACACGTTCAATCTGACCGCGCCCGAGATGTCGTCCTCCCTCCCGCAGGGAGAACAGACGGAAGCCACGGTCGGCATCAAGCGGGCCAAGGATTTCGACGAAGACGTCACGCTCAAGTTCAACAATGTTCCCAAGGGTGTGACGGTCGATCCCGCCAGCCCCGTGATCAAGCACGGCGACACGGATGCGAAGGTCACGTTTAAGGCCGAGGAAGGGGCTGCTCTTGGCGACTTCAAGGTCAAGGTCACGGGACACCCGACGAAGGGGGGCGACGCCGAGATCGAGTTCAAGCTCACCGTGGCTGCGAAGGACAGCTTCACTCTGAAAGCACCTAATTCGACCTCCCTCAAACGGGGTGAGACGCAAACCGTTTCGATCGTCATCAAACGGGACAAGAGCTTCGACCAGGATGTCGCGCTGACGTTCGGTGACATGCCCGCGGGCGTGACTCTCGATCCGGAAGCCCCCGTCATCAAGCACGGCGATACGGAAACGCAGATTACGCTCACCAGCGCGGATAATGCCTCGCTGGGAAAATTCGCCATCAAGGTGACCGGCCATCCCGAAAAGGGTGCCGACGCCGCGAACGAGTTCAAGCTCACGGTGGTCGTCAATGACTAACACGACGAAATCAAAATCGGCCGCGCTGGAACGAAGCGACGTGAAACGCCATTTCACACAGTCCTTCGCGAGTTATGAGAGTATTCTACTTCAATACGAACTCATTCTTTTTGAAGGAATCAGGAACAGGAATTGGGATCGGATCAAAGGGGACTGGAAGCAATTGAGCGGCAAGGTCAAAGCGAAATGGGGCAAGCTGACCGACGACGAAGTGGCCGAGATCGCCGGGCAGCGCGAACATCTGATCGGATACCTCCAGGAACGATACGGCTACGAAAAGGAACAGGCGGAAAAGGAGCTCAACGAGTTCACTCGCGGCCTAACACCGTTCGTGGCGACGACGGAAAAACGACAGCCCATGTAAGGGCTACTTCGGAACACGAGTTCGTAGTTCCAAAGTCCCGCAGCCCGCACTGCTAAGCGGCGGAACTACGAACTCAGGAACATGGCGGCGACACCACACAAAGGAAACAACATGCTCAAAACAACTCCCCTGAATCACGACATTCAGAACGTCACGCGAGAAGACCTCGTGGCGCTCCTTAACGAAGATTTGGCTGGCGAATTCCAAGCGATCATTTCTTATGTCATCTATTCGCAGGTGCTCAAAGGCCCGCAATACATGAATATCGCGGCCGAGTTGGAAACGCACGCTGCCGAAGAACTCGCGCATGCTCTGATCATTGCCGGACAGATTGACTATTTGGGCGGGATGCCGCTGACTGTGCCGAAGCCGGTCCAGACTTCGACTCAGGCCGAAGACATGCTGCATTTCGACTTGCGTAACGAGAACGACACGATCGTTCGCTATCGGCAACGAGTCCGTCAGTGCGAAGCCTTGGGCGAGTACGCCGTTGCGGAACAAATCCGGGACATCCTCGTCCAGGAGCAAGATCATCAGATCGCTCTGGCGACAGCTCTGGGTGTGCCGGTTCCAAATGTCACACGGCTCGAAGAAGTCGCGCCACCCAAACAAAGTTCGGCCAGCAAAAACGTGCGGATCGCCATCCAAAGTCGGCTTCCGGTGGAGACAAATGCACCAGATCACCGCATCGCTGTGAGAGTTGCTGAACCCGAAACGCGCGACTGCACTCCGGATTGCCCACCCGCTCTCGAACCGCATGTTCGGGTGTTTCAAGCCGACCAAGTCATCGGCCACGCGCCAATCGAAAATGAATATGCCTAAGTGGCCCCGCATTGATCACTGGGTAGCCACGCTCGCCAAGAGCTTGGGTTTGGTCGGTGAAAACCCACGCTCTGGCGAGCGTGGCTACCTAACTTCTCGCGACAGATTTCGAGGCGTGCCGAAAGGCTCGAAGTTGAATCGCAGACGCGATTCGGCCGCAAGTCAGTACGGACCAGAACAAACTTTCGCTCCGAACGAGTTGGAGGAAGACGGAAGCATGTTGCCTCCGTTGGAAGGTCCGCGCAACTCTCAAGGAAAAGGGAATTGTTATGAATTACCGAATGTTCTCACTGGGTGCGATGGCTTTGGCTCTTTGTGTTGTGAACGCCCCCGCGTTCACGGCCATGGATGCGGAAGAGGCAACGCACGATGGCAAGTTGGTCAGCATCACGAGCAGCAAGCTGGTGATGACCAACGATGGCAGCAAGGACGGCAAAGAGCACACTCACACGCTCGCGACCGAAGTCAAAATGACCTTGGACGGAAAAGCCTGCAAGGCGGAAGACCTCAAGGCCGGCCTGAAGATCCGCGTGACCACAAAGACGGGCGACACGAAGGTCGTAACGAAGGTCAAAGCCATCGACAAGAACGAAAGGTTCGCGAACACGATCCGAATCAAAGTCCTCGACAAAGACACCGAGTTCGCTCGGCGAAGCTAATGACTGAGGCGTCTGAGACGAGACGCTGAATGAGACGCCGAGTGCTGGCCTTTGACCAGCACCCGGTTTTCCGAGGACTGGCACCGTGTTCGAGTCCTGTAGAACTGCCCTATTCACTGAAGGAATGTGCCATGAAGACCCTGAAGCTTTCGAGCTTGTAAGCTTTGTGTTTGGTGTTGATGTCACAAGTTGCGTTCGCTCAGAACGACGCTGGAGCGAAGATACGCGGTGATGCGTGGAATGGTGGTCGCGTTCAGACGTATCAGCGGCACGCCCAAGAACGGTCACAAATGCTGTACTACTACAGCCCGACTCAGTCGCCGGTGTCGAAGCCGGAAGCGAAAGAACTCGCCGTCGAAATTCGCAAGGATCTCACGGCGGCCGACAAATCGCTGGCCAAACTGAAAGCGGACCACGCCAAGGAACCGGAAGTTGTCAAGCAGATTGCTTTGATTGAAAAACATCATACCCGTGCCCACGAAGTCTGCGGCATGGCGGAAGAGCATTGCCTGAAGGAACACGGCGATCATGTGATGATCGCCGACTGCTGCAGCGATATGTGGCACGAATTGGACGCCGCCCAAGTTGAAACCCGCAAGCTCCTGAAGATGCTCAAGATCGAAAAGCTGCCGGTCCCCAAGAAGTCCACCGACAAAAAGGTGGCTGCTGACACAAAGTTGGACGCGGAAAAGAAGACCGAGAAGAAGTTGGACAAGTAACGCTGTCCGTGTAATCCGCCGCAGGCCGTGTCCGGGTTTGAAAGACTTCGACGGAGTGCGGCGGAAAAGGTTAGTGGAGAACGAAGGCATGTTGCCTTGGTCAACGAAGTGTGAAGGTTTGCAAAGGGAGACGATGATGAATTACCGAATGTTTTCACTGGGTGCGCTGGCTTTGGCTCTATCTCTATTCGTCGTGAGCGTGCCCGCGTTCGCGGCCGAGAAAGCGAAAGACAATCCGCACGCCGCCATGATGCTGAAGTGCGCAGCAACCTGCGTTGACTGCCAAATTGTGTGCGATTCGTGCTTCCATCACTGCGCGTCGCTCGTGGCCGATGGGAAAAAGGAACATGCCAAGTGCATGCACCTCTGCGTGGACTGCGCGGAGTGCTGCAAGATGTGCGCGACGTTGTGCGCCCGGCAAAGCGACCTCACCGCCCATGCTGCGGAGTGTTGCGCCAAATGTTGTGACGATTGTGCTGTCGCCTGCGAGAAGCTTCCCGATGACAAACAGATGGCCGCTTGCGCCAAGTCTTGCCGCAACTGCGCCAAGGAATGTCGCGACATGGTGAAGATGATGAAGTAACTCAGTCGCCAAGCGACTGGGTTGTTGAAGCGCCGGGTTCTGGACTTTCACCAGCACCCGGTTGGCTTCACCACTCTTTGTGAAACCTACGACCGGGCCATCACCCTCACACGGCTCTAAAGCCGATACAAATTTCATTTCGCCAAATAATAATGGCTGAGTGACTTACTTATTTCATTCGCCGAGGATACAATGGGTGCCGACATAGAGCGTAGGATTAAATATCTGCTCCGTCGGTGTACACAATTCAATTTCGGATGACTCATTAAAACGCAACCCGGCCGTGCCGGGGGGTTAGTTGAAGAGTAAGCCGGCGTGGTCGAATCCCTCAGGGGGTTCGGCCACGCCGGCTTTTTTTGTGCCTCGGCAAGTCTCTTAAAGGACGAAGATCATGAGTTCACGACACGCTTTCAGAAGTTTCCTGGTCGCCGCTCTGATGACTCTTGGCTCACACATCGACTCTGACCGTGCCGTTGCACAACAAGTCCGTGCTGAGCTTGAAGAAGGGGTCCAAGTTCTCACTCGCGGGCCGGTGCATGAGGCGTTTGCGGAAACAGTCACTTTCGATCCCCAGCCGGGCATCGTGGTGCCGAAATCGCCGCCCGATTCCATTGAGGAACTGCCGCCGGAACAGCAGCCGGAAGGGGCCAACGTCACCTGGATTCCGGGCTATTGGGCCTGGGATGACGAGCGGGATGCCTTTCTGTGGGTCAGCGGCATCTGGCGCGATTTGCCGCCGGGTCGCCAATGGGTTCCCGGATACTGGGCGGAATTAGCCCCCGGTTCGCAGTGGATTTCTGGCTATTGGGCCGATGCTCAGCAGAGTGAAATTCGATACCTGCCGGAGCCTCCCGCAACCATTGAAGTTGGTCCGAACGTTGCCGCGCCATCAGTGGACTACAACTGGCTCCCCGGTTGCTGGCTTTGGCATCAGGATCGTTACGCTTGGCGTCCCGGATATTGGGCACAAGTGCAACCCGATTGGGATTGGGTGCCGGCTCATTATGTCTGGACACCGCGCGGCTATGTCTTCGTGGATGGCTACAACGACTATTCGGTCGTTCGTCGTGGCGTCCTGTTTGCCCCGGTATATCTGGATGAGAACGTCTATTCGCGACGAGGATATTCCTACTCGCCTTCGACGGTGATCGACTTGGGTCTATTCACCGCTCACCTTTTCTCGCGGCCGCGCTATCACCACTACTATTTCGGAGATTATTACGCCGCGAGCTACAACAACGCCGGGTATTATCCCTGGTTCTCATACAGCTCCGGCGGTTACGGCTACGATCCGTTTTACGCTCGCCAACGCTGGCACCATCGGCAAGACCGTGACTGGCAGCACCGAGTCGAATCGGACTTCGGACACCGCCGCGACCACGCCGAGGCACGACCACCACGAACTCTCGCGGCTCAAATGGCGTCCAACGCGAGTGCCGTGAAATCCCCGGACAAAAGCTTCGCGGTGGCAATGTCGCTCGATCAATTGACGAAGAGCCAAGACCGTCCCCAACGATTTCAGGCGATAGACAAGAATGAGCGTCAAAAGCTGGAACAGCGTGGGCAAGAGATTCAGACATTCCGCCAAGAGCGACAGAAACTTGAGTCCAAAGCGGCGGTGACATCAGCCACCGAACCCGCGAAATCCTCCGAGCCGGTGAAGGTGAAACTTTCCCAGTCACCGATCGCGGCGAAACCAGTCGCGACGCTGGGTCAAAACCTGGCCCCGCCGAAGGTCCAGGACGCTCCCAAGCTCGATCTCAAGGTCGAGCCGAAGCCACGAATCGCTCGCGAGCCCAAAGGGACGCCAACCGTGACGAAGGTCGAACCGAAACGCCCCAAAGTGGAACCGCTGCCAACAGCGCCGAATGCCGAACCGAAGCCAATGCCGAAGATCGAACCCAAACCTGCACCGAAAGTCGAACCGAAGCCAATGCCGAAGATCGAGCCGAAACCTGAACAACCGAAGGTCGATCCGAAGCCAATGCCGAAGTTCGAACCGAAGCCCGCGCCGAGGGTCGAACCGAAGCCAATGCCGAAGGTCGAACCGAAACCAGCGCCGAGAGTCGAACCGAAGCCTGCACCAAGAGTCGAACCGCCGAAGGTTGAGCCAAAGCCCCAATCGCCGAAGCCTGAGCCCAAGGGCGAACCAAAAGACAAACCCAAAAAGTCGTAATCGGGGGATCACCGTGATCTACCAACGGCCATTTTCCACATTTCAACCTTTTACACGATAAGGAATCAAACCATGTCCGACACAAACACTGCTGTTGCTGTCTTTCATTCGCACGAGACAGCGGAGGCGGCCATCCGCGACCTCCAAAAGCAGGGCTTCGACATGAAGCGACTGTCGATCGTGGGAAAGGATTACCACACGGAAGAGCATGTCGTCGGCTACTACAACACCGGCGATCGCATGAAATGCTGGGGATCTCGCGGAGCCTTTTGGGGAGCACTTTGGGGGACGCTGTTTGGGTCGGCGTTCTTCGTGCTGCCCGGCCTTGGTCCGGTCCTCATGGCCGGTCCGCTCGTGGCGGTGATCGTTTCCGCCTTGGAAGGTGCCGCCGTGTTGGGCGGAATCAGTGCGCTGGGTGCCGCACTCATCAGTATCGGCATCCCGGTGGACAGCATCGTGGAATACGAGGCCGAGTTAAAGGTCGGCAAATTCCTCGTGATTGTCCACGGGACAGACGAGGAAGTGGAGCGTGCCAGGAACCACCTGGATGTCACGGCATCGACGGTCACGACACTTCATGCCGTACCGGCCTCCATTTCCGCTTAGTTCGTGCGATTCAATTTGTGCCTTGTTTCCGAGAAACGCAATGCCCTGTCGGGCTTGCGCACTATCTACTCACGAAGGAGAACTGTCATGTTGGGAACCATTCTGCTCGTCCTGTTGATTCTGATGCTGCTCGGTGCCTTGCCGACTTGGGGCCATAGCCGCAACTGGGGCTACGCGCCGAGCGGCGGACTGGGCATGGTGCTGTTGATCGTGGTCGTCTTAATGGTGCTGGGCCATGTGCGGATTGGCTGATGAGAAGCACTAGAGACGCTGAGAGCTTGGCGCGGGCTGCTCCCGTAATCCAAGCGACTCTCTGTGCTCCTCTGTGGTGAGCCCGTCCATTTCGGTTTACCACAGAGGAGCCGAGGAACACAGAGAGTCGTCACCCACGGCGACACTGAAGTTGAAGCTTTCGGCTCCGACGAACTCGTGCATCGTGCATGAATTTCAAACGTTTGCAGTGAAATCAAGAACGCCTCCCATTCAGAAGTAAAAACATCATGAAGAGATTTAGTTCATTGCTAATTGTGTTCGCGATCATCGTGGTCGGCGTCGGTTTTTACCGAGGTTGGTTCACCGTGTCAGGTGGTCGCGAGGCCGAGACTCACAAGGTCGACGTCAACCTGACGGTGGATACCGACAAAGTCAAAGAGGACGTTGAGACGGTGAAGGACAAAGCCACGGAACTCACCGGCAAAACCACGGACGGTGCCACGGAACTTGGCAGAGAAATCCGAGCCACCGTGAAACCGGTGAAGGAATAAGCAACCAGTTAGGGATCAGGTCTTCAAAAGTCATTTTTGGCGTCGCGAATTGGGCGCGATGTGAGTCGGGATGTCGGTCCGCGAAGAGAGTCAACGGTTAATCGCGAGGCCAAAAATGAAAGTTGAAGACCTGACCCCGGCTCGCGAGTGGAACGGAATGACAACCTGATCGTTACAACGAGAGGTTCACACCAACATAAAGGAGCCACCAACTTCGGTGGCGCAACAGTTATGAAGAAATACATCACGATCACCCTGATGGCACTCTTACTGATAACGAGCGCCATGAGCGTTCAAGCCGCCCCTCCCGGGCACAAAGCGACGATCGCGCCGAGTTTACGTCTATTTCATGGTCGCTTGACCGTGGTCGATGTCACCGCACCGGACGGTCACATCGGACTGCGAAACGGGGATCAGATCATTGCCGTCAATGGCCAGCGGGTCTCGACGGAGGCCGCCTTTCGAAAACGTCTTTCGATGACGAGAAATGGCCCGCGAGACGTCCGTATTACCATCAATCGCAACCAACTTCGTGATGTCTTGAGTGTGCCGGCGTCACCGGGAAACGGACCGAGGAATCGCAGCCAAGCAAACAACGCCAGCCGCTCGGGCTTCATTAACCCCGATCTCTTGGTGGTGACGTCACAGGGCGTGATGCATCGCGAAACGGCCGAGAGGCTAGGGCTTCCTTATACGCCGTTCGTAGGTTCGCCAGAGTATCCCAATCGGGGCCGGTAGGAATAGTCAATCACATTTATGGAGACACATGATGACAGCAGTCGAAGAGCCAGTCGGCGTTGAGCCGGAGAAAACACCTTTTGGAAAAGTCATCGGTGTCGTGGAAAACCGAGACCAGCTTCGGGCTGTTTCCGAGGCGTTGGCCAAGCTGGGAGTGCAGAACATCGAGGTCTTGGATGGCGCGGCCGGAGTCAAGCTTCTGGACAGCGAACAGGACGCGGTGGCTCAATGCTTCCTGGGTGATATGGAAGCCAAGATGCTTCAGCGCTATCTGGCGGTGGTCAAGAATGGATGGATCGTTTTCGCCGCCGTTGTTGAACCGGAGCATGCTGATCAAGCCGCCGAAACAGCCAAGGCACGCGGGGCGACGGAGGTCGTCCACTTTGGCAATTGGGTGATCACGAATTACTGAAAACAAGAGACTCGAATGACACTCGGAAGTGTTTTTCTGCTGTTACTGGTGGCGGGCGTCTGCGGAAGCCTTGCTCAGGGACTCACTGGTTATTCGCACGGTGGCTGTCTGGTGTCGATTGCGTTGGGCTTCGTCGGCGCGGTCCTGGGAACTTGGCTCGCCCATCTGTTGGGGCTGGGCGAGATGCTGACCATCCAATTCGGCGGCCAATCGTTTCCGATTGTTTGGTCGATCATTGGTGCGATTCTGTTCGTTGCGCTCCCGGCGGAGTCAACTCGAAAATCGTGTTTGATCCACTGTTGCTGTTGAATTGAGGATTAGCATGTCAGACAGTCAGGGAATCTCCGAGGTTGGTTTCGCCCAGTTGTTCGCGGCAAACGTGAGACCGGGGTTCGTGACGGAGAAGAAATTGTCGGAAGGGGCGGTTCGCGATACGCGCCCGTTCAATCTCTCGGTGCCGGGCCGCAACGATTCGTGTCGCTGCGGATCGGGTCGGAAGTTCAAAATGTGCTGCGGCAACGCCGCCGCGAAATTCCAATAATGTGGCACGACGCTCCACGTCTTGAGTTGCGACGCGGAGCGTCACGCCACAAAGAGAGAGATTGAGATCGTGGCCAAAGTCTATCCAGTTCCGATGTGGCAACGTGCGGTGATCCTGCTGTCCGGGACGGTCGTGGGGTTGGTGGTCGTACTGGGTTTGCAGTGGGGGCGTCCCGTTTTTATCCCGATCGCGCTGGCCGTGCTGTTGACCTTTCTGCTTAATCCCATCGTCAGGGTTTTACAGCGACGCGGACTTGGAACCGGAGAGAGCTGATCAAGCCGCCGAAACAGCCAAGGCACGCGGGGCAACGGAGGTCGTCCACTTTGGCAATTGGGTGATCACGAATTACTGAAACGAGGGGACTCAAATGACACTCGGAAGTGTTTTGCTGCTGTTGCTGGTTGCGGGCGTCTGCGGAAGCCTCGCCCAGGGACTCACCGGCTATTCGCACGGTGGCTGCCTAGTGTCGATTGCGTTGGGCTTCGTCGGCGCGGTCCTGGGGACGTGGCTCGCACACTTCGTGGGGCTGGGCGAGATGCTGAATATCCAGTTCGGCGGCCAGTCGTTTCCGATTGTTTGGTCCATCATTGGTGCCGCGCTGTTTGTTTCACTTCTCAATTTGTTGAGACCTCGCCGGCGAGAATGAACTCGCGGACGAGAGAAACAGTTTGTTCATCATCTTCAAGGAATCAAGCCATGCGGAACACCACATTTGTCGTGATCGGAGTCCTCTTGATCGTCTTCGGAACGTCGGCTCTGTTCGCAGGAGAATTGTTTTACCGCAAGCGTGAGACGGTCGTGGAGCTTGGACCACTCACCGTGACTGCGGACACGCAAAAGAGTGTGCCGCTGTCACCAATCTTTGGCGGTCTCGGAGTGGCCTGCGGAGTCGTATTGATCGCGGTGGGGGCCAGAAAGTCGTAGTTCAATAACTCAAAACGAAGGACAAGAATCATGGGACCGAAAGAAATCATGGGATTGAAGGACGCCTATCTGGCGAATTGCGAAGCGAAGCTCAAAGAGTGGGATGCGGAGATCCTGAAGCTCGAAGCCAAGGCCGAACAGGCTCAGGCGCAGGTCAAGATCCAATACTACCAGCAGCTCGAATCGTTGCGGACGAAGCAGACGACAGTCCGCGAAAAGCTGCACGACCTGAAGCAATCCAGTGGTGCCGCCTGGGAGACCGTCAAAATCGGTTTGGAAAAAGCTTGGTATGAGATGAAAGGCGGACTGACCAACGCCGCCGCGAAATTTCAGTAGGGCGACCGGCCGAAGTGCCTGACCCCTGATCGCTTAGGAGATTGAGATGGTGACCAAAGTCTACCCAGTTCCGATGTGGCAACGCGCCGTGATCCTGCTTTCCGGTACGGTCGTGGGATTGGTTGTCGTGTTGGGTTTGCAGTGGGGGCGTCCCGTATTTATCCCGATCGCGCTGGCCGTGCTGTTGACCTTTCTGCTTAATCCCATCGTCAGGGTTTTACAGCGACGCGGACTTGGGCGTGTTTGCTCGGTGATGGTGGCAGTCTCGGCCGCGGGCATCGTCGTGATGGGCCTGGGCTGGATGGTGACTCGGCAACTGGCCGGCATGTTGGCAGAACTTCCGCAGAACACCGCCAACATCAAGGTGAAGGTGACGACGCTGCGACAGTTGGGCTCCGGGCCGCTGATCGGCCAATTTGAGGTGATGTTTGACGAGATCAGCGAGGAAATTCGCCGCCCCTCCAGCGACACGAACACAACTCTGAATGATGGGAAAGAACTCGCAAAGATCCCGTTGCTCCCCCCTGCGATCGCCGTCCCGCTGCGAACGGCGTCCACACCTTGGCGAAGCCTCACGGGTTATCTCGGCTCCGCGTTTGAAGTTCTCGCCACGCTGGCCTTCGCGTTGATCCTGCTCGTGTTCTTTCTCCTCGGACGCGACGACTTGCGCGACCGCATCGTGTTGCTGGCCGGCAAGGCACGGCTCGCTCTGACGAGCAAAGCTCTGGAAGATGTCACCGAGCGAATCAGCCGGTACATCGTCATGGTCGCCATCGTGAATGGTGGCTTTGGCGTCGTGCTGGCGGCCGGATTGTTCGCGTTGCAAGTTCCGTATGCTCTGCTCTGGGGTTTCCTCGCGGCCGGGTTGCGTTTCATCCCCTACATCGGCCCGTGGATCGGTGCTGCGTTTCCGATTGCTATGAGCCTCGCAACATCTGACGGATGGGGCCAGCCAATCGCAGTGTTCAGTTACGTCTTGATCCTAGAGTTGATCTGCAACAACGTGGTCGAGCCTTTGGCATTCGGCCACAGCACCGGCGTTTCTCCGACCGCTTTGTTGATCTCGGCGGCTTGTTGGCTGTACCTCTGGGGGCCAATCGGCTTGGTGTTGTCGGCACCGTTTGCGGTCTGTCTGGTGGTGCTCGGCAAGAATATCCCGCAGCTTGGATTCCTGAATCTTTTGCTCGGTGACATCCCGGCGCTCCGTGCGGACGTGGGACTTTACCAGCGACTGATGCTTGGAGATCAGCACGAAGCGACCGCGCTCGTCCTTCAGCGAATGAAGGCGGCTGCTTCCGACGCGGTCTTCGATGAAATGCTGATTCCGGTGTTGAACTACACCAATCGGGATTTTCAACGAGACTATTTGACTGACGACGACCAGCGAATGGTCCTTGAGGGGATGCGAGAATCCTTGCGTCAGACCGATGGATTTCTCCGAGCCGTGGCTGCCTCCAAAGAGCATCTCACACCGGATGAACAGCGCACGATCTCAACCACTCTGGCGATCGCGCCGATCAAGATTCTCGGCTGTCCGGCTAAGGACGATACGGACTGCGTGGGATTGGAGATGCTGCGGCAACTTCTCGACCCAACTCATTGGGACTTGGAAGTGACCGCGTTGGAGACATTGACGTCAGAATTGGCGGCCCGCATCGCCGATGATCCGCCGGCTGTCATCTGCATTGCCTCACTGCCACCGGGTGGCCTGTCACACGCACGCTACTTGTGTAAGCGGTTGCGAGAAGCCTCGCCAGAGATCCTGATCATCGTGGGACGCTGGGCTTCGCAGCGCAACAGCAAGATTGACCGCGAGCGACTCGAACAGGCCGGAGCCAGTTTCGTGACGACAACGCTGTTGGAAACGCGCCAGTTGCTGGAGTCTCGACTGCCGTTGCTGAAACGTACGACACCGTCAGCGTTTGTGTCCGCAGTATCAGGCCGTGTTGCAAGCTCAGGTTTACCGGCTTCCTCCAAGGGCGATACGGGGACGAGAGTGAGTTTGGCGAACGCTAACGGCCTGTCACTTCAAAGAACGCCATAAATGCGGCTTTATCTCTCTCTCTTGGTGATCAACGAAAGGACTCAATTTCAATGTTGCAAACCACGCTCAACACTGGCCTGGGAACGCGCACAGTCGATAAAGACAGCACTTATCCCACGACAACCGTCATTCAGCAGACGCTGATCGACGGCCTGAACCATGATCTGGCCGGCGAATACCAGGCCATTATCATGTATACGCACTACTCAGCCGTGCTCTCCGGCCCGTACCTCAGAGAACTACGTGCCCTTTTCCAGGCAGGGATTCCCGACGAACAGGGGCACGCGCAGTTCCTTGCGGAAAAGATCGCCAACTTGGGAGGCGAGCCGACAACCGAACCGCGCCCGGTTCTGCATGTCGATGACCCACGCGAGATGCTGGAACAAGCGATGCGTGCGGAAAGACAGGCGATTTCCGATTACAAAGAACGGATCCACCAAGCAGAAGCCTTCGGGGATATCGGCCTCAAGGTCAACCTGGAAAATCAGATCGCCGACGAGACGCGGCACATGGAAGAGATCGAACGCATTCTCGCCGGATGGCCCCAGCGCTGATCATGTACCGGGTGCTGAAGGACTGCGAGTTTGGGAATCAATCCATCCAAATAAGAGACTCCGTTCATCTTCAGTCTTGGGGAATTGCAGCATCTCGGTCGAGGAGGCGAAACGATGAGCGAGACGACACTCACCGAGAAAGGGGGCATGGGGGCCATCCCGCATGACGGGGGCGTGGCATTTCGAGTCTGGGCACCGCACGCCGACGCGGTGTACGTGACAGGCTCGTTTAACGCTTGGTCACCCGACGCGCACCCTATGGTGAAGGAGGGGGATGGCTATTGGTACGCGGACATCGCCGCAGCCGCCATCGGCAACGAATATCGCTACCGCATCGTCAGCGGCGACAAGCAACTGCTACGCATTGACCCTTATGCGCGTCAGGTCACCAGCTCGGTGGGAAACGCTGTGGTCCACGATCCGCACTTTGATTGGGAAGGCGACGATTTCCATCTCCCCGCAATCAACGAACTGGTCATTTATGAAATGCACTTGGGAACCTTCCACGACAAAGAAGACGGGAAGACGGACAAGTTTGCGGAGGCCGTCCAAAAGCTTGACCACTTGCAGCGACTGGGAGTGAACGTCATCGAAGTGATGCCCTTGGCTGAGTTCGCCGGCGATTTGTCTTGGGGGTACAACCCCTCTTGCGTGTTCGCCGTGGAAACCAACTACGGTGGCCCGGTTGGATTTAAGCGGTTCGTGAAATCGGTGCATCAGGCCGGCCTGGGGGTGATCCTCGATGTCGTCTACAACCACTTCGGACCGAGCGACCTGGATCTGTGGCAGTTCGATGGCTGGAGCGAGAACGGACAGGGGGGCATCTACTTCTACAACGATTGGCATGCCGAGACCCCCTGGGGGATGACTCGCCCCGACTACGGTCGCAAGGAAGTCCGCCAATTCATCCGCGACAACGCCATGATGTGGCTGGATGAGTATCACGTCGATGGTCTGCGGCTCGACATGACGTTGTTCATGCGACAAGTGCGGGGC
>JANMIF010000173.1:0-29882 GCA_031375695.1 Planctomyces sp.
CTCCGCAAACATGCTGAACGCACCCTCGACTCCCTCTGGACCCGCATCGGCCAACTCGTCTCCGAATTCCTCCCCGACGAATGCCGCAACTATCTCCGCCACGCTGGATACACTGCAAACTAACCACGGAAATGCTCTAACGCTGGCCGCCGCCGCCGGTGTCACGATGAGCGACAACAGCGACGCAAAACTCGACGGCAAGAATCTCTGGCCCGCGATCCGCAGCGGAGTCGTGCAGGATCGCGGCCCGTTCCTGATCTCGACCACGAGCTCGGCCCTCTTGGACGGCGATTGGAAGCTCATCGAAACCGCCGATGGCCGAACGTCGCACTTTCAACTCGCAAACGATCCGGGCGAAACGACTGACCTCATCGTCGAGCAACCCGCCGTCGCTCAACGTCTGCGAACGAAGCTCGTCGAATTCCAGAAAGACCTCCCGGCGATTCGAACTCGCGCACGCCCCGGTCGTCCTGCTCGATGACTGGCGTGATTCGGCGAGCGGAAGATGAAAAGATCCCGACCAATCAGCCGCGAGGTGCTCGTAATGTGTCGCGTCTAAATTGTCAGATTCAGTAAATCCTCCGGAACGCGCTAGCGTCCGGTTCAAGACGGAGCAACCGGGGCTAGCGCCGCGCGGCTAATTTCTGTGATACGGATTAGAGCTTCTTGAACCGGATGCCGATGAAGCCGGAGGCGGGGTCGAAGCTGGGGCCGCTGCGCAATTCGATGTTGCGGCCGAACACCCAGCCGGCTTCGATGAACCCGGACACATACGGCGAACTGTTTCGCAGGCCAGCCATCACGCGCCAGTCTTCCATTTGAATTTGATCTCGGCCGGTGGGGGAGGCGACCTCATATGACTCGACGTGATATTGGCCAGACACATACAGCCAAGTGTTCTCCAGCCCCCAGTGGTTGCCGAGGTACAGCGAGATGCGCGATTCGGGAAACATCATGCGGAACTCCCACCGATCATCGGGGAGCCACACGATCCCCGCATACGGAATGACTCGGTCATGCACGCGATCCCAAAATCCGGCTCCCAATGCGAACATCAAACGGGGATCGGTTTGAATGTAAACGACGCCACGACCGTTGATGTTCACGGCGTTGCGGCCCAGCGACTGCTGCAAATCGGTGTTGATGGACGGGTTCATCGCCAGGGTCACCGCGAACGGCAGACCGCCCCAATTCAAACCGCTGTTCAGCGGCATCTCCAATCGCGCGTCCCAGCCAAACCGGAACAGATCAATGTCTCGAACCGGCGCGAATTCCCAATTGCGGTATCCAAACTCGTGCTGCAACGAAAACATCCACGGACCGAATCCGGTCGGAACGGTGTGATTCAAACCGAGGTTCGCTTCAAAGACTCCAAACCGAATGTCACCCGGCAGCGACGTCTGTACTCTCGGTAGCCAGCCCGCATCGTCCCACAACGAATAACCCTGACGAAACACCTGCGGTCCATTCACTCCCCAAGTGGTGACTCCCGGCGGCGTGGTGATCGGCGGAACGCCGTATGGATATTGGCTTGGAACCGGTTGCCCATACGCAGGAGCGGGTTGATTCGAGAATGACTCGGTGGGTTGTCCTTGAGCGATCAATGGTGGCACGAATACGGGAGCCATGTTTGCATGGCTGCGCATACGCGGAAGGAAATGTTCGCCCGAACGACTGGTCGCCGGACTGCTCGTCCGCTGCCAAAGACGCGGGACTTTGCGCACGGATCACCCTGTTTTGCTCGTGGATCAAAGAGTCCTGGTGCGCTCGCAGCAAGCTACGGAATTTCATGCGGCTTGGTTGTCTGCGAGTGGATGCTCACGACGGATTGTCGGCCGAACTGCTGGCCGTTCCGAATTCGTCCCGCGACTCGAATTCCTACGCCGTGACTTGGTCAAACAGTCCGACAGGTTCTGCGCTGGCAAAAATCGCCGCCGGATCAAATCCCGGTGTCCCGGCAGGAGGCGTCCAGAAACCCGACATCGCGAGAGCAAGACAAACGAGCGTTGTATTCAAGGCAAGACCTGCCACAAGAGGGATGAAGGAGTCATCCGGCTTCGGCATCACGTGAGGCGACAACCGAATTCTGAACACCCGAATTTCTGGACGAAGTCCGAACGAGGCGGTCGTTGTGGCTCAGATTGGCAATCCGGTCAACATCAATCGGCAGAAACTGCCTGTTGCGGGAATGGAACCGCTGGGATCACGCCCAGCGTATTTCCTGGGCTTCGCGTAGACTGGTGATGCCTTCGCAAACCTTAGTCATTGCATCCGCTGTCAGGTCGGGGGTGCCGGATTGGCGGATCAGTTGCCGAAGTTCGTGCTCGGTGACTCCGTCTGCGATCCGGCTCGTGATTTCGTTTTCAGCCACGACCACCTCAAAGACTCCAATGCGTCCGCGATAACCTCGCCCACGGCAGTCGGGACAACCTGTGGGATGAAACAATTCCTGCGGAGGCGACAAGTCGAGTTGTTCAAACAGCCGTCGTTGTTCGTCGTTTGGCGGCTCCGCACGCCGGCATTTTAGGCACAGCCGACGGATGATTCTCTGACTGAGAATGCCGGTCAGGTTTCCGGCCAGCGAGCGATTGTCGATGTGAAGGTCGCGCAGCGCGGTAACCGTGGATGGCACATCACGCGTATGCAGTGTGCTGATCACATACTTGCCGGAACTGGCCGCTCGCATGCCGATCTCGGCCGCTTCGGTGTCCCGAATCTCGCCGATAAAGACGACGTCTGGGTCCATACGCAGCATCGTTCGCAGGCCGCTGGCCATCGTCAGCCCGTGTCGTTCATTGACTTCCATTTGCCGCACGAACGGGACGGCGAATTCGACTGGGTCTTCGATCGAGACGATGTTTCGAGAACCGTTTCCCAAAGTTTCCAGCATCGAATAAACCGTCGTCGTCTTGCCGGACCCGGTGGGGCCGGTCACCAGGACAATTCCCTCGCCGCGCCGCAGCATCCGGTCCACTGCTGACAGCGATCGCTCGGACAAGCCCAACTGATTCAGCGGATGGAAGACGTGCTCGCGATCGAAGATTCGCAAGGCGACCGCCTCGCCGCTGGCCACTGGTGACGTCGTGATGCGGACATCCAAGTGCGCGAGCGCGGCCGGCATTCGCAGCCGGCCTTCTTTCGGTTGAAACGGCGCAGCAACGTCCATGCGGGCCGCCGTCTTGAACTGTTGGATCAAGTGACCGGCCACATCGAGATCGAGTCCACAATACCGTTCCAGTTGGCCGTCAATCCGGAATCGCACCGAGACTTCGGCACCGGCGGGGTCAATGTGAATGTCCGTCGCTCGTAGCGTGACGGCTCGTTGCAGCAAATCGAACGCCGGCGCGTTTTCTACGATCGTCACGGGAAGTTGAGCGATCGCGCCCTTCTTATCAGTGAGCGACAGACCGATACGCCAGCTTCCCAGTCGCGGCTGAGTCTTGTCGGTCTGTGGAGATTCTTCCCATGCCAGAAACTCGTCTGCGATAAGACGCTCGACAATTTGTTCGGCCATCTGATCGGAAACTTCCAGGCGTTCCATGAGCACGTTTTTTATTGTCGTGCGGGCAGCGGCGAATTCACCGGCTAACGAAGAACCGAATTGTTCTTTCATCAATTTGCTGGCTTGGCGCGCCAATTCAACAATCGGCTCGCCCACACGGACGATCATGACCGGACAGGGCGCTGCACGCAGCACTCTCTCGGCGACGCTGCCCATCGTCAGGTGCGCCAACCCAGATCGGCCGTGAGTCCCCATCACGATCAGGTCGATGTCGTGTTGCTGGGCATACCGGCCGATTTCACGAAACGGCGTGCCGACCACCGCCTCGCGCAGCACCCGTCGTTTGACGAATATCTGTGGCTCAAGCAAACGATCAAGTGCCTCACGAGCCAGCCGCAGCCGCTCCGCATCTGGCTCTGATCGTGAGATCAACGTCGGCGGCTCACCGACGACGTGCAGCAAGTGCAACTCCGCATCCAACGTCGTTGCCAAATCGCATGCATGGCGCAAGGCGGCGTCGCTGGAGGGACTGAAGTCACAAGGGATCAAGATTGCGGGTGACTCGATACATAGCACTCTCCTGTTGCTCTTTCTATCAGCTAGAACACGCTAGCTTTTGGTTGGGCAGGTTGCTCGCAAACCGGACGCTAGCGCGCTACTGCTAATCAACAGCGAAGTCGTCCAAGCAAGCGTTATGCCATGCGAGATCCCGAATACTGCAGCCGGGCAATTGCCGAGTGCGAGGTTTCATGAGCCGCAGAGCGCTAGCCCCGGTTGCTGAAAACCGAACGCTAACAGCCTGTTGAAAAACGTGCGGCAGGTTTTCAACCTGCCTGAAAACTTCGGCAATCGAGCAGGATGAAATCCTGCTCCACGAGTTTTTCAACAGGCTGCTAACGCTTTCCGGCTAATCAATATTCAGTTCGATGAACAAAACGGGGCTAGCGCCGGGCGGCTGATCGGAAAGCGAAACGTGAGCGTGCCGGATCACCCCTGAGCGAATCAGCACAGCCCGCCCATCGAAAACGCCAATCTAGTGCGCGATTGTTTTCCGGCACGGCGTTCGCCAACGCTTGTTGGCCAAGCACAAAGGCAAAGGAGAACAGCATGAACTGGCTTCCCAAGAAGACCGTCGTGGTCCCTGTGGATTTTTCAGCGGCATCGGCCGAGGCGTTGAAGACGGCGTTGCAATTCGTCGCTCAGCCAAAAGACCTGCATGTCCTTCATGTGATTCTGGAGCCCGCCGTGCTGGCCTACGGCGAAAGCTGGGCCGTCGAATATACCAAGACTCGCATTAAAGAAGCGTGCGAGCATTTATCAAAGTTCCTCGCCGACAACCAAGCTTCCGGTGTCACGCAGCTTGTGCGCGAAGGTGATCCCGGCTTGTCGATCACGGACTACGCGAGCGAGCACAACGCTGACTTGATCGTCATGCCTTCACACGGCTACCGCGGCGTGAAGCGTGTGTTGCTTGGCTCCGTCGCCGAGCGTGTCCTACGTCACGCGAATTGCCCGATTCTCGTGCTGCGGCGTCAAGACTGAAACGAAGGGAGTCTATGCGGTCATGTTTGGAGCGGGGTTCTGCTGCGCCATGCGGCACGCACCAGTTTGACGACTTCGATGATCGTGACTGGCGTCAGAGACAGCACCCCGATCAGCAGCCATTCCCATGAGAGGTGTGTGGCTACCTCAAATACCGGCTGAGCGAACGGGAGCGTCACCACACTGAGCTGCAACAAACCGGAAATCACGATCGCTCCGAAAAGGTGCGGGTTCGAGAACAATCCGAGTTCGGGCATGGTGGAGGTTTGGCTGCGGCAGCCGATGGCGAAGAACAGTTGTGCGTATGCGGTGACGCAGAACGCGACGGTCCGAGCGCGAGGCAGGTGCGCGTCGTCTCCTTGGTAGATCAGCCAGAATCCCAAGCCAGCGACCGTCGCGACCAATGTGCCGTGGAACAGAATCAGCAGCCCACGTTTTCGCGTGATCACCGCTTCGAGCGGCGGGCGAGGTGGACGCTCCATGATGTCTCGTTCGGGAGGTTCCATGCCCAAGGCCAAAGCGGGCAGGCCATCGGTCACGAGATTGATCCACAGGATTTGAATGGCCGCCAGCGGGACCGGCCAGCCGATCAATGCGGCAAAGAACATCAGCAGCACTTCGCCGGCGTTACACGACAGCAGGTAATGCACGAACTTCTGAATGTTGTCGAAGATGCCGCGACCCTCTTCGACGGCGTTCACGATCGACGCGAAGTTGTCGTCCGTCAGCACCATGTCGGATGCCTCTTTGGTCACGTCCGTGCCGGCCACGCCCATCGCGATGCCGATGTCGGCCGCCTTCACGGCCGGCGCATCGTTCACTCCGTCTCCCGTCATGGCCACGATCTGGCCGCGCTGCTTCCAGGCGTTGATGACGCGCAGCTTGTGTTCGGCAGAGACGCGGGCATAGACGGCGATCTGGTCCACTTGGACCTTGAGTTCCTCGTCCGTCAATGCGTTGAGTTCCAGTCCGGTGACGACTCGATCGTCGTCGTCCGCGATGTGCAGTTCGCGAGCGATGGCCAACGCGGTTTGCGGATGATCGCCGGTAATCATGACGGGACGGATACCCGCCGCGCGACAGCGGCGCACCGCTTCTTTGGCTTCCTCGCGAGGCGGATCGATCATGCCGACCAAGCCGGCGAAGATCAGATCGGTTTCGTCATATTCGGTTCCCTGCGTGGCCGAATGATCGCGATACGCCAGTCCGAGCACTCGCAACGCGCGGCCCGCCATTTCGGAATTCGTCCGCACGATCTGACTGCGGCGATCATCCGTCAGCGGCTCGACTTGGCCGCCGCGCCGCTCGGCGATGCACTTCGCGAGGATCACCTCTGGCGCGCCTTTGGAATACATGACGCGAGCGCCGTCCGATCCGCGCAGCACGACGGACATCGTCTTGCGCTCCGAGTCGAACGGAATCTCGAAGACGACGTGTTGCTCTCGATCGCGCGCTTCGATGCCCGCCTTGAGCGCGGCCACGACCAGTGCCCCTTCGGTCGGATCGCCGATGACTTGCCAGGAGTCAGCGTCGTCACCGCGCGGACTGACCGTCGCGTTGTTGCAACGCACGCCCGTCGTCAGAACTTGGAAGAGGTCCGAATCGTCGCGCGGATTGATTGCTTCGCTCAAGTAACCCGAAGCGTCAGTGAGGGCGAACGCTCCAAGATTCTCCAGATTCGCGGTCTCAGGACTCACCGTCTCATGAAGCGTTCGCCCTCGCTCACGCTTCGGGTTACATGCCGCTTCGCGGCATTTGAGGAATTGCCCGTGGGGCGCGTAGCCGCCGCCCGTCACTTGAAATCGCTCGCCGCCGGTGGCGATCTCGCGCACGGTCATTTCGTTGCGGGTCAGAGTCCCCGTCTTGTCCGAGCAAATGACCGTCACGGAACCAAGCGTCTCGACGCTCGGTAGTTTGCGGACGAGCGCGTTGCGTTTGACCATGCGTTGCAGGCCCAACGCGAGCGTCAACGTCACCACGGCGGGGAGTCCTTCCGGCACTGCCGCCACCGCGAGGCTGACGGAGATCAACAGCATCTCCAGCAACTCGCCGCCACGCATCAGCTGCAGTCCGAAGATGATGACCACGATCACCAGGCAGACGAACACCAGCACTTTGCCGAGTTCCGCCAGCCGCCGCTGCAACGGTGTCTGTTCGGGTGCGGAGCGTTGCAGCATTCCGGCGATGTGCCCCAACTCAGTGTCCATGCCGGTCGCGACGACGAGCGCGCTGGCTTTGCCAGCGGCGGTCACCGTCCCCATGTAGACCATGTTGCGACGGTCGCCCAGCGGTGAGTTCTCGGGCAACACGCCGTCGGCGTCCTTGTCCACGGGCACCGATTCGCCGGTCAGCGAGGCTTCCTGAACGCGAACGCCAAAGCCGCTCAGCAACCGTGCGTCGGCCGGGATGTTGTCTCCCGCTTCCAACTCGATGCGGTCCCCCGGCACCAATTCGCTGGCGGGCACCAATTGCAACACGCCGTCGCGGATCACCTTGGCCATCGGCGACGAGAGCTTTTGGAGCGCGGCGAGCGCTCGCCCCGCTTTCTCTTCCTGAAGAAAGCCGATGATGCCGTTCACGAGCACGATGGCCAAGATCGCCGCGGTATCGACCCATTCCCCCATCACGCCGGCGATGATCGCGGCGGCGATCAGAATCCAAATCACCAAGTCCTTGAACTGAGCCACCAGCTTCCGCCACGTCGGTACGGGAGGTGCCTCGGCCAACAGGTTTGACCCGAACTGTTGACGGCGTTTCTGCACCTCCGAGTCTGGCAACCCTTGCTCAATCGACACTCCGCCGGCCGCTGGCAGGAGCAGGTCAATGGGCATGGAGTACGCCGGCGCGGGCAGAAACGGACGTCCGCTCGTCGCAGAGCCAGCTTCAGTCATTGGCTTGGTTTGGTGGCGAGTGGTACTCATGAGAGTGGGATTCCGTCTAGTTCCTCGACCATAATGTCCTGTTTCACGGTCAACAACGAACACGGAAGTTCTTCCAACACCCGCCGTGTGGTGCTTCCAAGCAGTACGCGCACCAAACCCGCGCGGCCAGTTACCCCCATGATAATCAGATCGACCTGATGGTCCGTGGTCGCTACCGCGATTTGATGATGCGGAGCACCGAAACGGACGTCCTTGGTCACGGGGACGTTCTCGAAATTGATCCCCGCGAGAAACTGCTCGAACTCGGCGCGCCAATGGCTAGAATGTTCCACCAATGCGTCCTCGAGTTGTCCGGTTTCGAAGGCGGCGGTCCACCAACTAATCTCCGGGATGACGCTCAGCACCACGAGTTGTCCACCGAACAGCCGTGCGAGTCGGATCGCGTTTCTCAAGCCGCGAGCGGACGTCGCGGAGTGATCCACGGGACAAAGAATCTTTTGGAATGTCAGCTCCGGATCGCCAGGCCGAATCGCTAGCACCGGCTGCGTGGCGTGTTCGATGACCGACATCGCGACCGGACCGACCGAGAAGCGATCGAATCGCGCGCGATCTCCGGCGCCAATCAAGATCAAGTCGGCATCCATCGCTTTTGCCTTTTGGACAATGGTATCGGCAACCGACCCCACCACCGTTGTGCTCTCGGCGAGTTTGACGTTTTGGGATGTCAACTGAGCGGTCACGTCCTGAAGAGGCTTCTCGGAGACGCGTTTGAGTCCTTGCGTCACTTCCGAGAATCCAAAGGTTGGATCAATCTGGAGCACTCCACAGAAGCCCGAAAGAAGGGAACTCGGCGTTGGAGACAATCGTGAGATCGGTTCCAAGACGTGCAACAGTGTGACCTGCGCATCGGTCACCAATGCCAACCGAATCGCCACATCGGCGATTTCGTGACTCGCCGAACGAAGGTCGGTCGCGAACAAAATGGAACGCAGCTTTCGCATGTTGGTGTCTTTCTTTCAGAAGATTTGATGGGGATGAGACGTTTTGATTAGCCGGAGGGCGTCAGCCCTCGGACAAAACGGCACGCGAATCAGTCCGGAGGATGACGCGCTCCGGCTCACTAATTTCTCACAACATTCAAGGTGGCCTGTCTTCTTCTCCGGCTGCGCAAGCGACTTCTTCATGCTCAGAAATCTCGCCGGACAGCAGCGGAGCCATGACAGCGGCGAGTGGTTCGGCTAGTTGTTGTCGTTCCTGACGCGTGGTCGATTTCAAGTAAACCCAGCCTAACCCAGCCGCGATCAGGCTGCCCAAGAGATTGTTGATGAGGTCGATCATCGTGTTGTCGAGACTATACTGCGTGTTCTTCTTCAGAGTCTTGTCCACCAGGAATTCGACAATCTCCCACCACGCTCCCAGGGCGTTCCCAAAGACCACGGTGAACAGTCCCAGGATCGGCCGCGTCAAACGGACTTTGCCACATAAATGAATGGCATACGCCGCCAGAAAACCGACCAACGAAACCAGCATCGTCCCTTTCAAGTGCAGCAGTTTGTCCCAAAACCAGTGTGAGTCGTAGTACCGCAGCCACACGCCCCAAAACGTATGCAGGTGCAATTGCAGCACCACCAGGAACACCAGAAACCAAGGGAGCACAATGCGGTAATTGTGTTGTAGAACGGCCGGGAGGAGTGCCACCGCGACGGCCACCGTCGCCATGATCGCCAGCGGCCAATCGCCGCGCCAGAGCGCGGCGGGAATGACCCAGATCATGGCCAGAATCATCACCCAGGACAGCGCGGTCCCCAGCAGCGAATGCTCGCGGAGAAACCGAAAGTAGACATTAATCCTGGGGGACATAGGCAGTCTCGAATCTCAAATTGTCCGGGGGCTGACGCCATCCGGCTCGCCGACCGACATTCGACATTCGCCATTGGGCTTTTGCGAACTCTCGGAAACGGCCGGCGCTTTCGCAGCCTTCAGTACCCGTTCCGCCTCGTACCAGAAATGGTCTTCATCCCCCGTGGGGCAACCACTTCTTTGCCACAGTTCATGGGCCAGTTCTCGAATCGTTTGTTCTTTCACTTCAGAGTCGCTCATGACATTGTCCCTTTCAAAAATGGTTCAACAGGGATGGTAACGAACTTCAACAAGAGGTCTGACTGCCCGCTGGACTTCGCAGCGGACGGAGGATCGTGAACCGTGTATCAAGCGTCCGTGGCGGTACCATGAAAACGCAGGCGGGCGTCCGCCATGTGGCACATTTCGGGATGCACATCATGCTCGCCGACGATCTGCCGGCCGAGCATGTATTCCAAGACGTCCTCCAGTGTCACCACGCCGGCAACTTGCCCGTGCGCGGCAGTGACCACGGCGAGATGCTGACGCTCTGCCATGAACCGATCCAACAATTGATGGCCGCCCCAGTTCTCAGGCACCAGCAGAGCCGGACGCATCAACTCGCGAATCGTTTTGTCGCAGTTCTGGCGGATAATGTGATCCAAGATGGCCCGTCGCTGGACGACCCCGATCACTCGGTCAAGGTCTTTACCTTCCGTGACCGGGATGCGGCTATGGACCAGTCGCTCTCCGAGCAGTTCGGAGGAATCTAGTCGCAGATCGGCGGACAGCGAGAACACCACTGGCCGCGGAGTCATCAACTGATGCACGGTCACGTCGTTCAACCGCAAGACATTTTCCACCCACCGCAGTTCGTCCGGCAAGATCGTCCCGCCCTGCGCGGCCAAGTCCGCCATGACGAGCACTTCTTCTTCCGTCGGTTGTTGGCCCGGTGCGCGGCGCGTGATTTTGCGTGTCAACCAGCGGCACAATGCGGCCAGCGGGTAGACGAGCCAGACCATGCCCTGAATCACCCACGCCAGCCGCGGCGCCAATGACCCGGCCCAAGCGACGCCCACTCCTTTGGGGACAATCTCCGTCAGCAACAACATGGTCAACGCGAACAGTGCCACGAAGAGTCCTAACCACGCATGGCCATACAACTCACCCACCAGCGCTCCCGTCCAAGCCGCACCGACTGTCTGAGCCAGCGAGTTGAAAACAGCGATTCCGGCAATCGGCTCATCGATCCGCCGCCGGAGCTTGGCCAAGCGGCCACTTCCCGGAATCTGTCGGCGACGCAACACCTCGACCTGCGTCGGCGTCACGGCATACAGCGACGCCTCGCAAAGCGAACACAGGAACGAGCCGACCAGGCTCGCCAAGACAACCATCAATATCAGCGTCATGGCACTTCCTCTATCGAGCCGGTAGCCGAAGTCGTGAGACTTCGGTCCGAACTCTCACGAGTTCGGCTACCAGCGTCATGTCACTTCCTCTGCTGACCCTGAAGGCAATGGCCGGACAAAAGGCCCGATGGGTGACACAAAGTCGGCCGGCTTGACCGCGAGAATGCTGCAATCGCAGATGTCGAGAATTCTCTCGGCTGTATTTCCCAAGAGTACTCCCTTGAGGCCGCTACGACCGACGGTCCCCAACGCAATCAGATCAATGTTCAAGTGCTGCGCGAGACGGTCCACTTCTTGCCAGGGCGTTCCCCAAGACAAGTGCAGATGAACCTTCTCGGGGTCCGTGTCGAGCGATTCGACGAATGTCTCCAGCAGCCTCTGCGCCCCATCATTGATCTCGCGTCGCAGGGCACCACCCCAATTGGACCTGCCCACCAAGGGATGTTGTCGTGTTGGGTCGCGCTCTACGTCCACCGGCAACCGCGTGACGAAATCCTTGGGCGGATCGGCCAAGTAGTCGATCCAATAATCGATCGAGTGCAGCAGATGGAACTCGGCCGAGGCTTGCTGCGCGACCCATAGGCCCTCGAACACCGCGCGGCGACTCGCCTCCGAAAAGTCCGTCGCCGCCAGCACTTTTTTGGGTGGCCCCACATGCTCGGCCTTCACGATCCAGACCGATGACGGACACTTCCGAACCAGCCGCTTCGCCGTGCTGCCCACCAAGAACTGCTTCCAAGCGGCCAATCCGCGCGTGCCGGCCAGAACCAAGTCGAAGCCTTCCTCTTGCACGGCACGAGTCAGTTCCACGAATGGCTCACCGGGCAACGTCTCAAACCGAACGTCCAGGTCCGTGGCCTGGAGATCGACGATCATCTGCTTCATCCGCGCCTCAGACTTTTGGCGGAGCTCACGCGGAACGGTCTCACCTTCTCCATAGAGCAAGTCGAGCTGTGCTCGCATCGTCTCCGAGTGAACCTCTCGGAGCCGATCGGGCAACGTGTGCATCACGACAATTTTCGCGCCGTTATGCCGAGCCAGCCACACGGCCTGCTTCAACGCCGCCTCAGCGTGCGGCGAGAAGTCCGTCGCCACCAGAATCCGCTGGTAACCTTGTGGAATGTTCGTCATGGCCTCGGTTCCTTTCTCAAATTTCTCAAATCTCAAATTGTCCGGAGGCTGACGCCGCCGGGCTCGCCCAAGCTACTACGCCAAGAACAATGGCCGATCGGCGTTTTGAATGACCTGCAACGCCGTTTCGCCAAAGATCCGACGCAGCAACAGATTCTTCGCGCTGTTACCGACGACGATCAGAATCCAGATCACGAGTTCCTTGAACTGACCCAGCAGCCTCTTCCAACGCGACACAGGCGGCGCTTCGGCGAGTGTGTTCCAGCCAAATCGCTCACGCCGCTGAGCGACGTCTTTGCAGGACAAGCCATCAGAAGAATCGACCGCGAGTTCTCGCAACACGTCGTCGCTCGGCATTGCAAACCAAGTTCGGGGGACAGACATGTTGCACCTCTGCGCGACAAATGACGTCGGTACACGATTCGCGAACGGAAACGACGAAACCCACCGTCAGCGAATTGCCGACGGCGTGTCTCGTGCATCTTTGTGAATCTTGGACCGCACGCAACCAGTCGTGCTACTTGTCCTTCTTGGCTTCGGGCTTCTTATCGGCTGTCTTTTTCGGAATTGGCAGCTTTTCGATCTTGAGCATCTTCAGGAGTTTTTGCGTCTCGCTTTGGGCGGCGTCAATTTCGTGCCACATGTCGCTACAGCAGTTTGCTATGGCGACGTGGTCGCCGTGCTCCTTCAAGCAATGCTCTTCCGCCATGCCGCAGACTTCGTGAGCCTTGGCGTGATGCTTCTCGATCAATGCGATCTGCTTGACGATTTCCGGTTCCTTGGCATGATCGACCTTGAGCTTCGCCAGCGCCTTGTCCGCCTCCGTGAGATCTTTCTTGATGCCACCGACCAGTTCTTTGGCTTCCTGCTTCGAGACTGGCGTTTGGGGCTGTGCGTAATGATGGAGCAACTGCGACCGGTCCTGCGCGTGCTGCTGATAGGTCCGAACGAGTCCTCCATTCCAAGCGTCGCCGCGAATTTTCGCGCCGGCGTCGTTCTGAGCGAACGCAACTTGAGAGATCAACACGAAGCACAATGCAAACAAACTAGAAACAGACAGGATTTTCAGAGTCTTCATGGCAACACCTTTTGGGAAAGAGAAACACACGGGTAGACGATGTTCCCGGCGAGCACTCCGGGAGATTTCGGAATGGCGAAACACTCGCCACGCACAATGGTGTTCGATGTCATGCGATTCGATTGTCCGACTATGCGGAGATCGCGCGACCAACCAAACACGGAACAGAAGCAATTCAATTCAGGTTGACGCCTAGCGTCGTGCCAGCGTTTAGATTCGCAGCACCTGATGCTGGCTGCTGTTTGACAGTCCAATGGGTTCTGGCCAAAGGCCCGGCCTCCTCAAAACGTCCACAGCCGGCCAACGAGACGGAATGGCCGGTGTCACCCCTGCGAACCACTGTTTTTTGAAACATGAATTCAACGGCTGTGGGGCAACTTGCGTGGCGGAGTCCAGCGGCACGACCTTGCGATGGCAACTCGACTGGCATGAAGCGCAGAATCCCTCCGGGACTTTGCCCGTCGAGGAAGTTTGGGAACGATGGCAGCAAGATGGCGATTGCTGGTGTCGGCGGTCTGCGATCCCGCAGAAACTCAGAAAACATGAGGAACGGTTGCAACAGCACGACGAACTTCGAGAACTCCCGTTGCCGGGCGTCAAGCCCCCGACAACTTCGCGACATGCACAATCCAGGCTTGGAACGCCGCTCAACACCGCGAGCAGCGATTGCACTCCGATCCAAAGCGAAAACAGCCGACTGTGCGAAGCGAACATGAGAGAAACTCCTGCGCGTCCCGTCACTCCGCAGTCGTTGTGCCAAACGGCTGTTGAGAGTGAGGAGTCAAGTTGGCCTCTCGGGATCGTCACGCTATACGGCTTACTGTTTGCGTGATCGACTCCATTCGAACTCAAGGACTCATCGCCATCTCAAGGACTCATCGCCATGCGTGCCATGTTGTTTGAGCAAGTGAAGTCGCCGTTGCGCTGGTCCGAATGGGCTCGGCCGGAGCCGGGTCCGGATCAAGTCCTGCTGCGTGTGAAAGCTTGCGGAGTCTGTCGCACCGACCTGCATGTCTGCGATGGTGAACTGACGCAGCCCAAGCTGCCACTGATCCTTGGCCACGAGATTGTGGGGGTCGTCGAAGCGATCGGCGAACGTGTCGAACGCTTTCAACTCGGTGACCGTGTCGGTGTGCCGTGGCTCGGCTGGACGTGTGGTGTGTGTCGCTTCTGCCAGCGTGGGCAAGAGAATCTCTGCGAGGCGGCGCTTTTCACCGGTTATCAACTCGACGGTGGCTATGCGGAGTTCACGGTGGCCGATCAACGATTTTGTTTTCCGATTTCAGCAACCTACTCGGATGTCGAAGCGGCCCCGTTGTTGTGTGCGGGGTTGGTCGGATATCGCTCACTGGTAGTGTGCGGGGACGCACGCCGGCTGGGCGTTTACGGTTTTTGAGGCGCCGCGCACATCGTCGCTCAGATCGCGAGGTTTCAAGGACGAGAAGTTTTCGCGTTCACTCGGCCGGGTGATGACGCGGCTCAGCAGTTTGCTCGTGATTTGGGGGCGACATGGGCGGGCTCTTCCGAAGATCGCCCGCCGGAGTTGCTCGACGCGGCGATCTTGTTCGCGCCGGTGGGTGCTCTGGTGCCGCAGGCACTGGGGTGTCTCGACAAAGGGGGGATCGTCGTCTGCGGCGGCATCCACATGAGCGACATCCCGCGTTTTCCATATGAATTGCTGTGGGGCGAGCGAGTCATCCGCTCGGTGGCGAATCTGACTCGTCGCGACGGCGAAGAGTTCTTGCGGCTTGCTCCGCAAGTCCCGGTTCGGACCGAAGTCCAGACGTTTGCACTGAGCGCCGCCAACGAAGCGTTGTCGGCGTTACGCGAGGGACGGCTGCGAGGAGCCGCTGTGCTGGTGCCTTGATTGTTGTTCAGAAAATCTCTGGCAACTTCCGCCAACTCGGAACGGCGTTCGCAAAGGCTAACGGAGTTTAGGTACTCCTGCCCGAACTGGGACGGGCAAGGGTGCCCATCCTCCTTGGAGATGCATCTATGAACGTCCACCGCATTCTATTTCCGACCGACTTCAGCGAATTCAGCCAAGCCGCGCAGAAGTCAGCGTGCGACTTGGCCGACCAATTTGGTGCCGAGTTGCATGTACTGCATGTTCTCCAAGATCTCATACTAAAAATGCCACAGACTGCGGCCGCATTGCTGATCCCGCCCAAAGCTCTGGAAGATGTGATCAACTTCGCCGAAGCAGAAATCCAGAATATCCTGCCCGAAGCATGGGCTTCTGGGAAGAAAGTGGTGCGCGTGGTCCGCATTGGCACGCCGCACGCCGCCATCGTGCAATACGCGAACGAGAACGCCATCGACCTGATCGTGATTGGAACTCACGGCCGCACCGGACTGCAGCATGTGTTACTGGGAAGTGTCGCGGAACGAGTCGTGCAACACGCTTCGTGTTCGGTCCTGACGGTGCGTTCCCATCAACCGGCCAAGGTTCCACAGAATGCGACTGTGTTGGAAAAGGCAGTGCTGAAGACGGCTTGATTCATTCTTGAACTGTGGGGGGAGGTCGACCGGCCCGACCAAGTCAGATTGGAGAAACTCATGAGCTGGATTCCAAAGAAAACAGTAGTGGTACCGGTGGACTTTTCGACGGCATCTGTGGACGCACTCAAGACGGGGCTGGCGCTGGTGGCTAATCCGGAAAACTTGCATGTGATCTTTGTCACCGAACCTCCGATTGCGTTCAATTATGTCGAGGGCTGGGCGTTAGATGATCCGGCCACGCGGATGAAAGCCGCACATGACCACTTGGCCAAATTCCTTGGCGGTGCGAACACGGCTGGCGTGAGGACGATTATTCGAGAGGGCGATCCGGGATTGATGATCGCAGACTACGCGGACGAAGTTCATGCCGATCTGATCGTGATGCCGTCGCACGGTTATCACGGCGTCAAACGGTTGCTGTTGGGATCGGTGGCCGAGCGTGTGCTGCGGCACGCGAACTGTCCAGTCCTCGTGTTGCGCCGACCGAAATGATCGGAGTTTCTCGCTCACACAAGCCCGCCGCGCCAGCGAGGGTTGGAATGGGAAATACTTTGGCTGGCGCGTTGGGCAAGCTTCGGAGACACACATCATGGCGGTGATCAAGAAAATTCTGTGTCCGACGGACCTCAGCGACGAGTGCCGACCGGCGTTGGCAATGGCGTGCGAGTGGGCCAAGCAATTGGGCGCGGAGTTGCATCTGCTACACGTGGTCGCCGGATTGTCGACCCCGTATCCGTATCTCAGCCCGCCGTTCAACGAGGCGATGTCGTGGGAAACGATGATTCGCCAGAAGGCACGCGACGCTTTGAATGCTTGGCCGTTGCCAGACGGATTCTCGTCACTGAAGGTCGTGCGCGAGTTGCGAAGCGGTTCACCGATTGCCTATATCGAGGAGTTTGCGAAAGAGAAGGGCATCGACTTGATCGTGATGGGCACTCACGGCCGCAGCGGCATTTCGCACTTGCTGCTGGGCAGCGTCGCAGAGAACGTCGTAAGGCGAGCACCGTGCTCGGTCCTAACAGTGCGTCCGGCTGGGGCCAATTGACCCGAAGTTTCCGATCAGCCGGAACGCGCGCTTCATTCCCACGCGAACAACGTGGCCCAAGCTTCATCGATCAGTTCGATGCCGGTGAGCGAATCGCCTGAGTTCTTCAGTCCGTTGCCACCGCGAGCCGCGCCCCCTTGGCCGCCGAGTCCGGTGTCGTTGCCCGCTTCGCCGTCGAGCGAATCTTTGCCGAGGCCGCCGATCAGCAGGTCATCGCCGAAACCAACTTTGAGCGTGTCGTTGCCCACGTTGCCGAGGAGCGTGTCTTGGCCATCGCCACCGAGCAGCAGGTCGTGGCCGGTCTGGCCGAACAGGGCGGACTTGCCCCACGCTCTGGCGAGCTTGGCTACCCCAAGATCAAGCGTGGACGCCGCACTAGCGCGTTCCGGCTGATTCCAAACAAATCACGTCATTCCCGATTGTTGTTCGCACTGGATGCCCCCTTTGAAACAGAGGCCCGCACAGACATGAACCTCACCCGATTCACCGCCATTACGCTCGCACTTTTCGCAACAGCTTTGTCTCAGGGCGTACTGGCTCGCGACTATCCCTATCAGACCGCCGAGCCGCAGAAGACCGGTTGGCTGTTGATCGCTGAGGAGCGAACTTATGTGCTCAAGCCGGAGCACAAACGTCGGCCTGGTTCGGAGGCGAAGAAGCATCTCCCGGCGATGTGGCCGGTTTGTCCGTCGGCGGGGCATTGGGGAGGCACGAATTGGCTCGACACGCACGCGAAACTCGTTGACTACGTGCAAGCCAATCAGGCGTTCGGCGTTATTGATTTGGCATTCATCGTGAAGCACATTCTTACCATTTCGCGATTCGGAGATTTCCGGTTTCCCTCCGGTTATTGCTTCGGCGGATTGGCTTCTTTCACGATCGCGCCGTGCTCTTCGCTCATCACGAGGATGCTGAATTTAGTGACGGCGTCGAGATCGTTGGTGTTCAGGCTCGAATAATCGAACCGCCCGCGGAGGTCGGTGTAGCCGTCTTTGTAGAAGCGGTTCGAGCCGTCCGGACGTTGGGCATAGACTTTAACATACGCCTTCGTGACCGGTTTGCCGCTGGTGTCGTGAGTTACTTTGATTTGACCGTAGGCCTCGATCAGTTGAACGCTCAGGGCGTGCGAGTAGTACGCTTGCGTCTTCGTCTGGCCGGCTCCGGTGATTTCGACGAGCACATTTTTATTGTGCAGTGATTCCGGCAGTGGAAACTTGGTCGCTGCCGACTTGCCGTCCTTCTTGAGCTTCAGCGTTTCCACTTGGTTCGGTCGAATCAAACTAAACTGGCCGCTGAATTGCTGAACGAAGGGGTTGCGGCTGAAGAGTAGCTCGACGTCCATCAGGTAGTAGCTGACTCGGACGCTGTCGAGATTTTGGTGGTTGATCGTGAGTTGTTTAGCCTCGACGTTGAAATCGAAGTTCGGTTGCGTGGCCGCGAGTTGTGTTTGTTCCTGATTGCGGTCTTCTTTGTCGATCGGCTTCGCTCCGGCTCCTTCGATCTCGTCGAGTTGTGATTTGATCGCAGCGAATTCGTTTCGCCAGCGGTCAACCGGGTGATCGGCATATTTGGCGGCGATGGCTCGCGCCAGCTTCGGGTCGTCGTTGAAGAAGTCGAGGTACGCCGTGAAATAGTCGTGCTGTAATCGAGTCGCTAGCCGGTCGGGATTCACGCGAGCGAACGTTGCTTGAGCCTCTTCGATGCGGTCTTGCAGCAGCAAGTAATACGTCACGGCCATCAGGTCGGCATCGTCGAGCGAGCGCGAGTATGCCATTTGTAGCAGCGTCTTTTGATACTGATCATGGAGGCGAGCGTTGACGATTTGCCGTTGTTGGCCGAGCCGATGTGCGCGAGCGTTGACCAACGGTTTGTAGTCGAGATGCTCGTAGTTGTGCCGCGCGATGGGGTCGATCGTCAGCAGCGGGCTATTCAATCGGCCGCCGCATTCGGCGACGAAACCGTCGGCGTTTTGCAGGAATTCGCGGATCGCGGCGACGGCATTGTGCTTCAGCCCGTAGCTCCACAGCACTTGGTGATACGCATGTCGGTCGGCCAGCAACTTCGTGGCGGCATCAAAGAACTTCGCGTCGTGCATGCGCCAAGCCATCCGTTCGAGGTTCAGTTCATGGACGTTGTGCGTCTTCAGGAATTCGAGGCACTCGTCGGCCGAGGCGTGTTGCGAGACGTAGTCCCAGCTTTGCGTGTCGATCTTCGTCGCTTTGTCCACGACGTTGAGCGTCACAGGCGCGGCGAACGCGATCAGTTCGCCGTTCTTGGCCGTGTGAATCGGGAAGTGCGGGAACTGCCCTGCCGCCGGGAAGTAGAAGAAGTAGTCGATCGTTTGCGTGTGATACGGCTGCAAATCGACGTGAACACTCTTCGTCGGCTGCCCGTTCACGACGGGGATCGCTCCTTGCGGGACTTGCAACAGTACCGTCAGCTTTTGCCGAGACGACGTTGGATTCGTCACGACGACTTGGCAACCGTAAACCGTGTGGATCACGAATTCTTCGGTGACGTACTTGTCGATCTGCTCGCCGTTTTCGACGCGATGCCGGTCGCCATGCTTGAAGAAGTTTTGGCTGACGAGGATCGGAATTTTTTGATCAGCCGGTTTGCCCGGCTTGATCTCTTCGTGAAAGACGATCATCGGGCTGCCAGCCGCGAGCGTCATCTGCGGACCATCGAATTTCGATTCATGCTTCGCCGGCTCAAACGGCAGATCGAGCACCGCCAGCGCGAGCATCATCTCGGTGAAGTTGCGAGATGCCTCAGCCACATTCGCCGACAAGAATGGTTTGTCGTTGTTCGCTCCAGCCGCCGCGTTCGCTGCCACATGAACCGCATAATCTCGCCAGAATGGACTGACCGTGATCAGCTCGCCGTTCTGAGCGGCGATCAGCAGTTGATAGTAGTTGTTCTCCGCCCACTCCTTGGTTGGGTCCATCTTCCGATAAAGTTGCCGCACCAATTTGCCGGTTCGTTCGCTCTCGAAGAGCCGCTCTTCGAGTTCACGCTTTGCGGGTTGAGGGTCGTCGTCCGAATCTGACAAATCGGACTTAGCTTTGTCGTTCGCAGATCGACCGAGCGCAAGTTGCCGTTGCTTGCCGTCTCGTTCCGTTCCGCGACGCAAGCGATCCGACTGGGCGTCCTTGGCCTTCTCGCCCGGAGCGGCCATTTTCTTGGCTAGGCTTTTGCGTTCATCTTGAGGCATCATCCGACCTGCCGAACCGGGTGCGGCCGGTGCGGGCATAGCTCCGCCAAGCATGCCACCAGATTTCTCCATGTTGACTCCCAATGCAATCCCTGACCCTGACACCGGCGCATTGAACTCCTTCAGCCGAAGTGCCTGCTCCAGCGACTCGGCGTTCTTCAGCCCGAAGGCATCGCCGGTTTCGAGGGCGCTCCCTTTGACTGCTGTGTCGAACAGGTGCAGGAACCGATCGATGTTCGGCGGTTGCAGCTTGAGCAAGTCGGAGACATGTCGCGACGTCGCAGGGGCAGATTGTGGCTGGCGTTGGCCGAGGAAAATTCGTTCGGCGATGTTGAGCTGCTCGTGCGACCAGGGCTTCGCGAAATCATCCAGCTTCGATTCCAGCAGCCACAAGTCCACGAACGTCTTGTCCTTTTTGTTGGCCAGATACGGTCGCACGACTTTGTCAAAGAACGGCCGATCCTTTTTCAACAGAAAAACGTTCAGCTCGTGGCAGGCGTACTTTGAGTACATCGCTCGTTGTTCTTCCGGCTTGAGCTTCGGCCAATTGAGGATGAACTGAAACTCCGCCAGCTTCGGGTCGTGGCTGAGCGTCGTGAACAGCAAGAACACGCGACCGAGACTGTCATACGCCTCGAACTTCGACGTGGTAATGTCGTTAAGTGAAAACGGCTGCCCGGCTCCGACGATGCTGATTTGCTTTTGCTGCGTGAAGTGCTGCTTTGGATCGAGACTGTGCGTCAGCCGCAAGTCGATAAACTTTGCCACCGACTCCGGCAATGTGACGCTGCGAGCCGTGGTATTGATCGGATCGACCGCGACCACATGTAGATGCTGATGCGAGCCGAGTTGCTCACGCTTCACCGTGATCCGCCCATTTTCGTCGGGCACAAGATTCGTCAGCACGACCGACGTCTCAGCCAGAAAGTCGAGATTCGCGAAGTCACCACCTGCCGCCGCTGCCGCCGCTTGAGCCTCGCCACGCGCGTCGGCTCGTGCCATGTTCGACCCTTTCGCCGCGAACTCATCTCCCCCAGCCGCCACCTGCTCGCCGGTCTCAGTTGTCCGCACAGCCCAAGGGTTCAGTAACAGCGATGGCCGATCCAACGAATTGCCAGGAAACTTCTTGGCATATTTCCGATCGATGATGTAGCGATACTCGTCCCCGATGTTCCGCCCCGCGATGTACACCGACTCGGCCGGCGACGTCCGCACGGCATACGGCTCGGCCAGCAACACCTTCGACAAATGGCTCGACGCCGCAAACGCCGAGACGAACCGATCAGCGAACAAATGCACTCGCGCAAACTTGCTGACATTCCGAAGCTGAATCACGACGTTCTGATCGTCCGCTTTGACGCTGTCAATTTGCAACGGCGGCAGCAGCCGAGTCTCCAACAGCCGCACGTTGCCGAGCACATAACCATGCCGCGTCTCGCCCGGAGCGATCCGAATTCGAACGTGCGTGTTGCTCGACTTGATCCACAAATCAAAATCACCCGCAGGCAAGTTGCTGATCTGAATCAACCCGTCCTTGATCGACAAGTTGCTGAAACGATCAATTGAAAACCCGTCGGCCTTCAATTCGAGCAACGACATCTCGCTCCGAATTGGCCGCGCTCCGGCGATCCGTTCTTGAACGGCTGAAGGCAAGTCCGGCAGCGTCAGCACTTCGCCGACTCGACCGTGCAACGATTGCGAAAAGACATGCTCATCTGCCCGAATCGGCCAAGCGTGCTGTGTTCCCTCCGGCCCGGTCGCCGTGATCGCTGCGATGCCGTATTGATCAAGCGGGCCGAGCGACACGCGGCCCGACTTGTCCGACTTCAACACGACATGCACTGGGTCGCGGAAATCTCGATGCTTCATCAGCACTTGCACCGGCCGCGACGTCTTTGGCTCGCCAGTCTTACCGAGCAGTTCGACAAAATACCCTTTGTCAGTCCGCACGAGATGTAGGTCTTCGATCTTGTCGGATTGCTCAATCCCGTTGATCGTGAAGTTTTCCGTTACCGCTAGCTCATTCTTCTGATTGGTGCTCAGGTTTTGCACCTTGGCCCTGAGCACAAACTGCAACGACTTCAACCGCGCAGGCACGTTGAACTCGTGAGTCGATTCGCGATCCTCGAAGATCTTGAAGTTCGGAATCTCGGTCGACGACGGCACGCCATCCAAATCGGTCGAGATGATTTGCAGCCGCACGTCTTCCAACAACTTCGTCGAAACCGGCGTCCCATTCAGCGACAACTGAGGCCGAACCACGACGGTTACCTTGCGCCGAGTCAGCAACGATTCGCGATCGACAAACATCCCGGCCCGCAACGCGAAGTTCTCCGCTTCGTGATTGAAGTAATCGAGACAGGCAAACTCGTGGGGCAGGTTTCCAACCTGCCCGTCTTTTCCTTCCTTTGCGTCCTTCTGTTTGATTGCCTTCTGTTCGGGCAGGTTGGAAACCTGTCCCACGATGACGATCGGCTGCCTCCCTGGCTGATGCGAAAACGGAACGGTGATCGTGCCGTCTTCTCCCGGCTTGTATTCCTGCCCGCCGAACAACAGCCGCGCATCGCGAATTTGTTGATTCTTCTCGTCCAGCACGGTGAAAACCTGCCCCGCCGTCCCCGTCCGCGCGACGTACTTCAGCTTCCCTTTGCGAATCAACGCCCGGCTGCTGCGCCCGTTGCCGATGAAATCGACAACATAAACTCCCGGCCGAGTCAGTTCGGAAAATTCAAACCGCCGTCGCATCCGGCGGAAGGGCGTTTCGTTGTAAGTGTGCGTCGTCTCGCGATTCGCCACGAGGCCGTCGAGATTCACGTCGGTGTCCACTTCGCGAAGCTGAGTCGTGTAGTAATTCCGCGTGTTGATCTCGAACACCTTCACGATCAGCGTCCCGACATTCTTCACATGCAGGTCGAGCGCCACCGGTTCATCGGCAGCGAAGGTCGTGCGATTGACCGGATCAAAGTCGATCTCGACTCGCTGCTTCAGTTGCTGAAACAACTCGGCCGGCAACTGAGCCGCCCACTGTTCCGGTTCGCCCAAGCCGTTAAGGATTTTCGTTTCGGCAAACAGATGCCGCAGGTACGTGTCGTCGATGTACGGTTCGAACTCCTTCGCGTTCGGAGCATCGACGAAGAAGTGCTGCAAGTAACTTCGCACCAGCGGTTCGTCATTCGCGATTGGCGGCAGCAGCGTCCCCGGTCGCAATTCGACATTCAGGTGCGCCGGATGATGCTTGAACGCGTCTCCCTCACGCATTGCGTTCGACAAATATCCGACCGGCCGCGGCAGCTTCAGATACGCCAGGAATTTGTCTTTATCCAGCTTGCCAAGCGACCGATCGAGCCACAACCGGTGATACAGCGTCTGTGCCTTGAGCGGATTCTGCACTGGTGGCAGCTTGGCGTTGAACGCTTCAAGCCGGTCGAGATACGCCGCCATCGACTTCACATCGTGCTGCCAATCTTCATCCGGCCCCGGCTGCAACCGGACAAGTGACGCGATCACCCAATGATGATTGTGAATTAAGTCGGGCTTCCGCTTGAGCATGTCGTCAAGCTGTGCCTGCGTCAGCAACTTGTGAATGGCGAACTGCCCGAAGCCCCCCGAATTCGGATGCCCAAAATCATTCACAATGAGCTGCGTCAGATTCGCATAATCCGGCCGCTGCAACCGCGAAATCAAATGCCGTCGCCGATCCCCGTCCAGCTTTTCATTGATCAACCAATCCAGCGCCGCGTCATCAAAACCATCCGTATTGGGATGCTGAAACGCCCGCGCCATCAACGTCGCCCGCGAGATCGCATTCGGGTCCAGCGATGTCGGCAAATTCGGTTCGACCCCCAGTTGTTCCTTCTGATGAGGGAAGTGAACTCCCAACTTGTTCCGCAAGAACTCCACCGTCTGTTGCGGCGACTTGTCATAAGTTAGCAACGCTTGCCGCGCGAGGATTTCATTGACTCGCGCCGTGTTCCCAATTCGCTGCATCCACTGAGTCACCAGTGGCCCGACCTTCTCAAACTGCTCTGTCTGTTGAGCGTGCAGGCAATGAAAGTAATAAAAATCCTCCGTTCCTGGCACCAGCGACTTCAACGGCACCGCTCGATCGGTCGCCAACGCGAAATCCTCGACAAAGGTGATCTCACCCGCTTGTGCCGATCTGGCCGCGAACCCCAGTCCGCTCGCCGACAATGCCAAAGCCACTACGACCGTTCGAAGCCAAGAAATTCTGCGCATGACATCCTCGTGAAGTTCCGATGGAATAAGCCGGTAATATGGGTTTGCGCCAACACAGACGTTTGTGTCGTATCATTCTTAGAAAAGTAACCCGAAGCTTCAGCAAGGGCGAGCGTTTCGCCAAACTCGAAGTTCATCGTTCGGGTGACTTTCAATGAATCAAACCTTGTGGCCGAAGCTGACACAATCGCGGCCGCCGCAAAAGGCCCGAAGAGATGCCACCGACCGACCGAAAGTTCCGGATTTTGTGATTCCGCGTGTCACGTTCCGACGGATAGCCACCATTTGGCAAGCGCAATACTCGACCACAAATAAGCCACAAATGATCCCAAAAGGCTGACGAATTGAGCGATTCCCAACTGATATCGTGACTTGGACCAAGTTCTCGCGGCAAGAACGGCAATCGGGAATCGGGAATCCGGACAACAGTCCCACCAAAAAACTCCATTCGGCGGCCAGCCCTAGCAAGCGGCACAGATGACCTGTCCTCTGAGAGGGTGTGCGGGAAGATAAGAGTTTTGGACAAGGAAGTCCTGTCGACCTTACGAGTCCGCCGGTGTGATTTGGTGTGACCATCAATCCGAAAGCTAGCCCCGGTCCATGCCGTGTAACCGGGCTAGCGCCGCGCGGCTAATTTTCGGAATGCGGATAAGATCCGCTTCCAACCCAAACCCGGTTCGGACCTGACGAAGGTGATCTTCGCCGAGTTCAAGTGGGCCACGAACTAGCCAGACGTAGTTCCACAACAGAAAGCCAACGACCGATGAAGCTCACGAAACACTCCGTCGTACTCTTTGCCTCGTTAAGCATCACCACAATCGGCATCGTTGCCGCGCAGGAATCGCCTGCAAAGACGGCGTCGAAAGTCGTGCGGGAACCCCGTGAGATTCATGTCTCGACGCAAGGGAACGACGAGAACGATGGGAGTGCAGCGAATCCCGTGGCGTCGTTGCAGATCGCTCAGTTGCTCGCGCGGACGGCTCGTGGGACGACGGTCGTCGTTCATGGCGGCACGTATCGCCTCGAACGTCGGTTGGAGTTCACTCATGCGGATGAAGGGGTCGAGTTCCGCGCGGCTCCCGGTGAGAAGGTCATCGTCACGAGCGACCGCAAGCTCGACCTGAAGTGGCAGCCGTTTCGCGATGGCATCTGGCAAGCTGATCTTGGGATGCAGATTTATGCTCATCCGAATCGGGCCAAAGAAGCTCGGTTTCAATTCAGGTTGCAGGTCGACGAACTGTTCGTGAATGGACAGCGGCAGAGGATGGCTCGCTATCCCAACTTCGATCCGGAGATTCGGCCATTCGGTGGCTTCGCGTCGGATGCTAACAGTCGCGAGCGTGCGGCGCGCTGGAGCAATCTCGCCGGCGGTTATCTGCATGCCTTGCATCCCGGCGCGTGGGGCGGAGTCCACTTCGCCATCACGGGCAAGGACAAGAACGGCGACGTGCTGACGGAAGGCGGCAGGCAGAACAACCGCGGGGCCGGAATGCACATGCAGCATCGCTATGTCGAAAACATCTTCGAGGAACTCGATGCCCCCGGCGAATGGTTCTATGACAGGACGTCGAACACGCTCTACTTACTGCCGCCGGATCGGCTTGATCTCGCGAACGCGACGGTCGAGTTCCCGACCTCCAGCCAACTGATTCGGATCGACGGAACTCAGCAGCAGCCGGTGAAGAACGTGACCCTGCGCGGACTGACGTTTCGTCATGCCGCTCGCACCTTCATGCAGACCAAAGAGCCGTTGCTCCGCAGTGACTGGACGATCGCTCGCGACGGCGCGGTGTTTCTGGAAGGGACCGAAGATTGCAGCCTCGTCGATTGCGAGTTCGATCAAATCGGCGGCAACGCGATCTTCATCAGCAAGTACAACCGCCGCGTGCGCATCGCCGGTTGCGACATCCACGATACCGGAGCGAGCGCCGTGGCCTTCGTCGGCGATCCGCTGGCAGTGCGAAGTCCGCTCTTTGAATACGGGCAGCGACAGAGCCTTGAGAAGATCGATAAGGAACCCGGACCGCAGACCGACGGCTATCCGGCGGACTGCCTTGTCGAGGACTGTTTGATTCGCGGCATTGGCCTGGTCGAGAAGCAAGCGGCGGGAGTGCAGATCGCAATGGCGTCGGGCATCACCGTGCGGCATTGCTCGATCTACGACGCGTCGCGAGCGGGCATCAACATCGGCGACGGCTGCTGGGGAGGGCATCTCATCGAGCGCTGCGACGTCTTCGATACCGTGCAAGAGACCGGCGATCACGGCTCGTTCAACTCGTGGGGCCGCGATCGCTATTGGGGTTTACAGAACGCCGCGATCGAATCGCTGCCGGAGTTCGCAAAGCTCGACGCCGTGAAGCCGACGGTCCTGCATCACAATCGTTGGCGCTGCGATCACGGTTGGGACGTGGATCTCGACGACGGTTCAAGCAACTACGAAATCACGAACAACGTCTTCCTGCACGGCGGCTTGAAGCTGCGCGAAGGCTTTCATCGGCGAGTCACCAACAACATCGGCGTCGGCTGCGGTTTTCATCCGCATGTCTGGTATCACGTCAAAGGCGATGGCATCAGCAACGACGAGGTCGCTCGCAACATCTGGGCGGGAGCGCATGCGCCCGCGATCATGCCGTCGGGCAAGTGGGGGCGCGAGGTCGACTTCAATCTCTTCACGACTTCCGATGCCGACCGCGTGAAGTTCGCGTCCAATGGTTGCGACGCTCATTCGCTGACCGGCGATCCGCTCTTCATGAACCGCGAAGCTGGCGACTACCGCGTGAAGGACGAATCGCCGGCGATCAAACTCGGCTTCCAAAACTTTTCGATGGATGACTTCGGAGTACGGAAGCCCGAGCTGAAGAAGGTCGCTCGCACGCCAAAACTGCCGGGCAACGAACCGCCGCCGCGTCAGTCTGCACCCCGATCCAAACAGGTGGTTGAGCACGTTTGGCGAGGAGCCATCATTCGTAACATTTTTGGCGATGAGTTCTCCGCGTTCGGTGTCACCAAGGATTCGGGGGGCGTGCATCTCAAGTCCGTGCCGAACGATTCCGAAGCGGCGGCCAATGGCTTCAAATCGAACGATCTCATTCAGTCGCTCAATGATCAACCGGTGAAGACCGTTGCCGACCTGCTGAGACTTCGGAACGCAGCGGCAGGCAAGCGACTTGAGATTCGGTTCGTGCGTGCCCAAACGCCCAATCTGATTGCCGTCGATCATTACCTCTTCGCGACAACCGAGTCCGCCGATGCCGATGGCTTCAAAATGATCCCGCTGGCAGCGACGAAGGACGTGCTGCCGATTGCCGCGCTAACGACTCAGCCCGCTACCAACAACGAACCGCCGCAGACGCTGCTCGACGGCAAGCTGGCTCGCAACTACGGCCCAGTGTTCGGCAACGGAGTGGAAGGCGGTCTCTACAAAGTCGACCTCGGCCAACGCCGCGACATCAAGACGATCAATACTTGGTCGTTCCACCAAAACGGAGTCCGCGGCCCACAACACTTCAGCCTCTACGGCAGCACGAGCGAAATCGATCCCGGCTGGAATACGAGCGACCGCAAACGCTTCACACCGCTGCTGGAAATGGACTCAACCGCGTTCCCCGCCGAACCGTTCCAAGCGACGAGCATTCGATCCTCTGCCGACCGAATCATCGGCCCATACCGCTGGCTTGTGTGGCAAGTTCACTCGATCACGCCCATCGGCGAGAACACTTCATTTCAAGAAGTGCAGATGATTGCCCCATCAGGCAACGCTGTGAAGCATTTTTAGCCTGAAAAACTGAGGTTTCGCTGATTCGGCAGATATGAAAAAAGCCAGATTCCCAGGCACTCACTGAAAACACTTCAGTCAGAAAGGAATCTGGCCATGAATCGCAGGAAGCAGGTCAAGGCATCGCTACGAACGAAGCCATCGAAGCCCAGCCCGACAACTCCACTGAGTCACAAAGCCGCCCTGAAAAATCTGTTTCACTGGTACGCGCCACAGGGTGGATTGTTTGCCCAAGAAGAATTTCATGGCAATATCAAATGGAATCCTGAGCAGCTTGCCGTCGAGGCGTTGGTCTGGTCGTGGCAAGACTCCAAGAATGTGACCGACGCGTTTGATCAAACATTGGAGATCTGTGGGGATCTGGGTCTGAAGGATACGGCGAAAACTTACACGACATTTATGAACGCGCTGGAGAGTTATCATGACGTCCTTGGTTCACGCTTGCGTGAGCGATTCCAAAGACTGGCGGAGGAGATCGGCGGCCAGCACTGGAGAACCAACGGTTGGGTGCTCATTGGTTTTGATGGCTCCCGAGCCACGGCCCCGCGAACGGTTTCCAACGAGCGGGCGTATTGCGCTCCCAACTACGGCCACGGGAAGCGTGCGAAGTACGGAAAAAAGAAATCGAAGGGAATGCGACGCCAGCGGAATCAGGATCACAAACCACAACCACAAGCCCCGCAGGCGTGGATCACCATGATGTGGCACATGAAGCTGCGACTGCCCTGGACCTGGCGAATTGGACCCTCGAATTCCAGCGAACGTGGGCACGTCGTGGAGATGCTGGAAACGGAAGAATTCCCCGATGAAACCTTGTTTTGCGGGGATGCGGGCTTTGTGGGCTATCCCCTCTGGCGGACCATCTTGGCGAAGCTCGCGAACTTTCTGATCCGCGTGGGTGCCAACGTGAGTTTGCTCGGCGAGACCGCCGACATCCAGAAGTGTGGTGGCCGAATCGTGCTTTGCTGGCCGAAAGGCCAAATGAATTCCGGGGAACCGCCGTTGCGTTTGCGTTTAGTCAAGATTCGGATCGGCCAGACGGACATGTGGCTGCTGACCAGTGTGCTGGATCGTCGGAAGCTAACCAAGAAACAGATCATTCGCTTCTACAAAATGCGTTGGGGCATCGAAGTCGAGTTCCGTGGACTGAAGCAAACGATCGACAAGCACAAGCTTCGCTGCCGTAATAGTGGTCGCCTGCTGGTCGAGTTGGATTGGTCCATTCGCGCGATGGCCGTTGCGGAACTGCTCGCACTTCGGGAACAGATCGCGGCGAAGGAAGCCGCCTCGGAGGACGCCTCTGATCCGATCGACCGTAGCCTCGCCAACACGATGCGCGCCTTGCGAACGTGTATGCGCCGCTTGGACAAACGCCCTCGGGATGAAAACGGTTTGTACCATCAACTCTCGAAAGCTCTCGTCCAGCGTTATGAAAACCACACCGACAAGCGGTCACGTTACCGTCCGAAAAACCCAGACAAAAAACCGCTGGGAGATCCCGACCTCAGAACGATGACCACGACAGAACGCGAAAAACTCAGAGAAATCAAGCAAAAACAAGCCGCATAAAATGCTTCACAGCGTTGCCCTGGGGGATGACTCGCCCCGACTACGGTCGCAAGGAAGTCCGCCAATTCATCCGCGACAACGCCATGATGTGGCTGGATGAGTATCACGTCGATGGTCTGCGGCTCGACATGACGTTGTTCATGCGACAAGTGCGGGGC
>JANMIF010000214.1:0-11842 GCA_031375695.1 Planctomyces sp.
AATTCTTCACCCAGTCAGGACTGACGAGCCTCTTCACTCTCTGGAGCAAGCTTGCTCCCAAGCCTCGAACCGCCTAGTGCGGACCCGCATGCTAGGTGGTGTGGGAGGGGTTCCGGAGCAATCCGGACCCCTATCCCGATCAACAGCGACATGTACATCTCGCCGTAGTCGCCGAAATCGCGGATGCGGTCGAACGTCTTCGCACCGTCGGCTGACGAAAACAAGATGAAGTGGTCGGCCTGATCGTTCCCCGCTTTGATCGGTCGGTCCTTGATGGGCAGTTCGTTGCTGTCGACGCGCACCAGCGCCCAGACTTTGCCCGATCGAGCCTGCCACAGCCACGTCTCGCCGCCGAAGAAGCCGTACTGACTCTTGCAGTCTTGCGGTTCGCACTTCTGCGACTTGTCCCAGGTTTGACCACCATCCGTCGATCGCCAGACGAAATACGGCCCGCCTCCGCCGTCGTAATCAACACCCAGCAGCAGCGAACCGTCGCTCATCTCCAGCACGTTTCGAGTCGTGTGATTGCTGGCCTTCGGCTTGACCTGCTCCGATTCGACTCGCGTCGATTGCCAGGTTCGTCCGCCGTCCGTCGAGCGATGCAGGAATCCGGTCGTGTAACACCATTCGTTGCGCACATCCTGAGCGAGCAAGTGGCCGGTGATGAAGACGGTGCCGTCTTTAAGCACCGTTAGATATGGCTCGCGGCCAAGCAAGTCGAGCGGCTGTGGGCCAGTCCATGTGCGACCACCATCCGGCGAACGAAACAACAGCGACTGCTCTATGACCTTGTTGCCGTCACGCTTGTGCTGATGAAACGCGGTCAGCAACAGTTCGCCGCTGGGCAACTTCGCGATGCTGGGCTTGTAGTCGTCCGCTTCACCCAACGGGATTCGCTCGGCGACGAGCTTGTCCGTCGTCAGCGCCTTTCGATTCGCGATGGCAATGTCGGCTACGGAGAATTCGTCGGCGCCGGCGGTTCCGATGAATGCCGATAGTGCGAAAGCAGCGAGCGTCGGCCGAAACGGCGGCTTCATCAGTCATCCAATCAGGCCCATTCCGACAGATGCCGACCGTAGCAAAGTGGCAGCGGGCGGCCGGCGTTGTCAGGAAGTTCTTGCGTGTAGTCGATCCCCAGATGGTGCAACAGAGTCGCACGAATGTCGTCGGGATCGAGCGGCCGATCGACGGGGTACTCGGCCTTGCTGTTGGTGGCACCGATCACAGTGCCGAGCGGACCTTTGCCACCGGAGATGAGCATCGACATGGCAGCGGGGTAATGATCGCGGCCAAAGCGACCGGGTGAGTTGTTATCGACGCGCGGCGTCCTTCCGAACTCTCCCGTCACGAGCAGTAGCACCTTCTTGTTCAAGCCGCGCTGATGTAGGTCTTCAATCAGCGTCGCCACGGTGCGATCGTAGAACGGAAGACGATCGCGCATGGCCTCGATTAAATCCCAATTCACCGCGTGATCGTCCCAGTCGTAGTTCTTGCCCAAGCTGCCGGGAGGTCGTCCGGGGACATGCACCGTGACCATGTTCACGCCACGCTCCACCAACCGACGAGCCACCAAACACTGCTCGCCCCATTCCGAGCCGTAACGTTCTCGCAGTTTGGGATCTTCTTTGGAAACGTCGAACGCCTCGTGAGCTTTATTCGAGAGCAAAATCTCGGTGGCTTGTTGCTGGAAGTAGCCCATCGCTTTGAGATTGCCGCTGTGATCCAAGTCCGTCCGCAAGCGATCGAATTGCGTGAGCAGGGACCGACGATCTTCAAGCTGACCTGGCTTCACTTGTAATCGCCAGTTCTCTAACCCACGCGACGCCACCGGCACGCGATACATCTCACCCCAGTAACCCGGCGAACCGTACCAGCGATAGCCGCTACTCAAGTCGAGCGACACAGGCATTCCGTTGCGCGTGATCCCCAAGGCGCGATTGACCACTGCGGTGATGCAGGGATGCTTGGATTCCGAACTCAACATCCCGCCGACTTTGTCCTGACCGAAGCCAGAGGTGAAACGAAACGTGCCGTCGGGATGGCCGGCGTGACCGTGACTCACCGAGCGAATGAGCGAGAACTTCTCCGCGACCTGAGCGTGATGCGGCAGCAATTCGCAAACGTCAATCCCCGACACGTTCGACTTGATGGCGTGCATCGGCCCCCGAATTTCGCTCGGAGCATCGGGCTTCATGTCGTACGTTTCGAGCTGACTTGGACCACCACCGCACCAGAGCAGAATTACGGCGGTATCGCTCTGAACCGGCGTCACGGCCGCGTTGGCTTGCAACTTCAGCAGGTCGGCCAGAGTTAGGCTCCCAATCCCCAGAAAGCCCGCCTGCAAGAAGGCCCGCCGAGATTTCTTGCCCGGCCCAGGGGCAACGGTTTCAAGTTCCAGCATCGTATCAATTCCCACTTAAGCCATCTCGGTTTGATCGACTGTGTCGCCATCAGGCTAGTCTCGAATAGGGACCACTGTATCACAGATACACCGTTGTATCTTTCGTGGGATTGGCCCCCAGTCACAATTAAGCAGATGAAACGACAGGCTGGAAGCCCACCCACGGGGTGCTTGTCTCTGCGGTCCACTTAGGTATTAGCGGATGACAAGCTCAGTTCGACCCCGTCGATAAACACGCGTTGCACGTTGAGTTCGCGATCGAAAACGACCACATCCGCTTGCTTGCCCTGTTCGAGGCTGCCAAATTCTCGGTCACGTCCGGCGATGCGAGCTGGCGTGAGCGATGCCATGCGGATGACTTCCCACAACGGGCGGCCGGTGAGCGTCGCGAACGTGCGGATCATGTGATCCATGCCTTTGACACTCGATGCCAGCGCGGTCAGGTCGGGCAACATGCCAACGTCGTCTTGTTTGACGAATGGCTCGCCGCCGTCGCGCGGACCGATCACGTAGTGGCCGTTGGGCATGTCGAGAGCACGGCTGCAGTCGGTTACCAGCGCCAGCCGATCCAAGCCTTTGATCTTGAGTGCCAACAACAGCAGGCTCGCGTCCAGATGTTTGCCGTCGGCGATGACTTCCGTGGTCAGTTCGTCGTAATACAGCGTCGCTTCGAGCACGCCTCCTTGCATTGGGTACATCTGAAACTGCCGTAGTCGAGTCTTATCGGACATCGCGCAGAACAGATGATCCACATGCCGCACGCCCCAGTCTTGAACCGCCTCAGTCATTTGCGCGAACGTGGCCCACGAGTGACCGACGTTTGTCCGTACACCTTTGGCTCGACACGCGAGCGCGAACTCTTTTGCGCCGACGATTTCCGGAGCAACCGTCGCGGTCACTAAGTCGTCGGCGTATTCGAGATACTGATCGAACTCGTCCTCGACAGCCGGCCGGATTGGACCGCCGGGATGTGCGCCGCGGGCCTCGTATCGGAAGTACGGCCCGTAAAAGTGCGCGCCCATGACGCGCGATCCCTGTGGTTCCGGCGTGAGTCGAAACTGCCGAGTTTGATCCAAAGTCGCGAGAATCTGCGCGTGAGTCGCCACTGTCGTCGTGATCGCCATCCGAGTCGTGCCGTGCCTAGCGTGTGCTCGCAGCGCGAGCCGAAACGACGCGGCCGTCCCATCCATGAAATCGCCGCCGGCCCCACCATGTACATGCAGGTCGACGAAGCCAGGCGAAAGATAACCGTCACCCGCATCGACAATCGTTGCGTCCGAAGGGGGTGACGCGCCGGTGTTGAGAACCTCGGCAATTCGACCGTTACGAACCACAAGTGTCCCGCGTTCGATGCGGTCAGCAAACACAATCTGACCACGAAACATAACAGGCGGCGGCATGACGAACTCCGAACGATTCAAAAAATCTTCACGAACGAGAAGACCGTGTTGTGCCCTTCTGTCCGATCGATGGCTCCAAATTCTTTTTGGTAGCGGAGCGAGAAAAACATCTTAGCTGCTTCGTGAAAGTAAAGAAGTTCTGGGCCGACGGCATAGAAGCGGTCGTGGACGCTGGCGTCGTAGGTCACGGCCGAGCCACGGTCATCGGTCACTTGCCAATGCGTGTAGGCGGTCACGCCCACAGCTAACGCGGGAGTCAAGTTCTTGCCCAAACCCCATTCGATGTGGAAGTCATCACCGGGTCGGACATCTCGATCGCTCTTGCGGCTGTTGGTTTCGTAGCGCCCCAGTCCCGACAGGTGCCACGACTTGGCATCATCGAAATAGTACGTTGCACCCAGCGTGAACATCCCGGTGTAAAACCCTTTGCCCACATGAATCGCTTGAGCCGAGCTGAAGTCGCCCGTGGGTAGCCAGATGCCCGCGGCGGCGACCACGTCCCAGCGGTCGAAGTGCCAGCCCAATACGATCGGTTCGTACAACACGTCCCCCAGGCCAAACTTCGAATCGTTGATTCCCAGCGAGCCGACACTGAGGTCCACGTTTAGAAATGGCACGGCGACATCCATGCCGTAATCGGCTCCCAGAAATTTGTGGTCGGTGATCCAAATCAGACGTGGCACGGTCGCCACGACATTCACGTTCAGATCGGCCGGGACATCATTGCCGTTGCGATCTTTGAGGGTGTCGGCCGTGTAAAAAATGTTGTACCACTTGAGGTACGTCCCCGCTCCCGGAAGTGACGACCCCTTCAGGCCTTCCGCGCCGGCTGGATAGTGACTGGTTTCTTGCTGAGCGTGAGTCACTCCGGCCGCCAACAACAGCCACAGAGCTGCGAGCATTAGTTGTTGGCGAGTCATCATGCGAAGTCGATTGGTACGGCTATTGGGAACACGGAGTTTGTCGAAGTATCGACGTGGCGTATTTCACGAACGAACGCAATGTTCTTTTCGATGCCGCAATTTCCCAGGCCGCGCAAGTGACGTCGGCTTGCCAAGCAGAGAGTTCACAACTCGGAGAACTCACCCAAGTGCGGCCTGAAGAATGCCCAGCAACCGCCTCCGGCGAAATTTGCCGAAAGGGTTGTCTTCGCGATCGTTTCCCTCAGCCAGCCGTGCCATTGTTGGGCGCATCCGCGTACGAGAACTCTTCCACTTGAGCTTGGAAGATTTCCTTTTGCAGATCGGTCGAAAGCGACGACCAGTCGGCGAAGATCGCTTGCAGCGTTTTGACTGGATCGCCTTCCGGGGCTTGGGACATTTTCGCTTGCCAGCCTGCGGAAACGAGGTCTTGGAGGGCCATGATCGGATACGTATTGTTGGCCGTTTCTTGGGGAGTGGGGTTCTCGTTGTGGAAGAACCGGCTGGGATGATTAGCACACAGCACCGGCGTCGGCGGCCCATTTTCGAGCAACGGCAGTGAGAGCAACGCCAAAACGTACAACGGATTTGCGAACGTCGATGGTTTTTGAGGGAGTGCGGGGTTCGTCTGATAAGTTTGATTGGCGAACCACGCCGGCTGCGCGAGTTGTTGGTCGATGTCGGTCTTGTAGTTTTGATACAGCCAATCCATGACCGGCCCGCCGTAGGCGATGACCGGTTGCGTGGCCTTTCCGCTCGAAGTGGGTCGCAACAGAGCGTTCAGCATCTGCTTCGCATACGGAAGAAAATTGGCCAGGACCGGTGCGATGAGGTTGGCTCCATTGCTGCCACCAGGGGCTGCGATCGGCGCGATGTCCACAATGGTTTCGAGCAATGTGGTCGTGTGTCCGGCGACGTATGGCTTGTGAGTTGTCGAATCGACGTTGAACCCCAGCAGACTCTCCCAGCGCCGGTTCGTTGGCGAGTAGAGGTAATCCATGTAAGTCAGCGTCTCGTCGGGCGGGTAGTGCAGCAATTGGATCGACGAGGTTCTCGCCATTGCCAGACCAAACGGAGGCAGAAAGCTGTAGTCCAACTGCGCCTTCGTGAGTATCGGATTGGCGGCGATCATGGTTTGTTGCTGTTGTGCCAGAGCCGCTTGACTCTGATTGAACGCATCCGAGGCTGTTCGAACCGCCGCCAGGTAGCTGGGAACGACGGTCTTGTACCGCGTGAGATCGGCATTTGGATCGGGACTGGTGATCTTCAGCCGATACACAGGCTCGGTACTCGTCGGCGTTAAGACGCGAGCCCAGGAACCAAAGAACAGGTCCCGCAACAACGTCTGGTTAAACGTGTGCTCGATCGAATCATTCAACGATTCGTTCACCGGCCGATAAGCGAACAACGGAGCCAGATCGGTTGCAATGCCAATGGGGAATTCGATCACGTTCACGAGCTGACTCCAGGTGGGTTATTCTTCGCGGGGATTTGACTGCCGCACTCAGCGAGCCGCGCCTGTCAGGAAGCGGATAAACCATTCCACTTTCTGACAGGCGCGGCTCGAACGAAGAATGTGTGATCCTTCCCCGCGAGAAGAATAGTGATTTTCTTGGCGACATAAAAAGGGGCTCGCCATCCTCACTTTCGAGGCGATTTCTTCTTGGCTTTCTTGGCCTTCTTGGTAGTCGTGCGAGCGACCTTTTTGACGGACGGCTTGGAAATCTTCTTGGCGACTTTCTTGGCGGGCTTGGTCGGCTTCTTGGTCTTCGTAACCTTCTTGGCCTTGGCGACCACTTTCTTGGTTGCGGCTTTCTTCTTCGTCGCTGGCTTCTTGGCCACCTTTTTGCGGATGAGACTTTGGCTCGTTTTGGCCCCTTTGGTCGGAGCGTTCTTCTTGGCTGGCGGCTTTTTGGTTGAAGGTTTCTTTACAAGAGTCGTTTTCGAAGGAGTCTTCTTGGAAGGCTTCGACGTTGGCGTGGGAGCGGTCTCCAGGATCAGGGCCAAACTGTTCCACAGTGATTCGCATTGGAACGCAACGGTGCCGCCGCCTCGTTTTTCCATGGTGTTCGTGAAGTTGATGTCTCCCACGCAGACCCAACGCGGCGAATCGGATGCGTTGGTACGATCCGAGATGGCCAACTTCGCGTGGTCGGTCGTTTCATTCCAGGTGTAGTCAAAACCCAATTGGTTGAGATCGACCCCTTTCATGTCTTCGATTTTGTGCGGCTCATTGTGCTCGGTGGATCGGGGGCTGCCGCCCACTCCGAGCACCCAGGTTTCGACTTCGAGGTCTTGTCCGAGCACGACGCTGACGAAGTCGTTGTAGAAATCCTCGGCCCCTTCGGTGTCATCGCCCGGCTGACCCCAGCCTTTGTTTTTCCCGATGGCAATGAATTTCTGGCCCCCCGCCGAATTGAATGAGACTTGGCCGGGGTATGGCGGCAGTGTGATCGCGGCTTGGCTGGCGGGATACGGCGACGGAGTCTTTCCGGGCGAGCCGTTTTGGTCGTGCATCAATTGCGAACGCGGATCGCCCGCCGTGAGTTGTTGGGGAATGTTCGACACCAAATTCACGTTCGGCCCGTGAGCGTCATACATCAGTTGCGCGATGTGCATCGCCGTGTCGGTGCTGTCCATGTCCAACTGAATGCACAGCATCGACTGAGCCATCTCCAAGCCCGTTGCCGGATAAGCAAACTGCGGCTTCAACGGAAAGTTCGGGACAGAGTGAATCAGCCAGACCGCGGATTTGGTCTGGAGATCAAACGCCAACGCCCCTTTGCAGTGTCCGCGATCGTCGAAGCATTTGTTTTTGCCGGTTTTTGGATCAAGGGCTTCGTCGTTGTAGCAGTACCACCCGATGTTCGGGTTCGACTTGACCGGGTCGACGAACAGCGAATTGAGCGTGTCGAACAGCGGCCCCGGCCCGGTGGTGATGTCCTGCCCCGTCGAAACGCCGTCTTTCAGGATCGGCTTCGCCCCGGACTGGTTCATCGCGGAATCGAAGTACAGATATTCCTTGCCAGTGACGGGCTTTCCAGACTTCGACTTGGCATCTCTGGAGACTTTGTAAATGAACCACCAATCGACTGCGGTTCCGGAATCGCCAATTACGGTAAGCATGTTGTTGGCTCCTTGAGTTGTGCCCTGTTTGATGATCGGGCGGGGTTGAGGTATCGGGCTTGTTGGTGATTTCATGGCGACATCGGTTGGCGGCTTAGGTGACGACACCGGCTGGCCGCTGCCAGAAAGCGGGACGAGGAAATCAAACGCCAGGGTCGTCTTGTTCGAATAAAATAGCGAGCCTTGATGTTGCACCAAAGCGTTGACGGTCGCCGCCTGAGCCGGCAGGTTCCAGAACGTCTGGCTGTCCGACAGAGCGGTTTGCGGATTCTGAGCCGGATCGTCAGACATTAACTTCAGCCAGCGAGCAACCACCAAATCCTTGATCATTTGCGTGGTGGCCCCTTTGGGATTCACCAGCTTGCCAGAACCGATCTTATCGAAGCCTTGAGCCGTGCCGTAAAACACATACGGATGCGTCGAAGCCATCACGGCGGTTTTCTTCCCCGGAATGATCTCGGTCAAGGTGACTTTGTTGTTCGACAGGTTCGTTCTGTAGATGTCGTTAAACGTCGCCAGCGGATGCGCGCCGTAGATCACGATCGGCACAGTGAAGTCGGCGTTGACTGGCGACGTGTTCAGCAACAACTTGACCTGAGCCATTTGATAATCGTGAAAATAATTGATCGGGATCAGCCCCCAATCGGGATCACCGCCGGGCTTCGAGCCTTGATCGTCTTCGGCTCCGATCGGCGTGGCATCCATCACAGTGTTGAACAACGGCAGATCACTGTTTGAGACGCCGTTCGCCGTGAGCAACTCTTCGCAGCGCACGGGGACGGGGTCATCCAAATAATCCTGATTGGTTTCCAGCAAACGGATCGGCGGGTAATGAAAAAACAGCACCGCCTTTTGATTCAGCATCGCCATGCCGTGCGGCAAAAAGAATCGCCACGGGTGATACGGCTCCGGGTCCGGACTGGGATTCCACTTCCCGTCGGCGACGACCTTCGCCACTTCGTTGTTCAGGGCATTCTCGCCGTTGATCAAAAACTGCGTCAGCCGCACCGCATACTGCTGCAACTGACTCTGAATCGTCACCGGCCCGTCGAGCAAGAGAACATACCCGTCGCTGGCAACGCCCACATCGAGCGTCGCTCCCTTGCCGGTCAGTCCGTCACGCTGAAGCGTCATGGCGAACCAGTGCTTCACGGTCTCAACCAACGTCCAATTCAGGTCCGGCGAATTCGGGAAGGAATACAACTTCGTGAGGCGATCCGCGCTGCCCAACGGAATTCTGACAGTCATGTGGTGCTCCTAGTTTGATTTCGCATGTGTTTGTCCAAGCCGGGTGTGTTCCGAGCCGCGACCGCCAGGGAGTGGTAAGTCCTGTGGTGACCACTCCCTGACGGTCGCGGCTCGGAATTCCCATGAATACTGGTTTGTCCCATTCATTCGACAAGCAATTGCGCCGCCTTCTCGCCGATCATCACCGATGGCGCGTTCGTGTTGCCTGACGTGATATTCGGCATGATCGAGGCATCGGCGATGCGCAGGCCGTCGAAGCCGTGGACTTTCAGTTCGGGGTCGACGACGCACATCGGGCTGTGTCCCATCTTGCAGGTGCTCGTCGGATGAAAGTACGTCGAGACGCTGTTGCGAATGAAATCAATCATGTCAGCGCGACTCAGCGGCCCCGGCATGACCTCGCGCGCTCGAAACGGCTTGAACGCATCGGAGGCTCCGATCGCGCGGCATAACTCAACGGCTGCGAGCATCGCCGTGATGTCGGCATCACGCGACATGAAGTTGACGTCGATGGTCGGCGCGGCGGCCGGATTGGAACTGGTCAGCTTCACCGTCCCGCGAGAGGCCGGTCGCACGACGCTGGGACTGATTGTGTAGCACTGATCGCTCGGCAGACGCGACGCGAGCTCCGGCGAAGCGAGCGGAAACTCGATAAACACCGGCTGAATGTCCGGTCCGATCAGTCGCGAGTCCGACTTCCACCACAGTGTGCTTTCGGCTCCGTTGTTGCGAGTCGGCGGCAGCGAGCCGTTGCATTCGTAGATCAATCCGGCCAGTAATCCATGATCTTGCAGATTGCGGCCGACCCCCTTGAGGTCCGCGACGACCGGAATGCCGAGCGACTGCAAATCTTTCTCCGGTCCGATCCCCGACAGCAGCAAGATACGCGGCGAGCCGATCACGCCCGCGCTCAGAATCACTTCGCTCGTGGCAGTTGCTCGGCAGACTTGGCCGATGTGCCGATATTCAACTCCTGTGCAGCGCGTGCCGTTCAAAATCACGCGATCGGTTTCGGCGTGCGTGATCACGGTCAAGTTTGGCCGTGACATCGCCGGGCGAAGATATCCGTCAACGACGCTGAATCGTTTGCCGTCTTTGACCGTGAAGTTGAAGTAGCCGACACCGAGCATCTCCGGCCCATTGATATCATCAATCACAGGCAGCCCGACCGATCGTCCCCCTTCAATGAATGCCGCCGACAGTGGATTCGGATCAACCGGCGGCGAGACATAAATCGGCCCCCCCGTCGCTCGCAGATCGCTCATCGGCCCGTGCCAGTCTTCGATCTTCTTGAATAGTGGCAACACGTCCGCCCAACTCCAGCCGGCACAGCCAGAATACGCCCAGCTATCGAAGTCGCTGTGATGCCCGCGCACCCAAGCACTCGCGTTGTGGCTGTGACATCCGCCGAGCATCTTGCCGCGCGGAATGTGATCGATTCGATTGAAGCAGCTTCGCAGCGGAGCCGTCATCCAGCCCCAGTCAAGCAGCCCATGAAGCAAAGTTGGCCACTTCGCCGGGTCTTTCACATTGGGATGATCATCCGGCCCGCCACCTTCGAGCAGCAGCACTCGGGCGTTCTCATTCTCCGATAACCTAGCCGCCACCACGCAACCGGCCGAACCGGCTCCGACGACGATGTAATCGAAAGTGTCGCTCATCTTGGCCCAATTAACAGATGCTGGCGCAGAGGTGTGAGACGCATTGAATCGTAAGTCTCGGAAAAAACAACGGTGCGAGAATAAGTTTCGACGGTGTTGTCGTTCCGCCGCTTGCGACCAGCCAACTTCTTCGCGATCCTTCGGGCGAGTGTGTTGAATTTCATTTTTATTGGGAGGCGTCGCGATGAAACGAATTCTGGCGAGCTGGATGTTGTTCGGGCTGTTGGGCTGCGACGATTTTCAACAGGCGATGGATGGCCCCGGTCGTCAAACGACGGTGGCTCCGGAAGGCGTTGCGTCATCGGGAGATGTCTCGGCCGTGCAGAACGCGGCTGGCGGCGGTGCGGCCGCTCCGGTTCAGCCACAACCTCAACCCGCCGCGCAGCCGCAATCGGCGGAACAGTCTGCTCTGAAGCGGAGCGGCTCAATTATCGGCAAGATGACCGCGCGGATCACCGATGCGGTCGAGCTGCGGAAAAATCCGAAGATGGTCGAGTTGGAGAACAAGATAACCGGCAACGATCCGTTAACCGCCAGCTTCACGGCCTACGTGTCGATCACGTCACGAGTCAGCGTGGAAAACTTCAAACATCAAATGGACATCATGAAAGCGGGCAGCGACAACAACTCGTATCCGCCGTTCAAGGAAGCCGAAAAGTTGATGAAGCAAATGCGGATCGAACTCGCCGAACTGCCTCCGTATCAACTGTACGGCTACGACGCCAAGTCCGGGACGGTTTCGGTGTTCGAGGACAAAGCCGAGAAAATTCGGCGGTACAAAGAAAAAGACATCCCGCTCGATGAGGCGGACAAGAAGTTCGACATACCCTAATCTCGACTTTTGCCATGTTTTGGGTATGTGCGACAGATCGCAATGATGAAGCAGAGCAGGCCTCCCTGTGAGTGAACTTTGAACGCCGAGGAACGTGAAAGAAGATGGCCTAGACCCAATACCGTTCAATCGAGCATGACGATCGCCTTTCGAAAAGTCTTGGTTGGCTGCGGGGAATTGCGGTGTTTGTCCCGTTTTTTCAACCAGTTGCTCATCTTGCGTTTGATGACGCGTGGGTTGATGCGGTTGCGGCG
>JANMIF010000218.1:0-20500 GCA_031375695.1 Planctomyces sp.
CGCCGCAACCGCATCAACCCACGCGTCATCAAACGCAAGATGAGCAACTGGTTGAAAAAACGGGACAAACACCGCAATTCCCCGCAGCCAACCAAGACTTTTCGAAAGGCGATCGTCATGCTCGATTGAACGGTATTGGGCTTAAGCCAGGACGGTTCGGCACTTAGCGCCTTCATCGAATTATCTGCGTGCGAATCGTGCGAATTCTTCCGCCAATGGATTGCGGAACGGATCGACTTCTTGCGGTCGCAAGCTTACGGCGGACGACGAGCGCCGCGAGGTTTTTCCAGCCCACGGAGCAGCCCAAAAGTTTTGGAGAGAGCGGGGGGATGCCGTGAGCGGCACACGGGGAATTGGCTGTTTTCCAACTCGTCTTTGCCCAATTTCGAGGGACTGGTATGTTCCACCTGCGAAAGTCGGCCGAGAGGCGTGCGCCGGATGGCTCGCGCGGTGGGCGGTGAGGCTAGGTCAGGGAAGAAAGCGAGAGGCAGTCGATGGATCGGCATGGATTAGTGAACGTCGTCATAATCATTGCGTTGTGCGGCGGGTTGGTTGGTTGTGGATCGCGCTCCGCCCCGGAAGGTGATTCGAATGGCTCGGCGATTGCCGAGTTGGGCGAATCCGGCAAACAATCGCCGGATGGCGTCGCGGCCAAGTCGGTGAAAGACTCGCGATTCGAGAATCTGGAATTGCGACTGAAAGTCGGCGATCGTTTTCCGTTGATGAAAACCATCGAGCAACGGCTGATTCAGACTTCCGCGAAGGGAGGCCAGCCGATCGAGAGCAACTCGAAGTTGACGCTGAAGTTGGCGATCCAAGTTGAAAGTATCGAGGACGGCGTCAAGCGGTTGGGTGTGCGATATCAGCAGGTGCGATATGAGCATGACGTGGCCGGCGAACACGTGCGCTACGACTCGCTTATTCCCGAAAAGGTGATTCCCGATGCGGCTCGTGTATATCAAGGACTGGTCGACAACGGCTTTTCATTCGTGCTGACGGCGGACAATCGGATCATGCAGGTCGTCGAGTTCGAGGAGTTCTTGAAACGCTGCGTCCGACATGCTCCGCCGGCTCATCAAAAGGAAATGCTCACCCGGCTGGTGGCGTCGACGGAGGACGAAGGGATCGCGAACTTCGTGGACGACAGCATCGGCATCCTGCCGTACAACATTGATTCGCGCAACGCTCGCGGATCGGTGAAGATCGGTGACTCGTGGGACAAGACGCGGCAGATCATGCGGCCGATCCCCATGACGATGGCCACGCGGTATCGCCTGACCAGCAGCAATGACCGCTACGCCACGATTGAATTGCTTGGCCAAATTGTTCCCGCCACGATCGAACAGATCGGTGCCGGAGTTCAGCAGACGACCGCGCTCGAAAAAGTTTCGTTGCGCAGCGGACACTGTTTCGGAACATGCGAGATCGACCGCGACACCGGACTGCCGATCCAATCTCGAGTTGTGCGACACTTGGACATGTCGCTCGAACTGCCAAGCGGCGCGAAGTTTCATCAGCAAAAAGAAATCACGACGACCGTTCAGGCTTACCCGCAACAACGGTCCAATCCAACCGCGCAGATTCCCGACATGCCCAACGATCGGCCGAGCGGTCCGTCGGCCAAATCCAATGCGACGACGACAAAGGAACCGCCGATCGCTCCGGCTGGTTTTCAGCGGACGAAATGACACGTCTGGTGAGTTCTCGATCAAGCGACCTTGTGATCGTGGGGCAGGTTTTTAACCTGCCCGTCGGTTGGAACTCACGGGCAGGTTGAAAACCTGCCCCACGAGTTCCACCACTGGGAGTTAGTGAGGTAACCGAAACACTTGAAACGTCCCGTTGGAATAAATCTTCCAGGCCGGGTCATACGGCACGTCCACGCGAGCCATTACAAACTCCGCGCCGGTTTGCCGTCGCAGCTCGCGCAGTTCATCGGTTGAATACTGCCCGTCAGCGAACCCGGCTTCGCTCCACCGTGTCATCAACCGCAATCGCCGATTCCATTCGACCACTCCCACCGCGTCTTGCGGGCAGTCTTTGAAGTTTACGAACTCCGCGCGCTGCGCAGTCCACTTAAACGAATCACTTTCTTTCGGCGTCACGAACAATGCTTCCGGCGGCGTGTTGGCTTCGATCCACTGACAGGCCGCATTCCAATTCGCGCGATCCGACTGCGACCAAGCGATCGGCGGTTCAACGACAAAACTTTTCACGGCCGACCAACTCAAGCCGATCGCACCCAACATCCACAGCCAAGTCACACGCTGTCGTGATGTCGCGCAAAAGCGAGGTAAACACAGCGATAACGTCAACGGCAACAACAAGTCAAACAATCGAAACGGATAGAACTTCAACGCGGCCATGCGCCAACGAAATCCTGCCATCAACTCGCCGGGTCGCGGACCGAGTCCAATCAACAACCCTGCCAACGCGAACAACCACGCCACGAAAAAATACGACAGCCACCAGTGCTCGGCTGCGCTGATCTGTTGGCGAAACTGAAGCCACAACCAAAGCAAAGCACCACTCAACAGCCCATACGCGATCCAACTTCCCACCGCGAAGTCCATCGGGTCCAGATGATGCCTCAGTCGATAGAAGACTTGGACATAATTCGCCGCGAAAGCGGTCTTCGCGTCAACGGCAATTAGCATCCGCACGGCCGGGACGAAACCCGGTAGTGCCGCCAGGATTAGCAACCCAATAGCGATCACCACACGCTTTCTCGACCATCCGCTCAATTTGCAATCTGCAATTCGCCATTTGCAATTTGCAACTTCGACCATCGTCACTGCCGCAACATGCCACAGTCCTACGATCGGATGAAAGCTAATCGCCACTCCGCTCAATAAAGCCGACACCAGCAGACGCCGATCGAGAATTGCCGACACCGATCCTAACACGCATGCATACGCGAACACTTTCGATTCCACGCCGCCAATCAGCCATTCGCCCGACAAATTGCCGACCGACTGCATGCCCAGAAAGAGCCCGGCAGACAGCACGACGACGGAGTCACGAGCCAGAATTCGCTTCGTCAGCGAACACCATCCAGCCGCCAATAGCCCCAACGAGACAACACGTCCGATCACAGCGACGACAGGCAGCGACATCCATTTCGTCAGCCAACCCAGTGTTACGTAAAAAACGAAATGCGCTGGGTATGAAGTCAGAAAGAAATCGCGAGCACACCAATCCGGGTTCCAGAAATGCCTCGCTTTTGTCAAATAATGCGACTCGTTTACACCTGGCGCGGGCGCGGACAAGAACGACACCAGCAGAAAGCCCACCCAAACGGCCAGCCATCCGGACCACGCATGCCGACGCTCATTCACGACACCCTACTTTTTCTTCTTAACCGCCGCCTTTTTGGCAGCCTTCTTGGCTGCTTTTTTAGGCAAAGCCGATGTTTTCACCGTCGCTTTCTTGGCGACCTTCTTCTTCGTCGGAGCTACTCCTGCTGCTTTCTTCTTCGCCGGAACCGCTTTCGCAGTCTTCTTCCCGAAGACACTATCCCAATTTTTCCAGAACTCGGGTGTTGTTCCCGTGCGAACGATCGGACCACTCATACTTTGCCTACTCCTCGACTTGCAAACGACCACTTGACCAACTCGATTCGCGATCGAACTGTTGCTCGACCGCACAAGCGGCCAGTCTTTTCACGTCGAGCCGCCTGTTTGTCAAGCAGTTACGGTCGCGGGCACGGACTTTGCGACATCGCGGCCAATCTGCCAATCGGGCCAACTCTTTTAGGAGGCTTGTCATCCCATGCTCCAGCAACTCAACTATCGCGTGGTTTTGCGTGCTCCCGGTGCTCGACTCGTACCGCCGGAATTGGCGTCTCCCAATCGGAACCCCAAAATGCTGTTCTCACCATTCGACGACGAAATGCGTTTCATGAAAGCCTGGGGCGCGGTCGAAATCGTTCGTCCAGCACATCAAGGGTTGTTCACCTTCGATCAAACGGAGTTGCCGTATTACTTGGTCTGCGGCTCGCGCAGGCCGGGAGCAACTGTTTCGATCCGCAAGGGGGAAGTTCGCATCAGCCGACCGTTGATCATCACGCCGGAAGACATGCGACCGGAATTTGAAAGTTTCTTCGGCGAAGAAGATGACGAAGGCCAGAGCCTCGTACATTTCCTGATGGCTCGTACCGCCGCGTTCAAGAACTTGCGATTGGACAACACCAGCGGTCCCAAAAAGATCGTCAGCGACAGCATCGAAGAAGTCGTCGAGAAACTGAACAAACAGCTCGATCTGGAGGACGAGGACCGCGTGGCGATCCTGACTGCTCCGCCGAAGCTCGGCGGCATCGCGCTCTTGAAGTACACGACCGAAAGAGTCATGGCCAGCGCGCCGGACAACGTTCAAGAGCTGCGCGAGCGAGGTTTCTTGCCCTAGTTTCGCGTGTTAAGCCTTTTCGCCGAACGTGTGAGAGTTCGGTGATCGAGAGCCAGACTTGCGAAGGGGTGTGGTCGCGATCTTACGTAGGGTTAGGCAGTTTGGAGAGTGTTGAGATATCGGGACCAATTGGCGTTCCACTGGTCGAATTTGATGAGCGTTCGGAGGCCGAGGCTGTGCTGGCCTCTGATGCGAGTCCAGCGCATACCGCTGCGGCAGAGGCGGATATTGACCAGCGTTTCTCCGGCCGCTTCGACGGGACCGCTGCCGATCGGTAAACTGTCAGCACGGAGCGAGGCATACGTCATGCGATCGCCGTTGTTCACGAAGAACTGACGCTGCTTGGCGACTTCGCTGCGGGCCGCTTTCGAAAGTCAGTGATTGGCGGCGGCTCGATCCATCGCGTGAATCACGCGGTGCGCTCCGTCGTCGTAGTCCAGCAGCGTGTGAAGGTGACTGCGGTGTTCTTTTGGTTACGCTGCCTTCTTCGCCGGTCGCAGCGTGATCGTTATGGGTGCGGTTGTTCCTTTCGGCGCGGCGTCAACTGCTTGCGTGGCATCCAGTTCCGCCAGCAGGCCACGAATGACCTGTTCGGCTTCGAGTCGATGCTGTTGCCACTGACTGCGCGATGCGTGCCAGCGCGTCTCACGCGATTCCCATTCGTCGATATCCGACTTCAGCCGTTGTTCGCTGAGCCGCAATTGCTCTTCGCGAAACGCGAGCGCGGTCGGTAGTTGTTCACGCTCCAGACGCAATCGCTCTTGATCGCGACGAAGCTCTTCCGTTGTTTGCAATCGTTCGAGCGTCAGTGCCTGTCGTTCAATTTCCAATTCATCGCGGAGTCGGCGGTAATGTTCCGCGATCGCCCCACGACCCGCATCGATCCGCCGCCGAGCCAATTCCGGTTCCACCTGTGGCAGCATTTCGGCCCAAGCTTCCTCGGTTGCGATCCGCGCCTCCAGCGCTTGCCGGCTGGCGTTGTCCATTTCCGAGCGCATCAATTCCAGCCGCTGTCGCCGTGCGTCGAGTTTTTCATTGTCGTGCAATCGTCGCTCGTGAGCTCCACGCAACGCAGACTCTTCGGCCAGGCGACGCTCGCTCCATTCAGTCTGTTCTCGCTCGAAGCGGCGACGATCCACATCGACTTCACTCGACTTCACCGCCAACAACTTTTGCCACGCTTCGGCTTCGCGAGCCAACGCCTCCTCGCGTTCATCCAGCCGTTGTCGGAACTGTGTCAATTGGCCCGCTCGCAGATCCAAGTTTTGCTGACGCTGAGCGATCTCGGCTTGCGCCGCCTGCCAGGATTTCGCCAGCTTGTCGCGTTCGCTATTCAGTTCAAGTTCACGAGTCGTGAGCTGCGCAATCTGCTCCTGCCGCTGACGTTCCCAACTGGCTTTGAGCTGTTTGTGTTCGCCGCTGGCCCCCTGCAATCGTTGCGAGTGCTCATCTCGCTGCCGTTTCAGCTCCGCAAGCGACTGTTGAATGTAACCTTCATGAGCCTCTCGCTCGCGCTGCAACACCGACCGCTCGGCGGCGCACGAAGCCGTATATTCTGAACGTTCAAACTCAAATTGCTGCCGCTCTTTGTCCAGGTCCGCACCCCACTGAGCTCGCAACTGCTGACGTTCCGATTCCCAATTGAGCTGCAAGCGCCTCAGCCCCTCTTCGTGTTCACGCTGTTGCTGCAACCGTTGTTGTTCGAGCTGTCGCTTGGTGCCATCCAGATCCGTTTGCTGCGTGCGACGTTGTTCCGCCCAATCGGCTTGCAGTCGCCGCACCGCTTCTTCGTGAACGCGACGGTCTTCTTCCAACTGGTTTCGCTCTTGAGACTGCAGATTCGCCCAGGACTCGCGTAGTTGGCGGAAGTTTTCGATCTCGCCGTCCAACTCCCAAGCGTATTCCTTGCGCAGCCGCTGTTTTTCTTGATTGATCTCCGCCTTCACGGTTTCGATCAGCGCGTGTTGCTCACGCTGCAGCCGTTCCCGATCAACAGCCAACTGTTTCCGCTCCGAATCGGCCAGCGCCGCCGAATGCTGTAACGTGGCTTTTTCGACGTCGATCTGGCGTTCCAATTGCTGCTTCAGCGTCGCTCGTTGCTGCTCCAACTGCTCGTTCTTCAGTGTTAGCTCTTTTTCTCGCAGCTTCAATTCGGACAGCAATTGCTCCGTCGATTGAAACCGCTCGGCGAAATCCTTTTCCAATTGAGACAACTGTTCGGTTCGCGACTGCGACTCTTCCTCGGCCGCTTGCAAGCGCAGACGCATTCCACGCTGTTCGCGATCAAACTGCGCGAGCTGTTCGTTGAGATTCCGCTCACGCCGCTCCAACTCCGTCACCTGAGCGCGTAAACTGTCAGCCACATGATTGGCCTGAGCGAACAGATTCATTTGATTCGGCTGCCGACTCGCCGCCGACGGCGGCTCGCCCAGTGGCAAGTCCTGATCGTCATCCATGATGGCCGAACTAGCGTTCGAAACCGCCTCACGTCCGAAAAAATCACTCATTCCGGGAGTCCTTTCCCGCTGTTGTTGGCACGATCTGCAAACTCCCCACACGAACCCGACGCGCAAGCGAGGGCGAGCGCTCCGCGCAAACTCTCCGAGCCTGATAAATTCGGTAATCCAGCGAAGAGGCGGGAGTATCAGCCGCGATTGAAAACGTGTCAATGTGGCGTTTTCGTCGTAATTCAGTACGCATTCGAGAACTATTTCCAGAAACATGAGGAACGTTGGAGGTACCAACTCCTCAGATTGAAACAAGGGCATGCCCAGGCCTTTCGGCCGGTAGGCGGATTCCATGTTCCGGTGTTATCCTCCGACCGAAGGCCTGCGTCGTGGGTCAATCCACCCCGGTTCGAGGGCCGATGAGACTTGATTGAGAGGCCAACATGAAGCTGCACAGTTCCGCGATCGCGTCCGGGAGTTCGATGCCGAAACAACATACTGGCGAAGGCCAAGATATCTCGCCGCAGCTGACTTGGGAGGACGTGCCCGACAGCACAAAATCATTCGCGCTGATCTGTGACGATCCCGATGCCCCGAGTGCAAAGCATCCCGCGCCGCAGCCGTGGGTGCATTGGGTGATTTACAACATTTCCGGCGAGGCCCGATCGCTGTCGGCGGGGATTGCTCGCGAGTTAAAACCAGCGACTCCGGCGGGAGCGTGTCAGGGACAGAATTCGTGGCTGAGCGAAAACGTCGGATATCTCGGTCCGATGCCGCCGAACGGCAGCGGGCCGCATCGGTATTTCTTTAAACTGTATGCGCTCGATGGCGATTTATCGCTCGCGCCGACGCAGGCGTGCAAACAGTCATTGCTCGACGCCATACGGGGGCACGTGTTGGCCGAGGCGGTACTGATTGGAATCTACGAACGGGCGTAGCGCGTGTGAACAAAGCTCCGTCGCGGGAGCGACTGAGCTACGAAGGCGTGTCGCTCCCGCGACTCGCATTGTGACTGAGAGCAACATGAGTCAATCGACCGACAATACAAGCTTTGAACATGGGTCTGGCAAGCAGCCCGCCGCGAATGTCGCTCCGCATAATCTCACGCCCGCGATGGAGCGATATCTGCAAGTGAAGAAGCAGAATCCCGGTTCGATCATGCTGTTTCGGATGGGGGATTTCTATGAGCTGTTCTTTGAGGATGCGGTGACGTCGTCGAAGGTCCTGGGGCTGACGTTGACCAGCCGAGACAAAGGCTCGCCGAATCCGATCCCGATGGCGGGGTTTCCGTATCACGCGCTGGAAGGCTATTTACGGAAGTTGATCGTGGCGGGGCATCGGGTCGCGGTGTGCGAGCAGATGGAAGACCCGAAGCTCGCCAAAGGGATGGTCAAACGCGAGGTGACACAGGTCGTCACTCCCGGCACGCTGACCGATGAGGCGTTGCTCGACCCGCGCGAATCGAATTTCTTGGCGGCTGTTTGGCCGGGGCGATCTGGCTTGATTGGGCTCGCGTGGCTGGAGGTTTCGACCGGACGATTCGTGACGGCCGATCTTGAAGTGGTTCAACTTGCCGATGAACTCGCACGCATCCGGCCGACGGAATGCCTCGTGCCCGAACATTTGAAAGACGACGAACGGCTACGGCCGTTGATTGCGCGATCCGGACTACTGCTGACTCCGCGTGCTCCGTGGTGTTGGGCGGAAGAGGCTTGTCGAACATCGCTACTCAAACACTTTGGCACGACGACGCTCGACGGCTTTGATGTCGATGCAGCCTCGCCCGGTGTGACGGCGGCCGGCGCATTGCTCGAATATGTCCAAGAGATGCAGAAGTCTTCGCTCGGTCACATCACGCGACTGGAACCGTATCGACGTGGGACCGCGCTGATCATCGACGAAGCGACCCGAGCCAGTCTCGAATTGACTCGCACAATCCGCGAGGGCAAACGGGAAAACAGCCTTCTGTCGGTGCTCGATGAAACGGTGTCGCCGATGGGAGCGCGGCTGCTAGCCGAATGGCTGTCAAACCCGCTGACGAAAATCGCTGCAATCAACCGGCGGCTAGATGCGGTCGAAGAATTTTCGCTCGACACGATGTTTTGCCGCGACCTGCGAGAGATTTTGGCCGAGACTTACGACCTGCAACGGCTGACCGCGAAAATCGCCACCGGCCGCGCGTCGCCGCGCGACCTCGGCAGCTTGACTCGGTCATTGGCTTTGTTGCCGAAGTTGAAAGCGAAACTCGCGGGCCGGCAGTGCGATTTGCTGCGGCTGCTGGAAGCGGACCTCGATCTGAATGCAGAGATTCGGAGCGACATCGACGCTACTCTGGTCGATGAACCGCCGTTGCTCACGACTGACGGCGGACTGATTCGCTCTGGCTTCAATGTCACGCTCGACGAACTGCGCGACTTGGCTCGCGGCGGCAAGGAATGGATTGCCAAATATCAAGCCCAGGAATCGGAGCGGCTCGGCCTGCCGAACTTGAAGGTCGGGTTCAATAAAGTCTTCGGCTATTACCTGGAAGTAACCGCTGCTCAGGCGGCGAAGATTCCGGCCGAGTACATCCGCAAGCAAACACTGAAAAACCAAGAACGATTCATCACGCCAGCGTTGAAGGAATACGAAGACAAAGTCCTGCGTGCCGAAGAGCGAGCCGTTTCGCTAGAACAAGAATTGTTTGCCGCACTGCGCGAACGAGTCGCTGCGGCGACATCACGTTTGAAACAAACAGCCGACGTTCTGGCGGAGGTCGATGTGCTCGCCGCACTGGCGACGCTCGCGGTCAAGCACGGCTATTGCCGGCCGGAACTGACCGATGGTCCGATCTTGGACATCCGCGAAGGCCGGCATCCGGTGCTGGATAAGCTGATGCCGTCGGGAACGTTTGTGCCGAACGACGTGCGGCTGGGACGTGCGACGTTGAATGCAGAGGCAGAGAAGGGGAGAAGGGGAGAGGGAAAGAAAACTCAAGAAGCGACTGTGCTAATCTCTCCCTCTCCTCCGCTCCCCCTCTCCCCCTCTTCATCAGCCGGACGCGTGCAACTCATCACCGGGCCGAACATGGCGGGGAAGAGCACGTATATACGGCAGGCTGCATTGCTGACGATCATGTCTCAAATGGGATCGTTCATCCCGGCCAGCGAGGCCCGCATCGGGATCGCCGACCGCATTTTTGCGCGTGTCGGCGCGAGCGATGAACTGAGCAAAGGCCAAAGTACGTTCATGGTCGAAATGACCGAGACCGCGCGCATCTTGAATTCGGCAACCGACCGCAGCCTCGTGATCCTCGACGAGATTGGTCGCGGGACGAGCACTTACGATGGCATCTCGCTGGCCTGGGCTGTGACTGAATATCTGCACGATCAAATCCGCTGCCGCACGTTGTTCGCAACGCATTACCACGAACTGACCGAGCTGACCAAAACCCTGCCTGAAACCAGCAACTGGAATGTTGCAATCCGCGAGCACGGTGATGACATCGTCTTTCTGCACAAGATCGTGGAAGGCCCGGCCGACAAGAGTTACGGGATTCACGTCGCAAAGATTGCCGGGTTACCGCGCGACGTCGTCGAACGCGCGACCGTGATCCTCGCTCAATTGGAATCCGACCACATCGACGAATCGGGCAAAGTCAAAATCCCCGAACGAAAAACAAAGTCGCGAGATCGTCAGTTGTCGCTGTTCATCGAACCCGACCATCCGGTGATTGAAAAACTCAAATCGCTCGACCTCGACCTACTCACGCCCATCGCGGCGCTGCAAAAGCTCAGTGAGTTTCGGCAAGAATTGGCACAGTGACCCGAGCGCTGACAGAATCAACCGCGATGCTGCAAGTGCATTTCACTCAAGGACAAATATCTGTGTCGCGCGGCGCGATCTTTGAATGAACGCCCGAACCGATTTCTTTGGGCAACCTGCTCGAGAATCCGCTGATCGAAGGGATGATTGTTGGTTTGTCGGTCGGGGATGCGTTGGAACATTCCACGGAGTGGCAGTTTGATCCCGAGCGGCGGAATCAGAAGTTTGGCACGATCGTGGATCATGTCGAATCGTTTCGGTCTTCTGCCGAACGCATTTCGGACGACAGGTGATTGTCGTTGTGGACACCGGGGCGATTGTCGTCTGTCGGTCAGCTTGATGTGCAGAACCTGGCGGCTTGCTTTGTCTCGCGAAGTGACAAAATCGTGGGGATGGGCCGGAACACGTCGGCGTCGTTGCAACGGAGGTTTGATGCGATTCGCTCCGTTGTTGCTGCCGCATCTGCAATCGCTGTCGTCGCAATTGTCGGCCGCTGTGACATTGGCCTCGTTGATCACTCACGGGTATGTGACCGCGCTGTCGTCGGTGGTGGCGTTTGCGCGCTGGCTGCGGGAGATTTTCTGCCGCCCGGCGGGCGAGGCTCCGTCTCCCGAATGGTGGCTCGATGAAAGAAAAAGAATATGTGCGAATCGTTCGCAATTTAGAGATCGCGCCTCTGTCTTTTTCGCTAAATACCGATCCAATCCCGTCTTGATTCAAAGAATTTCATGGAACCCTGTGGGAGTTTATCGATACCTGGGTGCGAACGGCGTGGCGTCTCGGTGCGTGATGCCTGCTCACTGAACGGGTTCTGTTCGCGAGGGGATTGCGTGCAGACGGTTCCTGCCGTGCCGTATGCCTTGATGAGCCACGCGAACAGCTTCGAAATCGGCGCTCATCTCGGCGGTCTAACGACACAACAGACGAATGACGAGATCGCGTCGATTGCCGGAGCGATTGCGAGAGCACTGCACGTCCGGAAGGCGATCCGAAAGCGCTGTGTCACCGGAATTCGATCCCGCAGCCTGAGTGTCGAAGGCCGACTCTTCGCCGAGGATCGCAACTTGATCGAACAGTGGGCGACCGAGGCGGCCGAACGTTTCGGATGAATCTCAAATGCGGCAATGTCGGTTGCTTGACGAGCTTCTTATTTCATTTACTCTCCGCTCGCCATTCAACACCCCTCTTCGATTTTCTGTCTCGTCGACGTCAGCGGAGCATCTCGGCATGGTCAAACGGAGTGAACCAGATCATGGATCATGGATCGTGGTTGTTGGCTGAAGAGCTGTACGAGCGTGGTGATCCGGCGTTCGTGGACGCGCTGCGCGGTATCAGCGCGCCCGATCGTTTGGCGGCATTTGCTGAAAAGTGGTTTGCCGATCAGCGGTCGGCATCGCGACGGTTGTTGTTGGAGTATCTCGGTCGGCCGCTGAATGCCTTTCGTCATGAGCCGTTGGTGAAGCGGCTCTTCAAGCTCGCCGAGAAGGCGGGCGATGACGTCGTGATGGGCTGTTTTCTGGCGGCGCTGGACGGATCGAAGCGGCGCGTGCGGAAGATAAAACATCGTTACGACTTCAACACGCAGGAAAGTTGGACGGAGGAAACGATCGCCGTTCCCCGCAGTTCGACTCTACCGAAAGACGAGAAGGCGTTTCGATACCGCGATGCGAACACGGGCCAACGATTGGCGGCCCCGTCGCTGGAAAAGCATTTGCGGTTGCGATTGTTCTCGCTCCGCACGCGGAACTATTTGCGTCGCCGAGTGTGGCGCTATTTCCGAAACCTGGGGAAACAGCAGCCGGATCGATATCTCACAGCGATCGTGGCGACATTGTGCCGGTACTCGGACGATGATGTCGCGGACGGCTTGGCACTGATCGACAACTGGGGGTTGATGCACGTTTTGTTTCATCACTCGCCGGTGCTGGCGTCGTGTTCGAGTGGCTGGCGACTGGCCGACGGGCGGAAATTGAGCGAGTTGCAACCGGCACCCGCGTTTGAGCCGCTGTGGTTGGGTGACGCGGCTCCGTTGGTAACGTTGCTGAAAAATGCTGGGTGCCGGCCGGTGCGGCAATGGACAGCGCAAATGGTCCGCCGACATCATCCCCATGCGCTGGCTCGATTGCCGCTGAGGCAACTGTTGGATTTTTTGTCTCATGACGATGCGGAGCTGTCGCAGATGGCGGCCGAAGCGTTGCGGCAGTCGCCGGAATTGAACGCGCTGTCGGTTGAGGATTGGCTGCGGCTGCTGGATGAAATCAATCCACAATCGTTGGACGTGATCTGCGAGTTGATGACTCAGCGTTTAGACCCGCGCGCTGTGACGTTGGACCAGGCGGTGCGATTAGCGTGCAGCCGTCCGTTGCCGATCGCGCAACTCGGATTCACCTGGCTGCAATCGCGCTCGTTCGATGCGGAGTCTGAATGCCGCGAACTGCTGCTATTGGCCGAGAGCAAGGCGAACGCCGTGCGTCCCGACATGATTCGTTGGCTCAGTGGCGTGTTGGGTGGCTCGCCGCACTTTCAGAGCGATTGGATTTTGGAATTGCTCGACAGCCGTCATGAAGATGTGCGCTGTGAAGGCTGGACTTGGTTTCTGGCGGAACCGCGAGCGGCAAACGAAGTGGCGATTTGGCGGAAGCTGTTGGAGTCGCCGTATGACGACATTCGATTGAAAGTCGTGGTTTTGTTGGAACGGGTCGGGACCGGTTCGGCGGAACGCTCAACAACCCGAAGCGTTAGCGAGGGCGAGCGCTCCACAGAGCGTCCAATTCCAAGTCTTATGGAGCGCTCGCCCTCGCTAACGCTTCGGGTTAATGGGGCGAATCTGCCACAGCTTGAGCCAGAGTTGGTTCGCAGTTTGTGGGCGACCGTGCTGTTGAACATTCATCGCGGGAGCCGCACGAAGCCGCGCGTGGTCGCGCAGATTGCCACTCGGTTGCAACGTCGGCCGGAGGAAGCGAAGCACTTGCTGCCGATTTTGGCCGTGGCGTTACGCTCGGTGCGCGGTCCCGAATGGCGAACGGGATTGGCGGCCGTGGTCCGACTAATGGAACAGCGGCCGGAACTGCGAACGGTCGTGCAGCGTGAGTTTCCAGAATTGAAAGTGGGTGTCTGAAATCTGAGATTTGAGATTTCGGATTTGTGATTTTTGAAATGAGGTGGGAGGAGACTCCGACGATTTTTCGAGCCTATTGTGCTGCGGTGTTCCGCCGTGGCTGACCTTGGCCTGTGATTGCTTCCCCAAGGCCGTTGTTCGTTGGCCCAGTACTGCTACTGGTCTCTGGGCTGAGTCAACGGTGGTTCCCTGAGACCAGTAGCAGTACTGGGCTTGGTGAACGTCCTTGGTCGTCGCTTCGAAGTCGAGATTCGTTGGAGCCCTCCCACCTTTTTTGGTTTGTTGTTGGCCGATGGCATTCGGCCGGAGATTGGTCAGCACTCATGCAATTGACGATGTCGTATTTTCGGCGCAGTGCGATCGCGACCGGGCCAGCGGGTGTGGCGATTGCTTTGTCGCCGAATCTGCGCCGTGATCGGGTCAGCTTTGCCGGCGTGCTGCGCGATCCCGTGCGGTTTCGCGAGGCGATCAGCGCGCTGCATGACGTCGTGATCAGCGATCTCCGTTTTCAGCCGAAGGACAAGACGGCGTATTTGGCTTATCAAGCGGAACAGAATCGGCGCGAGTCGGCGATCCGGCAGACGGCGTATCACGCTCGGAAGGCGGAGATCGAAGCTCTTTCCGGCAATCCGCTGCGGCCGGGGCTGGAGGTCGATTATCGGCGGATGCGGAAGCAGTATTGGGATGCTCGGCAGCAGTATTCGAATTACCTCGCACGGCACGACCCAGAAATGTGGCGGCTGTTAATGCCGTGCGACCCGGTGATCACAGTCGCGCCGGACGTGTTGTTCTTCGAGTGTTTCAGCGCGGACGAAAGCAGCTACGGCTGTTTGACGGTGGCTCGCGAAGCGTTTACCGGTGAGCGGGACGTGTCGCTGGGGACGACGAACGTCGATTACTCGTGGCCGTTGTACGAGCACTTTCAGAAGCTGCGCAGTTATCGCGAGACTCGGTTTGAAATCGATCCGTCCGGCTTCGAGGTGCGGACAGCCGACACGGAGGAACATCGCGAAGAAAAGATTGACTTGCCGAACAGTTGGCTGCGAGGCTTCATGCAGTTGCAATCGGCCATGAGCTTGCCGATGCGGCGTGTGCCGGTCAGCCGCGAGGGGTTGTACAACGTGCTGGCGTGGCTCAAGCGGCATCGAGCGGCTCGCAGTCCGCGGGCCGTGCGGTTTGAACTGCAACCCGGCCAGCCGGTCGCGATTGTGCTGGAACCGTGGGAGAAGCGGATCGAACTGCATTCGACGCCGTATGCCGGTTCGCGAACGGAAACGATCCGCGTCTGGGGCCGCGACCGCTTGCGAGTTCTGGCGCGGTTGCTGCCGTTGATCGAAAGCGTCGATGTGTATTTGCTGGGAACGGGCTTGCCCAGCTTTTGGGTGGCTCAGATGGGGGACATGCGACTGACGCTCGGCCTCTCCGGCTGGACCACGAACGATTGGACGGGTTCGACGGCGCTCGATCAGATCGCGCCGCCGGTAACGATCAACGAACTGATGTTGGAGGAAATCGCTGGAGCGTTCCGAGCCGGCCCGGCTCAAACGTATGCTCAGATTTCCAATCAAGTGCCGCTGCCGCCTCCGACCGTGGCAGCGGGATTGAATCGGCTCGCGCTGCTGGGACAAGTGATTCACGATCTCCCCGCCGGTTTGTATCGATGGCGACAAGTGATACCGCTGCCGTTGACGAATGAGCAAATCGGGTCGGAGAACATCGAAACGGTTGAGGCTCGGCAACTGCTCGCGGGTCGCCAGGTCACTGTACAGCGCGACGAGATTGCTCCGTCCGGCATGAGAGTGCTCGTCGGGCGTGCTCCGGGACATTCGGTCGAGTGTCTGATTGACGGCGACGGGCGCATGGTTCGAGGCAAATGCACTTGCTCGCATCACTTCAAGAACGGTTTGCGAAAGGGACCGTGCCGCCACTTGCAAGCTCTGCGTAACAAGGCGACGCCAACCGATCGGCCGGAAACGCTCGATCGCTGGTTTAGTGGATTTTGGACTCAAGGATGATTCATGGCCGACGCGGCGACTCAACGATTGGTCGATCAGATCGTGGCGGAGCGGGTTCAGGCCGGCGCGCTCTTTACGGCGTATGACATCACGCTGGAAGCACGACGGCGTGGCGGCAACATCCAGCACAACGACGTTCGCGATTTGGTTCACGAATCCTACGAGCAAGGCCGCATGGGAGTGGCGTACAACTGCTCGACGATTGAAGTCGGTGCGAAGGTCAAGCCGTTTCTGTATCACCGATTCGCCGATAGCCCGAACAGTTATCAGCCTCCCGCCAACGGAGGAAACTCGGCTGCGCCGACGCCAGTTCCGAAACAGGGATTCGTCGCGAGACTCGTCAGCAAACTGTTTGGCAGTCCGGCCCCGACGGTCACTCCACCGCGAACGCCCGCCGCTCCGCTCCCGACCGCTTCAGGGAGTACATCAACGAGCAGTTCAGCACCGGCCGCGCAACCGACTCGGAAATCGACAACGCTGGGACTCGATGCCTCTCCGTTTCTGCCGATCACGCGCGACGAGCTGAAGTCCGCGATGAAAGGAACAAACCTGTGGAGCAGCGTCTGGTTCGGACGTCGCGATTTGATTCCGCCGGTCGATGACAAACGGACGTTGCTGGTCGATCGGGCGATGGTCTCGCAAGGATTGCTCAGCCCCGACCAGTTGGCGGAGATTCATCGTGTCGGGGCGGAGATGGACCTCGTGCGACCCGATGTCGTGGCGTTGCGGCATCAGTCGGCACAAGCGAGTCAGGCTGCCGTTAAAGGCGATCGTGAAAAACGCAAGCAACTCAAAGACGAGAAGAAGGCCGCAGCCGCAGAACGAAAGCGGCTGCATGTCGAAGGTGTCGCTCGACGTCACGCGACGGACATCGTCTTTCTCGGTCGCGACGTTTCGGGACGTCTCGGCGACCGAAGTAGCAACCTTGAACAGCTCGCGGCGAATGGGCTGCCGATCCTGTGTACTCCGGCGGAACTCGCGGCGGCGTTGCAACTGACGATACCGCAACTTCGATGGCTGGCATTTCATGCAGAGGTCGCGCCGCGAACGCACTACATCCATTTCAGCGTGCCAAAAAAGAGCGGCGGCCAACGAACGCTGAGTGCTCCGCATCGTCGGCTGGCCGGGGCGCAGGAGTGGATTCTGCACAACATCCTCAACAAGCTGCCGACGGAACCTGCCGCGCACGGTTTTGTTGCCGGACACAGCATCCTGACGAACGCTCGACCGCATGTCGGCCAGGCGATCGTGATCAACATGGACCTGGAAAACTTCTTCCCCAGCATCACGTTTCCGCGAGTCCGCAGCGTCTTCTCGCGAGTCGGTTATTCACCCGCAGTCGCGACGATTCTTGCTCTGATATGTACCGAGTGCCCGCGGCGCACCGTCGAGTTCAGCGGTAAGACATACTTCGTGGCCACCGGCCCGCGCGGGTTGCCTCAAGGAGCGTGTACGAGTCCCGCGCTCTCGAATCAAGTGGCCCGGCGGCTCGACAAGCGACTGCAAGGGATTGCCGCCAAACTGAGCCTGTCGTACACCCGCTACGCCGACGATCTGACATTGTCTGGTCAGGATTCGTTGAAAACGCTGATCGGCTACGTGATGGCTCGCGTGCGTCACATCGCTCAGGATGAGGGCTTCGCCGTCAACGAAAAGAAGTCGCGTGTGCAACGCCGCAACACGGTGCAGACGGTCACCGGCTTGGTCGTCAATGACAAACCAGGAGTCGCTCGCGCCGAAGTGCGCCGCGTTCGCGCGATTCTGCACCAAGCCCGTACACACGGCCTGGCCGCACAGAATCGTGACCAGCATCCGAATTTTCCGGCTTGGCTGGAAGGGAAGATTGCGTTCATCAGCATGGCTCGGCCGGAACTGGGAGCGAAGCTGCGATTTGAACTGACACGACTGAAACCGAATCTGTAGTCCGTGCCCTTGTAGCTCGGTCAATTCTCCCGCAGTCTTGAATCAACCCAGATCACCCGGCAATTAGTTTGATGTTTACGAACTCCCCTGCAGAGAAAAATCTCGTTGAGAACTGCGCGGGGTATAGATCACTAACGCTCGCTGGGGTTGGTTATGGTTTCGCTGTACTACACGACTGCCGGTTCTTCGGCCGGTTTCACATTGATGCGGCGGCCTTCTTGATCGAAGTACACCGTGCCGGTTGCGACCGAGAAAATCGTGTAGTCCGTTCCCATGCCGACATTGTGGCCGGGTCGCCATTTGGTTCCGCATTGCCGAACTAAAATGTTGCCGGGAATGACCGCTTGGCCGCCAAATTTCTTAATTCCCAACCGCTGCGCATGCGAATCGCGTCCGTTGCGGCTGGAGCCTTGACCTTTCTTATGAGCCATGTCGTGTTTCCTTGTCTCGCGGAATCCGCAGAGCGTATTGCCAATAGGTCGCTCCGCCAAAATCGGGGCGGGAGTGTAGCCAAGCCCCCTGGACCCGGCAAATGGGTTTCCGCGAATTGAGCCTGGATTTCTAAACCTGTTTACAACGTTGATGGGGCGATTGATTCATCAGTCACCAGTGCATCACGGATCCGCCATCGACGTTGATTGTCTGGCCGGTGATGTGAGCGGCTCGGCGCGAGGAGAGGAACACGATCATGTCGGCAACGTCGTCGGGGCGCTGCCAGAGACCAAGTGGCACGACCGAACGGATTTTCGTCGCAGCCCACGTGTCGTAATCGACCTGCCGCTCCGGCGGCTGCTGATCGTACCAAGCTCGCCATACCGCTTTGTTTAGCGACGTTTGAACCATGCCAGGGCAGACTGTGTTCACTCGCAGCCCGTGCGGTGCCAAGTCCTTCGCCAAGCACTGGGCGAAGTTGATGTTCGCCGCCTTCGACGCGCTGTACGGCGGATCGGTCGGCGAACCAATCTGTCCGGCGACCGAGGCCACGAAGACCAGAGTTCCACGTCGCTGTGGAAGCATGTGCGGCACGATCGCGTGCGCGACATGAGTCATCCCCATTATGTTCACTTCCAAAACTCGAGGCCAATCAGCGGGAGTCAAATTCGTGAACGGAAACCCGTATTTGCCCGAACCGATTGCGGCCGCGTGAACCGCATGCTGGATCGCACCAAAGTGTTCGGCGGTTGATTTCGCTGCCGCTTCGGTCGCTGGCCAATCGGCCACATCCAGCGGCAATCCGATTGTGCGGATTGAGAACTCGTCGGCCAGTTGCCGTGCTCGTTCGATAACATCCGGCGATTTGTCCCACAGCGCAACGTCGGCACGTTCGGCAGCGAAGGCGCGAGCGGTCGCCCAGCCAATTCCGCTGGCACCGCCGGTGACGATCACTGTGTGCGAATGCAAATCCAGATTCATGCGCGGACGGTATCGGGGAGTGTGGCGCGACCGCAACCGGAGTGGTTGGCACGTCCTGTCATTGGAAAGGTCGCGGTTGCGTGAGCGATGACACAGAATCCCACACCCTTCTCAATGGTCAAGGACGTGCCGCCATTCGTGTCCACAATCCGCATAACCGGACAAGTCGTCAGGACTACTTCGGCAACTTTCGCCGACACGCCGTGCAAGTTGGCGAAATTCGGCTCGCCGAGAAACACCGGCTCAAGGCGGACGACGCTCGCAGGTCGGACCACAGGCGAGACCGGCGGTTTCGGCGCGTTGAGAGAGTCCGTCGCGCAGTTCAGCTCCTCTCGCGATTTCGGATCAGTTCATTTGCTTTTTGCTGAAACGTTCTGCCGATTCAATGCCCCGTCAGACGGAACGGACTCAGACGCCAGACCTCGGAAGGAGCCAGTCACCAAGAGAAAGCCAACACCATGTTCAACCGCCGAAACTCCCTTGCCGTGCTGACCAGCGGCTTGATGATCGCGGTGGGAACAACGGGTGGCTGTCACATGGCTCGTGGATTCCGATCGAGTGAAACGACACGATCGCGTTGGTCGCAAGTCGGACTTCCCTCCGTCGGAGAGGAATTCGACGACGAGACCTACGTGCCGGAACGGGAGATCAACGCACCGATCCCGCGGTCCAGCTCTCCCGCTTCGCGATTGTCACCTGAGCCGGAATTGCCCCCGTTGCCGGAACCAGCTCCTCCGGCCGCAGACTTGGAAACCGTTCCGCAAGCCAGATGGCGACCGGCACGCCCGCGCCGATCGTCATCCGTTTCGAGCTACAGCAACCAAAGCACTGACAGCAGCGACTTGCCCCCGGCCCGTGTGACCTACGAGGCCGAGGGTGAGTTCGCTCAGCAACCCGAAATTACTCCTGCCCCGGTCGACGATCAGCGCGGACAACCGCGACTGTTCCAACCAGCCGGCAGTGCCAAAAGCATGTTCGATTCCATGAAACGCAAGTGGTCTCGCTGAGACCTGCCCAGACAACTTTGATGTGATGTACTACTGAGTTTTCTTACGACAATCAAACTCCGAATTCGCCAACTTCCATGAGTTGATCAACTCCGATCCGAACGGAGATTTCGCCCCAACTCACACACCGAGCCGATACCTAGCGTCCTTGGGGCAGGGAGGGTTGAGGTGCTGCCGAGAGCTTGCTCTCGCCGCCTCAGCCCTTCTCTTTTTGATTTGTGGCCTACCAACCGTATACGAAGCGTTCTTGGGGCAGGGAGGGTTGAGGTGCCGTCGAGAGCTTGCTCTCGCCGCCTCAGCCCTCCTCTTTTTGATTTGTGGCCTACCAACCGAATACGAAGCGTCCTTGGGGCTGGGAGGGTTGAGGTG